>CAZUYN010000008.1:0-1585 GCA_964624495.1 uncultured Clostridia bacterium
GAGTAAAAATTATGGTTATAGCCGGCCGTACGTTTGAAAATTATACTTATGTAATGGCGATAATAAATTTAACGCCGGACAGCTTTTACGCCGAAAGCCGCGTAAAAAGCGACGAGGCTCTCTTCCGCGTGGAAAAGGCGATAAAGGACGGCGCGGCGGTAATAGATTTAGGCGCACAGTCAACGCGCCCGGGCTACGTCGGGGTATCGGCGGAGGAGGAGCTCTCGCGCCTCGAAAAGCCGCTTGCCGCAATCAAGAAAAATTTCGATATCCCCGTTTCGGTGGATACTTATTATCCGTCGGTCGCGAAAGCGGCGTTCGCGCTCGGCGCGGATATGCTCAACGACGTATGGGGGCTTTCGCACGACGGAATGGCGGAGACCGTCGCGCGGGCGGACGGCGCGGTCTGTATAATGCACAACGCCGCGCAGAAATTGCGGGGCGAAATTATGCCGCAGATAGAGGAATTTCTCGGCAAAGCCGCAGATAAGGCGTTGTCCGCAGGCGTCCGTAAGGAAAAAATCTGTCTCGACGGCGGCGTCGGCTTCGCAAAGGACAGGGAGCAGAATTTATATCTTCTTGAACATTACGGCGAGCTTTCCTCTCTCGGCTATCCGCTTTTGCTCGGCACAAGCCGCAAATCGCTGTTCGGCGGCGTTCCGCAGGACAGGCTGGAAGCCACGCTGGATTCGACAAGGCTGGCGGCGCGCAAAAAAATTTTGTTCGTAAGGGTGCACGACGTAAAAGAAAACGCGGAGGTTATTAAAGAGGTCTATGGGCGCGATTGATATAAAAGGCGTAAAGGTTTCTGCCTGCCACGGCGTTTTAGAAAGCGAAAAGTCCAATCCGCAGCCGTTCGTGTTCGACGTCGCGATAGACTGCGATATAAACGCGGCGGCGAAATCGGACGACGTAAACGACGCGGTCAATTACGCCGACGTATGCGCAATGGTCGCCGGTTACTGCAAACGGAACGGCTTTAACCTGATAGAACGTCTTGCGCGCGGCGCGGCGGAGCAAATCGTAAAGGCTTATCCGCAGATAAGCTCGGTTTCGGTAACCGTGCACAAGCCGCAGGCGCCCGTGCCGGTGCCTTTCGGCGACGTATCGGTTACCGCAACGGTGGAACGCAACACGGTTATTTTATCTTTGGGTTCGAGCGAGGGCGACAGGGGCGCAAACCTCGGCTTCGCGCTCGAAAGGCTGGCGGCGGTGGACGGGATAGAGGTTATAAAAACTTCGCGCTTTATACAAAGCGAGCCGTACGGGGGCACGGCTAAAAACGCGTTCGTCAACTGCGCCGCAGTCGTGACCTGCCTTCTGACCCCCCGCGAGCTGCTGGACAATATTCACCGCATAGAGGCGGAGGCCGGCAGAGTGCGCACCGTCCGCTGGGGCGACAGAACGCTGGATATAGATATAATCTTTTTCGGCAATAAAATAATAGAGGAAGAGGGCTTGTGCGTGCCCCACCCCGATTATCTTAACCGCGGCTTCGTTATAACGCCGTTAAAGGAAATCGCCCCCGAATTCGTCTGCCCCTTAACCCATAAGCGCATAGCCGATTTGTAACTTACGGCTTAAA
>CAZUYN010000008.1:1685-32411 GCA_964624495.1 uncultured Clostridia bacterium
TTCGTCTGCCCCTTAACCCATAAGCGCATAGCCGATTTGTAACTTACGGCTTAAAATTTTCAAGACGGCTTAAAATTTTCAAGCCGTGCGCCGCCGTACCGAAAACGGCGGTTGATTTTTACCGCAAGTACTTTCCGCCATAAAATAATTTTGTGCAAATTGCACAAGAATTTTAAAAACATCTATACAAAACGTGCCGTCGGTGGTATAATCCCTTACAGTGGAAAAAATATTTTTTCTGCTTATTTTTGAGTTTTTAACTATAATTCGGGCAATAGTCCGAGCCCGGTTAAGGAGAATAAAATTTTGGAAAAGTTAGCCATCATCGACCTCGGCTCCAATTCCGCGAGACTTGTCATAGTAAACCTCTTCGAGGACGGCTATTTTATGGTCGTGGACGAGCTTAAAGAAAGCGTAAGGTTAGGTCAGGATATGGAGCGCGACGGCTTTTTAAAGCCCCAACGCGTAGCCGAAACGATCAAGACGTTGCGTATGTTCAAAAGGCTGTGCGACGCAAGCGGCGTAACCCGTATCATCGCGGTTGCGACCGAGGCTGTGCGCCGCGCCAAAAACCAGCGTTCGTTCCTCGACGAAATTCAGACGAGCTGCGGAATCAAGCTGCGCGTTCTGTCCGCCGAAGAGGAGTGCACCCTTATATATAGGGGCGTTATAAACACTATGGACATACCCAAGGGCATCATTCTCGAAATAGGCGGCGGTTGCACCAAGCTTATCTACTATAACCGCAGGAATATGCTCAATTACGCCACGTTGCCCTTCGGCGCGGTCACGCTGACCGACCAGTTCGCCGCAGAGGGCTTGAAGCCCGAGGAGCAGGCGGCTAAGATGGAGGAGTTCTTCGCGGCGCAGTTAAACGGCGTGGAATGGCTGAACGAAATCGACCCCGACACCCAGCTCATAGGCGTCGGCGGTTCTTTCCGCAACCTCTTCAAAATAAGCAAAATGGTGCATAAGTATCCCTTGGACACCGTGCATAATTTCCGCCTCGCCGCGGAAGATTTTTATCCCGTCTACGATATGATTAAGGTCTTGGATTTGGATAAAAAGAAGAAAATCAAGGGGCTCTCCGCCGAGCGCGCGGACATACTTCCGGCGGCGCTCGCCATAATAAAGACGTTTATAAACAAGCTCAATTTCGAAAGCTTCATAATTTCCGGCTCGGGCTTGCGCGAAGGCATTATGTTCAACCAGACCCTTCCTTCGACGATAGACAAACCCATTTCCGACGTAATGAATTATTCGCTGACCACGCTTGTCAAGTATTACGACTGCGACGAAAAGCACGTCGAACACGTCGTAAATTTAAGCGTACAGCTCTTCAAACAGTTGCGCGTATTACACAAGTTCCCCCGTCAGTATCTTAAAGTGTTGAAAATCGCGGCTACCCTGCACGACTGCGGTATGCGCATAAAGTATTACAATCACCAGCGCCACAGCTGTTATATGATACTCAATTCCACGCTGTACGGCGTAACCCACAGGGAAATCGTGCTCGCGGCGTTCACGGCGTGCTGCCATAAAAAAGAGGACATAAACGCCTACGAATGGAACCGCTACCGCGATATCTTGCAGGAGGACGACGTCGAAATAGTAAAGCGGCTCGGCGTAATGCTCCGCATAGCGGAAAGTCTGGACAGAAGCATGGCGGGCGTCGTCAAGGGCATAAACTGCGATATTCTGGGCGATTCCGTAATAATGAAGACGGAGGTCGAGGGCGACGCCACTTTGGAAATACGCGACGCGATGACGGCTTCCGCGGAGTTCAAAAAGTCATTCCGAAAAAATCTGGAAATTCTTTAAGACTAAATGCCGCGTAAAGCGGCATTTGTATTTGACGGGCGAAACGTACCCCGACGGCGGCTTGCCGCCGCGTAAAAATTATGAATATTATTTTAGCCAGCGCTTCGCCGAGGCGCAAAGAGCTTTTAAGCCGCGTCTTTGCGGACTTTCAAGTCATACCCGCAAACGGACGGGAGGAGGCGGACGAAAGCCTTCCGCCCGAAAGATTTGTCGCGGCTCTCGCTTCGAATAAGTGCGAAGAGGTGTTCGCCGCGCACCCCGACAGCCTCGTAATAGGTTGCGACACGGCGGTCGTGTTCGGCGATAAAATTTTAGGCAAGCCGTCGGATAAGGACGACGCGGTAAACACCCTTAAAGCCCTTTCGGGCAAGACCCACAGGGTTATGACGGGCGTGTGCGTCCGTTCGCCCTATAAAACGCTTAGCGGCGTGGAGATAACCGAGGTGAGCTTCAACGTGCTCGGCGAAAGGTTTATCCGTGATTACGTCGCAAGCGGCTCCCCCATGGATAAAGCGGGCAGCTACGGCATACAGGACGGCGGCATAGTGCGCTCCTACGTCGGCAGTTACACGAACGTGGTCGGCTTGCCCGTCGGGCTTGTCAGAAGGCTGGCGTCGGAAGCGTTAAAGGCAAATTAATGATTTTGGAAAATAAATATGAACAGACTTGTAATAGACATAGGGTCGTGGACGACTAAAATATATATGTTGGGTTGCGGAGTCGTGCTGTCCGAGGCGACGTGCGTCGCCGTGTCGGAAGGGGACGGCGCGTTGAACATAAAAGCCTGCGGCGATACCGCGAGGGAGCTCTCCGGCAAGGCGGCAAAGGGTACGAAGATAGTCAACCCCGTCTACGAGGGGGACATAGTCTATCCCGTGCTTTTGGCGGGCTTGCTTAAATATTTTCTGGAAAAGATAGAAATTACGCCGCGCAAGGCGTTAAAGACCGAGGTAATGTTCGTCGTTCCGTGCAGTGCGGACGCGTCTTTAAGGCGCAAATACGCCGACCTTGCGGCTGATTGCGGAATAGGCAGGGCGTATTTCACGCGGACGCCCTACGCCGCAGTTCTCGGTCATAACGTGACGCTGTCCGACACCTCGCCCGTGTTCTGCGTGGATTTGGGCTACGGCAAAACCGATATGGCGGTATTTTCGCTCGACGGAATTATTTCGGGCTTTACCGTCAATCTCGGCGGCGGCAACATAGACGTACATATTATGGACTTGATGGCGGACAAATTCTCCGTCCGCATCGGCGCCAACACCGCCGAAAAATTGAAGAATACCGTCGGCAGCCTTATCGGGGACGACAACAAAACCCTCGTCGTGGGCGGCAGGGATTTGAGGACGGGCAACCCCTCGCAGACGGCGGTAAATTCCTACGATTTGGAGGAGGTTATAAAGCTGTACGTCGATAAAATCTGCGAGTATGTGCGTACCGTCCTTTCTGAGCTGCCCGCCGAGGTTTCCTCCGCGGTGGCGGAGGGCGGCGTATACCTTTCGGGCGGACTTTCCAAGCTTGACGGGCTTCCCGAATACGTTTCCGACAAGCTCGAAGTGCCCGTGAACGTCTGCGAAGAGCCGTCGCTTGCGTCCGTGATAGGCGGCTGTACGGTTTTGTCGTCGCCCGAGCTTTGCGCCCGTCTTGCGACGGTAAACTGAAATTACCGAATAATTATAAATTTCTGCAAATTTTATGCAACGGATATAATTTTTAGTTGAAATTATTAAACATAATTGATATAATTGACGGTGTTAAGGGCGGTTTGTACGCGTTTAACGCCGTCAAATTTTTTGTAAAGGAGCAAGGATTATGCTTTTTCAGCAGTTGGCAGACGTCGGCATACAAAATCTGCCGTATTGCAGCTTTGATTTTTGCGCTATCGTAATAAACGCAATCGTCCTTATCAACTTTGCAATAAACAAAAAAATAAGAAACGCCCCGACCAATCTCTTTTACGTGATTTTGGCGTGCTCGCTGTCGGGTTCGGTATTCAGCCTGCTCAACGTATTGGGCTCAGTGTTCTATATGCCGTCCGCGGTCTGCAACGCATTTAAAATTCTGTACGCGCTGTTCTACAATCTTGCCGGCGTCGTCTTTTTTATCTACGTCGTTAAAATGATAAACGAAAATTTTAAAGGTCCGCTTTGGTGCTTTATAGCGTCGGCAGTGTTCTGCGTTTTAATGACGGTCGGGCTGTTGCTCTATGCTCTGTCGATATTCGGAGTGGCGCAAATTGCCGGCGGCGTTTACGCTTCCATATTATACGGCGTTCAGCTTGCGGCGACGGTGTGCAGCGTTGCGCTCGTCGTCCGCAACAGGCAAAATTTAAGTTCGTTGCAGTGTCTTAACGTATATTTATTCAGCGTTTTCAACGCCGTGGCGGACGTTTTCCAGTTACTGCTCGCATTCGGCGTCGTCGGTCAGCAGATACAGATAAGCACGTTCACGCTTTCGGTTGCCGTTTTGCTCGCATACATCACGCTCCAGCGTCCGGAGGAGGGGTTGGATCCGGTAAGCGGTACGTTCAACCAAAGCGCTTACCAACGCCGCACCAACGAAAGACTGAACTCGGGCAGGTCCGTCCTCGTGTACGTCTTTGAAATCTGCAACATGCCGGTTATAAACGCGACGTTCGGGGTCAAAGGCGGCAACTCCGTATTAAGGCAAACGTCGACGCGCATACAGGGCGTCCTGCCGGAAAACCAATATCTTTTCCGCATGGGCGGCGCGCGCTTTGCGATCAACTTCGAAAACGAAAGCGAATACGGGCAGTTCGAGCCCAAATGTAAGGCGGCGCTCGAAGCGCCGCTGGCGATAAACGGCACGCAGATACGCATAACCTATATAGGCTGTTTGATTCCCATGCCGTCCGTGACCGACAGCGTTTCCGATATAGAGAAAATCTTAAAATACTACCGCTCCGTAGCCACGGCTTCGGATAAGGTTCTCGTCGCCGATAAGGAGGTTTTGGAGAACTCTCACCGCAGGGAGCAGGTGGAGTACGCCATACAGAACGCATTAAACTGCGGCGGTTTCGAGGTTTATTATCAGCCTATATATTCGGTCGGCGAAAAGCGCATAAAATCTTGCGAAGCGCTTATAAGGTTAAAGGATGCGGAGCTCGGCGTAATAGGACCCGACGAATTTATCCCCGTTGCGGAGGAAACGGGCAGGATAGTTAAAATAGGGCGTTTCGTGATGGAAGAGGTGTGCAAGTTCATAAACGAGGACAAACCGCAGAATTACGGCATCGACTTTATCGACGTCAACCTCTCGGTTATCCAGTGTATCCACCCGGAAATAATCGAGGATATCAACGGCATATTGGCGCGGTACGACGTGCCCAAAAGCATGGTCAATTTAGAGGTGACCGAAACGGCTTCGGCAAAGTCGTCGATGCAGCTGCAATCGAGGCTTAAAGAACTGCACGGGAGCGGCTTTACGCTCTCGCTGGACGACTTCGGCTCGGGCTTCTCCTCGGTGGAATACTTAATCAAGTTCCCCTTCGATATAGTCAAGCTCGACAAATCTCTCGTCTGGGCGTATATGAGCACGAAGAAGTACGCGCCGATTTTAAAGCACTATATGCCGATGTTGCACGGTCTCGGATATAAGATTGTGGCGGAGGGAGTAGAGACCAAAGAGATGCTGACCGCGCTCGAAAAATTGGGTTGCGACTACATACAGGGCTATTATTTCTCCCGTCCGTTACCCAAGGCGCAGTTTCTCGAATACATAAAAAAGGCGGCGGACGGCGTTTTAACCGCATAACGCTCCGGCGCGGCAATCCCCCGTCGGGTATGCAGTCAATTTGACAATCCGCAAAATCGTCGTCGGCGTCCGTAAAAAGAACGCCGATTTTTATTTACTTTTTTGCGCCTTTTATATATAATTGTGTTGTATGAAAAAGCCTAACCAACTTATACGCAATTTCTGCATAGTAGCGCACATAGACCACGGCAAGTCCACCTTGGCGGACAGGCTTATGGAACTTACGGGGCAAGTTTCCAAAAGGGATATGGAAGACCGGCTTTTGGACTCTATGGACATAGAACGGGAGAGGGGTATAACGATAAAGCTCACCCCCGTGCGGATGTTCTACGACGCGGACGACGGCAACGAGTATATCTTCAATCTCATCGATACGCCGGGGCACGTGGACTTCACTTACGAGGTTTCGCGTTCGTTAGCCGCCTGCGAAGGGGCGATTTTGATAGTTGACGCAAGTCAGGGAATAGAGGCGCAGACGCTTGCGAACGTCTATCTCGCGTTAGACAACAATCTCGAAATTCTGCCCGTAATCAATAAAATCGACTTGCCCTCAGCGCGCCCCGAGGAGGTTAAAAAGGAAATAGAGGACGTAATAGGTCTGGACGCGTCTTACGCGCCCCTGATTTCCGCTAAGGACGGCACTAACGTAAAGGACGTGCTCGAAGCCTGCGTAAAATATTTTCCGCCCCCCGACGGCGACGGGGACGCGCCGTTGAAAGCCCTCATTTTCGACAGCTATTACGATAATTATAAGGGCGTAATACTCTTCGTGCGGTTAAAGGACGGCAAGGTGGGCGTGGGCGATAAAATCACGACTTTCCGCTCCGACAAGGTGTACGAGGTAACCGAGGCGGGCGTGTTCGCGCCCTCGATGTTGCCCAAGGACGGACTGACCGCGGGCGAGGTCGGCTATATCGCCGCCTCCATAAAGTCCATACAGGACGTGGCGGTCGGCGATACGGTTATCAACGCGGAGGAGCGCGCCGCCGAGCCGCTGCCGGGTTATAAACGGGTACAGCCCGTAGTATTCTGCGGCATTTATCCGCTCGACGGCAGCAAATTCGGGGATCTTAAAGAGGCGCTTTTAAAGCTTCAACTCAACGACGCGGCGCTTTCGTTCGAGGCGGACGTCTCGCAGGCGCTGGGCTTCGGCTTCCGTTGCGGCTTTTTGGGACTTCTGCATATGGAGATTATACAGGAGAGGATAGAGAGGGAGTTCAACCTGGACATCATAACCACCGCCCCTTCTGTAAGCTACCGCGTTATCAGAACCGACGGCAGCGAGGTGTTCGTCGATAACCCGTCGCACCTGCCGCCGACTTCCGAAATTGAATATATGGAAGAGCCGATTGTTCACACCGATATCTATTCGCCGCCCGAATATCTGGGGCAGGTTATGGATTTATGCAGGGATAAGAGGGGCGTTTTCGAGCAGATGACCTACCTCGATTCCAACCGCGTAAAGCTGGAATACAGAATGCCGCTGAACGAAATTATTTTCGATTTTTTCGATAAAATCAAGTCGCGCACCCGCGGCTATGCAAGCTTCGACTACGAATTTTCGGGCTACGAACGCTCTAAGCTGGTCAAGCTCGACATACTGTTAAACGGCGACGTGTGCGACGCGCTCTCTATAATCGTGCACGAGGACGGCGCGTATAACCGCGGAAGAACGCTCTGCGAAAACCTTAAAGAAGCCATTCCGCGCCAGCTTTTCGAAATACCCGTACAGGCGGCTGTGGGCGGAAAGATAATCGCAAGGGAAACCGTCAAAGCGATGCGCAAGGACGTGCTTGCCAAGTGCTACGGCGGCGATATCACCCGTAAAAAGAAGCTTCTGGAAAAGCAGAAGGAGGGCAAAAAGCGTATGCGCACTATCGGCTCGGTAGAGGTGCCCTCGGAAGTATTTATGCAGATTTTAAAGACCAACGACGGCGACTGACAACGCCCCCGTCTTTTAACGGAGAAGTATATGCCCGGAATTTACGTTCACATACCCTTTTGCAGGCAGAAGTGCAGGTATTGCGACTTCACGTCGTATCCCGATAAAATCGGCTTTGCCGAAAGCTATATGACCTGCGTCTATCACGAAATGGCTATGCGGCGGGAGGAGCTTAAAGACTATGTATTCGATACCCTGTACATAGGCGGAGGCACGCCGTCGGTCATCGACGAAAGCTATATAGCAATGCTCGTCGCGGCGGCAAAAAAGTATTTCAAGCTCTCCCCCGACGCGGAAATCACCATAGAGATGAATCCCGGCACGGTGGACAGGGATAAGATAGAGCTGTATAAAAAGGTTGGCATAAACCGCTTTTCGGTAGGCTTGCAGACGGCGGTGGACAGCCAGTTAGAGGAGCTGGGAAGATGTCATACCCTTAACCAGTTCGTCACCTGCGCCAAGCTTTTAAGCGGCGAAAATTTCAACGTCGATATTATGATAGGCTTAAAGGGGCAGACCGCGGACGACGCGGTTAAATCCATACAGGTAGCCGCGGCGTTCGGCGCAAGCCATATAAGCATGTACGCCCTGACCCCCGAAGACGGCACGCCTATCTATACCGATTATCTTAACGGCGAGCTGCCGACAGGCGACGAGGTCGCCGAAATGTACGAAGCCGGGGTCAAAGAACTCGAAAAGTCGGGCTTTATCAGATACGAGGTCTCGAATTTCTGCAAAAAGGGCAAAGAGAGCCGCCATAACCTTAATTATTGGCGCAGGGGCGAATATATAGGCTTCGGGGTTTCGGCTTCTTCGCATATCAAGGGCGTGCGCTTTACCAACACCTTCGATTTGGACGAATATTTCAAATGCATTATGACCAATCATTTCCCCGTTATCGACAGCGAAAAGGTGGAAAGGGAGGACGCTATGGAGGAGAGCGTTATGCTCGCCCTGCGCACGGCAAAGGGGCTGGACGTCGCCGCCTTCGGTGAAGAATTTAAATGCGATTTCCGCACCGTTTACGCCGCCGCCCTCGAAAAAAACGCCGAATATTTAGAGGAAGAAAACGGCTATCTGCGTATAAAACCGCAGTATCTGTACGTGCAGAATTCGATTATATGCGACTTTTTTAAGGACTGAAAAAAAATTTATAAGCCGCCGCCCGTTTATGGGCGGCGGCTGTTCGTTTTTGCAGTATGCGCATTGTTGATAACTTGCCGCAAATTATGTATAAAAGCCCGTAAACGGCGGTTTTATGCACAAAAAGTTATCAACATTGACCTTGTTTATAATAATAAAAAAACAAAAGTGCGCAAAAGTTATCCACAAAAAGCCGAATATGCGACAAAAATCATATTTTTTTGCACAAAAATTTTAATAATAGTTAATATTAACCTTGAAGTTATCGACAATTCCAAAATTGACCATTATGTATAAACCCGTTTTACGCGGCGCAAAGCCGGTTTGTTATTCCGCCGTATGTTCCCTTTCGGCGATTATCCGCCCGTCGGCGCCGTTCACGAGGTACGCCTTTACGTTTTTATTCCTGTCGCAGACGCCTATGTAATAATAGCACCCGTCGTCGTAGATAAGCCGCACGGCGATTTCGCCCGAAAAATAATTGCCGTTGTCCAGCCGCCCGAAGGTTTCGCCGTCGTATTCGGTAACGCATTTTAAAGCGCTCTGCGCGTCAATGGTTCCGTTTTCAAAGACGTTTTTCACTTCGGTTTCGCTTTCCCTGCCGTCTACGTCAAGCTTTACCGTAACGCTTTGCCTGTCGCCGAGGTCGCCCGAAAAGCTTAAATAAAAGCTGTCCGTGACCGACATATAACTCATTTCGCCGCCCTGTCCGTCTATCTCTACGACCACGGAGGAGGGGGACGCGCCGCAGGAATAATATACCTCGGTAACGGAGGTCATATTCCCCTTCATTCCGTCGAGAGCATAGGGCGTTTCCCTGTCGGAGCAGAATATTTTCAACTCGAACCCGTCCTCCCTGCACAGATAAACGCTCTTTCTGTATTCGGAGATATAGTCGTTATAGTCAACGCTCTTTTTGCAGGCGGAAAGACCCGAAAGCGCGCAAAGAGCCGCGGCGGAGCAAAAAACAAAAGCCGTTAAATTTTTTTTCATATTAAAATGTATTTGCGGAAAAGTTATAATATGATAAACCGTTTCAAACAGTTGATTTTTTTTTGCCGCCGTGATAGAATATATAAAATATTTTCTTATCGTGTCAAGGTTGGGTGAAAGTGCAAAAGCTTGTCGTAAAAACCGCGGTGAAAACCGTTTTAATACTGCTCGGCATAGTTATCGCCGCTTTCGCCATTTTCAATTTCGCCTTTCCGCAGCATATGGCTACCGCTATGGAAAGTCTGGGTAACTACGGTATGGCGGTAAAATACGCCAATCTGCGCTATTTTTACACCAACGACAGCTTCGATTTGGCGCGTTGCTTCGACGACAGCGTGCTTTCGGGGAACGACGGCAACGTCGTCTATTACGGCGAAATGCTTATGGGGGACGATAATTATTCCAAGGTCTGCTCGCAGCGCAACGAACTTTATAACGGACTGTACCGCGACCAGTTCGGTTTCAGCTTCGATTACAATTTAAGGGTGCAGTCGTCGATGTCCGTTTCCTATTATAACGAAGCGGTTGCAGAGCAAGGGGAAGCGCGGAGAGTATATATACAGAATGCGGTGGACTTCGCGTCGGACGCTAACGGCGGAAACCGTTTCCCGTACGGGAACGCGCTTATGACGCTTTCGGTCAAGATAATAAACGAAAAGGACGCGGAAGCGGCGGCTGTAATGCTCGCCGAGCTTGAAACGATAACCGCCGAAGACAGCAAGGAACAAAACGACCTCAATTATATAAAGAGTATGCTAAGGGGCGTAATTTCCCCCTCGTAGACGGGCGTTTCCGCTTTACGAAAGCTATATACGCTACAAAAGTTAGATATAAAGGAGAAAAATATGAGTAAAATCGTTAAAGAAGCGCTTACGTTCGACGACGTCTTATTGATTCCGTCCGCGTCGGAAGTAGTTCCGGCTACCGTGGATCTCAGCACGACGCTGTGCGACGGCATTGATTTGAACGTGCCCCTTTTGTCGGCGGCAATGGATACGGTTACCGAAAGCCGTCTCGCTATCGCAATCGCAAGGGAAGGCGGTCTGGGAATTATCCATAAGAATATGTCGATAGAGGAACAGGCTTCGCAGGTTGACAAGGTCAAGCGCAGCGAGCACGGCGTTATCACCGACCCATTCTTCCTCACTCCGCAGGAGCCCGTTTCGGCGGCGCGCGCTTTAATGGAAAAATACCGCATATCGGGCGTTCCCATCACCGAAGGCGGAAAGCTCGTAGGTATTCTGACCAACCGCGACCTGCGCTTCGAAACCGATTTTACACAGCCCATTTCGGCGATAATGACCAAGGAAAATCTCATTACCGCACCCGAGGGCACGTCTTTGGGGGAGGCGCAGAAAATTCTGGGCAAGCACCGCATAGAAAAACTGCCCATAGTCGATAAAAACGGCTATCTTAAAGGACTTATAACCATAAAGGATATCGAAAAGTCCATACAGTATCCCAACCGTGCGACCGATAAAAAGGGCAGACTTCTGGTCGGCGCGGCAATCGGCGCTACCGTGGATATGCTCGACAGAATGCAGGCGCTGGTTGATTCTCACGTAGATATAGTCGTTCTGGATTCCGCCCACGGTCATTCCAAAAATATCATCAAGCATGTGGAACAGGCTAAGCGGGCATTCCCCGGATTGCCCTTAATCGCGGGCAACGTGGTCACGGCGGAAGCCACCCGCGATTTGTTCTCCGCAGGCGCGGACGTGGTAAAGGTAGGCATAGGTCCCGGGTCGATATGCACTACGCGTATCGTCGCCGGCATCGGTATGCCCCAGCTCACGGCGGTTATGGACTGCGCGGAGGAGGCGGACAAGCTCGGCAAGCGTATAATCGCAGACGGCGGCATCAAGTATTCGGGGGATATCGTCAAGGCTATCGCGGCGGGCGGCAGCGCGGTTATGCTCGGCTCGCTCTTCGCGGGCACCTCGGAAGCCCCCGGCGAGCTTGAAATATATCAGGGCAGAAGCTTCAAGTCCTACCGCGGCATGGGTTCGCTCCCCGCAATGGCGAAGGGCGGCAAGGACAGATATTTCCAGACGGAGGCGAAGAAGTTCGTGCCCGAGGGCGTAGAAGGACGCGTGCCTTACAGGGGCGCGCTTGCGGATATTATATTCCAGCTTATGGGCGGTCTCCGCGCAGGTATGGGATATACGGGTAACGGCACCATAGAGGCGTTGAGGAAGAACGGAAAATTCGTAAAAATGACCGCCGCGTCGCTGGCGGAATCGCACCCCCACGATATCGCAATCACCAAAGAGGCGCCCAACTACTCACCCAAAGCTTAAATAAAACCGCGGAGGCGCAAGCCTCCGCTAACTTGTTATAAAAATTCAGATACGGAAGCATAAAAATGAATCATCAGAAAGTTTTAATTCTCGATTTCGGCGGACAGTATAACCAACTCATTGCGCGCAGGGTTCGCGAACTCAACGTCTTCTGCGACCTCGTGCCCTGCGATATGTCGCTTGAAAAAATCAAGGAATACAACCCGATAGGCATTATTTTTACGGGCGGACCCAACAGCGTATACGAAGAGAACAGCCCCCGTATAGACAAGGGCGTTTTCTCCCTCGGCGTGCCCGTGCTGGGCATTTGCTACGGCTGCCAGCTTATGGCGTATACTCTGGGCGGCAAGGTCGAAAGGGCTGCCGCGTCCGAATACGGCAAGGCGGAAGCGACGTATAAGCGTTCCCCCCTCACCGAGGGAATGCCCGGAAAGGCGGTCTGCTGGATGAGCCATACGGACAGAATTACGGAGCTGCCCGAAGGCTTCGACTGCATAGCCGAATCGGACAACTGCCCTTACGCGGCGTTCGGCGACGCGGAAAGAGGGCTGTACGGCGTACAGTTCCACCCCGAAGTAAACCATACGTTTATGGGCACGCAGATACTTAAAAACTTTTTATACGGGGTCTGCAAAGCGGCGGGCGACTGGACTATGTCCAACTTCGTCGCAAATAAAATTGCCGAGCTGAAAGAGAAGATCGGCGATAAAAAGGTGCTTTGCGCAATGTCGGGCGGCGTAGATTCGGCTGTGGCGGCGACCCTCGTCCATAAAGCCGTCGGCGACAAGCTCACCTGCGTATTCGTAGACCACGGGCTGTTGAGAAAGTTCGAGGCGGAGGAGGTAATGTCCGTCTTTAAGGACGGCTTGGGAATGAACCTTATAAAAGCCGACGACGGCGAAATTTTTCTGGAAAAGCTCAAAGGCGTAAGCGACCCCGAGAAGAAGAGAAAGATTATAGGCGAACAGTTCATACGCTCGTTCGAAAAACAGGCTAAGGCTATCGGAAAGGTAGATTTCCTCGTACAGGGCACCATTTATCCCGACGTAATAGAGAGCGGCAAGGGCAAATCGGCAGTGATAAAAAGCCACCATAACGTGGGCGGACTGCCTTCCGTGGTGGACTTCGAAGAGATTATCGAGCCCCTGCGCGATTTGTTCAAGGACGAGGTAAGAAAGGTCGGCTTCGAGCTCGGACTGCCCAAAAACGTAGTTATGCGCCAACCCTTCCCCGGACCTGGACTTGCCATAAGAATTATGGGCGAAGTCACGAAGGATAAGCTCGAAGTATTGCGCGACAGCGACTATATTCTCCGCGAGGAGATAGCGCGCGCGGGGCTGGATACGGAAATCTGGCAGTATTTTACGGTTATCACCGATTCCAAGACGGTAGGCGTGCAGGGCGACTTCCGCACTTACGAAAACGTGGTGGGTATCCGCGCCGTGACCTCTCTCGACGCGATGACCGCAGACTGGGCGCGTATTCCGTACGACGTCCTCGAAACGATCTCCACGAGAATAGTAAACGAAGTAAAGCACGTAAACAGGATAGTTTACGACATCACCTCTAAGCCCCCGGCAACCATCGAGTGGGAGTAAAAGAACGGCTATAATTTAAAAAAATCGTTTGACAAAATTTAATTATTTTGTTAAGATTTATAAGTCGAACAGCTGAATAGGCGTAAAAATTCCGACCGGATTTTTACGCCTTATTTTTTGTCTGTTCACGGGTTTAAGGCGGTATTATAAAAAGCCGGAGGTGTGAAATGAAAAGAAAAAACAGGCGTTCCGAACGGGAGGAGAGCGGCGGCGAATTTTTGGGCACGGCGAAGCTCGGTAAATTAATGCTCAAATTCTGCATACCGTGCATACTCTCGCTTTTGGTCAGCGCGCTTTACAATATAGTAGACCAAATCTTTATAGGCAACAGCGAGCTGTCTATGCTCGGTAACGCCGCGACGGGCGTCGTGTTCCCTATATTCATCATAGCGCAGGCGTTTGCCTGGTGCATAGGCGACGGCTGTGCGGCGTATCTGAATATCTGTCAGGGTAAGGGCGACGCAAGCTCTTCCCATAAGAGCGTGGGCAACGGAATGCTTCTGACGCTTGTCTGCAGCTGCGTGCTTATGGCGGTGTTCTATCCGCTCAAAACGCAGCTTCTGTATCTGTTCGGAGCGTCCGATAACAGCATAGGGTATGCGGTCGAATACTTCAACATAATTCTCGGATTTTTCCCCGTGTATATGCTGTCTAACATGATGAACGCCGTGGCGCGCGCGGACGGTGCGCCCGGGTGGTCTATGGCTTCGATGCTGTCGGGGGCGCTCGTCAATATAGCCCTCGACCCGACTTTTATATTCGGCTTCAAAATGGGTATGGCGGGCGCGGCATGGGCAACGGTAATAGGTCAGGTCGTCTCGTTTGCGGTATCGGTGATTTATTTCTTCCGCACAAAGACTTTCCGCCTTACCTTAAAGAGCTTTATCCCCGATTTCAAGGCGGTTTTGCCTGCGTTAAAGCTCGGAATTTCGTCTTTTATTACGCAGATGACCATAGTTATCATTTCGCTCGTATGCAATATAATGCTTGCGAAGTACGGCTACGGGTCGCAGTACGGCGCAGATATCCCGATAGCAATAATCGGTATCGAAAGCAAGGTGTTTACCGTCGTAATAAATATAGTCGTCGGCATTGTGCTGGGGTGTCAGCCGATTATAGGCTACAACCTCGGCTCGGGTAATTATAAAAGAGTTAAAAAGCTGTACTTATATATACTTTTAAGCACCGTTGCGGTAGCGTTGTTCTTTACCGTGCTGTTCGAAGCCTGCCCCAACGCGGTGGTCGGCATATTCGGCGCGCCCACGCAGGAAACGCTTAAAGGTATTCCCGAGGATATGTATTGGGAATTCGGCGCAAAGACGTTCAGAATATTTTTGATGTTCGTCACGTTTACCTGCGTTATTAAAATGTCGTCGATATTCTTTCAGGCGGTCGGCAAGCCCGTGTTCGCCGTTATCGCCTCGCTTATACGCGATATAGTGTGCTTTATTCCGCTTATCTGTACAATGCCGCTTGCAATGGGCATAGAGGGCATACTCTGGTCTGCCCCCGTGGCGGACGCGGCGGCGATACTCGTGACCTTGGGCTTGACGATAACGTACTTTACAAGGTTGAACAAAACGGACGGTAACGCTCTTGCCGCCGGAGGGGAAGCCCCCGCGGAGGAAGAAGTCGCCGCCCGAATAAGCGAATAACTGTTTTTAATTTTTACCTTTGGACGTTTCTTCGAAAACGGCGATATATTCTTTTGCCGTTTCGCTCCAAGATTTAGCGATAATCGTATGAACGTTTTGCCTTACGCGTTTATAAAGTTCCTTGTCGTTGATAACGGAATAGATTTTTTCGGCGAATTTTCTGACGTCGTTTTCGGTTAAAAAGCCGTTTACCCCGTCCGTTATTCTCTCGCCCGAACCGCAATCTTTAAACGTGACGGTGGGGACTCCGTTATCCGCCGCTTCCAATATGACGAGGCTGTCGTTATCGAAGACGGAGGGGAACAACAGCAGATGCGCACGGGCGTATAGGGCGTCTAACTCGCTCCTGTCGGTATAATAACCGGCAAACTCGACGTTGTCGCTTAAACCTTCTTTACGCACAAGTTTTTTCAGCTTTTTTTCATAATCGCCTTTCCCGACGATAATAAACTTGAAGTCGGAAAAATTCTTTTCACGTTTAAGAAGCGACAGGCTTTTCAGCGAGAACTGCACGTTCTTTACTTTTGCAAGTCTGCCGCAAAAAATAAAGTTGACCGTTCCGTCGATACCGCAATTTGCGTTTTCAATCTTTTCACACTTGTGCGGAACGCCGTTTTTAATAACTTGGACTTCGCCTTTATAACCGTATGCTTTCAACTCTCTTTTCATATCGCGCGATACGGTGGTGACCTTATCCGTTTTGTTCAGCTTGGATACGAGATTTTTAGTGACTATGTACGAGATGAGTTTGCTTTTAGTGGCGTCGTAAAACGATTCTTTAAACTTGGTATGAATGGTCGCAACCGTGGGTACGCCCAACTTTTTGCCTGCTTTCAAAGCGCATTTGGCTAATCCCGACGCGGAACAGTAATATATGATATCGGGCGCAAACGCACGGGCAATCTTTATGACGTTTTTTAATTCGAGCGAAACGAGAGCCGCCATATCGGAGGCGGTAACCTTTATACTTTTTAGCCGGTATACCCTGAACTCTTGGATTTCACGGCCGCAATGATAATCGGGGGCAAATAATAAAACTTCGTGCCCGAGCTCGGTAAAACCTTTGCAAACTCCGTAAACGGCGTGTTCGGTACCGCCGTGACCCGGTAAAAAACTGTCTGAAAACACTGCAATCTTCATCTTAAAGAACCCTTAAAACTTTCGCGGTATCGCGAAAGACGTGTTGCCGCCGCGCATAGTAAAGAATTTATTTAAGTATACTACGAACCGCCCGATAAGTCAATTCAAATCTAAGCGCCGGAAAATATAAACAGACCCGTCAGCGCGTTAAGCGGCGTTTAAAACGGCGCGTTGAACCAAAATACAAATTTTCCTTGCAATTTTTTAAATATCCTGCTATACTTAGATATAAAAGCTAAGCGGCGGGATATTTTTATATATCCGCGTTGAAGGGTTGTATGGACGAATTGGAGAACATTAAAAAAATTCTCAACCCCAACAAGCTTGCAGATAAGCAGTTTTATCTGGAGCTGTTGGACGACGAAGCGCAAAAACGGTGGGAGGACAGTCATATCGCCGCCGTTCTTTCCATGCTCAAATTACTGTACCTGTCCGGACTGACCCGAAAAATCAAGGACGCGGAAAGCGAAAAGTTTATTCTTACCCATTCTTCCGATTACGACGCGGAAAAGTACAGGCGCGTTTTAGAGCTCAACGCCTTAATTGCGACCTGCAAACAGAAACGGCAGAGCTATAAATGCTTTTTCGACGAGCCCTATTTCGCGCGTATGGATTTGACAGACGACAAGGACGGCTATAATTCATATTATATCGGCAAGCGCGGCGACGAGGGCTTGGAGATAGTCGATTGGCGCGCACCGCTGGCAAGGCGGTATTACCAGAAGAGCAAGCTCGAATTTTCGATAAACGATTTCAATTACAAGCTTGTGCTGCGCCGCGCTATCCGTACGGCAAGCGGCAAGGTGGCGGACTTTAAAAACGAATACCTGTCCGTCGGCGACAATCTTTCCAAAGAGGAGATAGCGGGGCGCGACGCTTCGGTAATCTTCGACCCGTTTTTAAAGGAAATTCTCGCGTCACGCAAGGATAAGCAGGAAATCTGCGACATAATAGAAACCATTCAGGAAAAGCAGTACGAAATTATAACCGCCCCGGAGGACGCCGAATTTGTAGTGCAGGGCGTCGCGGGAAGCGGCAAAACAATGATTTTGCTCCACAGGCTCTCCTATCTGTTGTATAACGACGAAAATTTAAAGCCGTCGTCGGTGCTCGTAATCACCCCGTCGGACAGCTTCAACGCCTTTATCGACGAGCTCGCAAGGATATTGGAGCTTGAAAGGGTCAAGACCGTCACGCTTGAAAATTATTATTACCGCCTTTTAAAGAGCGCCGGAATTGATTTGAAGGACAAGGTCGATTATTCCGTGACCCTGCCCGACGAATATCTTAAATATATTTATTCCGAGGCGTTCGTAAAAGATTTGCGCAAAAAATTAAAAAATATCTATAACGGTATCCGCGGAATGTTGCCCAAGGAGGAGGACGACGGCTTCGTCGCCGCAATCTTAAAGGCGACCGACAGCCAGATGAAGCTGTACGAAAAAATAAAAAACGCGGGGTTAAGGGTACGCCGCTGCGTGTTGGGCGAAATCAAGGAAAAGCCCGACGGCGGCATTGCGTATACCAAGCGCATGCGCGAGCTTTTTAATTGCGTCGAGGAGGTCGCGGAGTTTTTACGGGTCAACCGCACCGACCCGAGAATGGACGGCTACTATTACTTTTTCAGACAGCTTTTAAGCTTTTACAAGGCGTTGCGCTTTATAAGGGTAAACGCCGTGCGCATATGCGACGGCGCGGCGGCGGATTTGAATAACCTTAAAACCGTAATCGGTAAGGAGATAGAGGACTTAAAACGCTATAAACAGCGCATAGAGGACAGGGTGGAATACACCTATCCCGACAGGATATCCAAGCGCGAGGAAACCTTAAAGGAAATAGAAAAGACTATCGTCACGGTCGAAACAATTTCTTCCCTGTTCGACGTCACCTGCGATTTCGCGCAGGTCGTCCGCGGAGAAAGCGACCTCGTTAAAATAGGTAAGTGCGAAAACACCTTGGAGCTCGCCCGTTACCTTTTCAGAAAGACGGTTAGCGAAGCCAAGAAAAAGTACGGGGTGGCGAACAAGCTCGCGCAAGGCGACGCCTACGCGCTTTGCCGCCTTTTAACCGAAACGGGTTTCAGGCTCACCCCCGCGTATTCGTTCGTCTTTGTGGACGAGGCGCAGGATATTTCTCCCTGCGAATACGGGTTGCTCCGCTCTGTAAACGACGGCGCAAAATTCAACGTGTTCGGCGATTTAAAGCAGAATATCACCTCTTACAGGGGTATGGACGACTGGTCGCGCCTGCCGTTCGACGCATATACGCTCGATTTGAATTACCGCAACACCAACCAGATAGTTTCGTATGTGTGCGGCAACCTCAACGTAAGAATGCAGGCTATCGGGCTCGGCGGAGCCGAAGTTTCGCACATATCTCCGCGCGGCGTATCGTCGTTCCTCTCCGAAAAGACGGGGCTCAGGGCTGTGATATGCAGCGAAAAAAATCTGCCCGTCTATCTTAGGAAGAGCTATAATCTCGTACGCGAAAGCGGAAAGATATCCAAGAGCAAGATAAATATTCTCACCGTCTACGAAAGTAAGGGGCTTGAATTTACGGCGGTCGCGGTGGCGGACGGCGATATGACCGCCAACGAAAAATATATCGCCTATACGCGCGCGTTAAAACGCCTTGCGATTGTCGGAAATTAAGCGAATCGGTCAATAATTATTGAAAAGCGCGTAACGGAGTGTTATAATATAACCGTAATTTTTCATTTGTATCTAATTTAGGGGACGTCATATGGCAGCAAACAAAAAAGCAAAGGAAATATTCGAATCGCTCGATTTCGACGCGGATTTATTGGATTGCGTATCTTACGCCACGTATTATAACCGTATTCCGCTTTTCACATCTTTCCGCGTAATCAACAACGGCGAAAACGATATCGAGGGTCTGGTCATTCAGATTGCCGGCGGAAATAAATTGATTATGCCCGCAAAGGTGGCGGTGGACCGTCTGCCTGCGCAGAGCAGTCTGGAAATTAAAACGCCGCCCCTGCTCAACCCCAAGTTCCTCGCCGATTTGTCCGAAACCTGCGATTGCCCCGTAAATATTACCGTGTTTTGCGGAAAGACCGTCGTCTGTTCGATTGACGCGTCCGTAAAGGCGGTCTCTATGGACAGCTGGTCGGGGCTGAACGGCAATGCCGAAATGCTCGCGGCGTTCGTCCGTCCGCGCCTTTCCGACTGCCAGAAAATTCTGGCGGAAGCGGGGTTGCAGCTTAAAACCTGGGGCTATTCCAAGGAGTGGAGCGGCTATGCCGGCAACGATAAAAACTCCCTCAACTTCGCGTTCGCCTCGATTTTTTCCGCCGTCCGTAACCTTAATATCGAACGGGAAGAGGGCGTAGACCCCACCGAGCTTGTAAAAATAGGCAACGTGGCGGACGTCGTCACCGAAAAGAAGGCTAACCCTCTTTTAATGGCGGTATTCGTCGCCTCCTGCCTCGAAGCCGCCAAATTCGCGCCCGTAATAGTTATAGGCAAAAACAAGATCGGCGTGGGAGTATGGCTTTGCGAAGGCTGTTTCAGCTCCCCCTTGCAGGACGATATGTCGGTCATCGAGCGCTACGTTTCGTCGGGCGTGAACAACCTCGCCATAGTCGATTGCGACGACCTGTTCGCCCATAAAAACGCAAGCTACGCGACGGCGGCTTCGCACTTTGTTTCGGCGTTGCAGTCCGAAGCGTTCGAAATGTGCATAGATATCCGCCGTTGCAGAATAGGCGGCACTTTCCCCATGCCCATAAAGGTGGTCAGCGGCGCCTCTTACGAAATTCTGAGCGACAGCAGCTACTCGTACGAGGCAAAGCCCGAAAAGCTTATCGAGGCGGATAAGCTGTCGCTGTCGAGGAAGTCCTCCAAGGACAGGAATTGGGAAAGACGTCTTTTGGATTTGTCCCTGAAAAACAACCTGCTGAACTTTCATTACAACCGCGACTGCGTACATCTGCTCGTTCCCGACCTCGGAACCTTTACCGACGGCATTGCGGAAAAAAATTCTTTGACGATGTTTGCAAGCGCGGAAAAATCTGATAAGGTCGCGCCGTTCGGAATTAATTCGAGCCTCGCAAATTTAAACGAGCTCGTCAGGATAGAGCTCAATTCCGGCACCGTCCGCGCGTGCTGCGGAGACGCTTTAATGAACGAGGCTGTCCAAAACCTTATAAGAAAGGGCAGGGCGTCCAACGAGGAAGTGGGCGCGAACACCCTCTATCTCGCGCTCGGGTTTTTAAAATGGAAGCACGGCGACGAAAAGGAATTTAAGTACGCCCCGGCGGTATTGCTGCCCGTCACGGTCAAGCGCACCAAGACGCAGGGCGTTACGGTGGAGCCGGGGGAGGGATATAACCCCAATACGACTCTGCTGGAATTTTTAAAGCAGGAATTCGGCATAGATATAAGGGGGCTCGAAGACCAGAAGCTTACCCCCGCGCAGATGCTTGCGGTTTTCCGCGCCAAGACGGCTAATATGAAGGGCTGGGTCGTGTACGAGGACGTATATCTTGCTCAGTTTACGTTCGCCGGCTACGCGGTATGGCGCGACGTGCGCGACAATATGCCCGTATATAAAGACAATCCGCTAATCGGCAGTCTTTTGGAAAATAAGAATAAATTTGCCGAAAATAAGCTGCGCGGCGCGGACGAAGATTCCACCGCCCCCGGGGAGGTGCTGACTCCGTTGCCCTGCGATTCTTCGCAATTTTCCGCGATAGCCGAATCGGCAAAGGGCACTACGTTCGTATTGCACGGTCCCCCGGGCACGGGCAAGAGCCAGACCATAGCCAACATAATCGCCAACGCCTTGGACAAGGGCAAGCGCGTGCTGTTCGTCGCCGAAAAGCAGGCGGCTTTGCAGGTGGTCAAAAAACGTCTGGACGAGGTGGGGCTGGGCGATTTCTGCCTCGAACTCCACAGCGGCAAGGCGGACAAGGGCGAGGTGGTGCGCTCTATTGAAAATACGCTTGCGCTGAAAAGCGCGTACGACGATTCGCGTTTTATCGCCGACGGCGAAACCTTAAAGGAATACCGCGACACGTTGTCCAGACCCTTAAAGGCGTTGCATAAAAAACGCGGTCTCGGCGTGTCGGTCTATCAGGGCATAATAAATTATTTAGCCAACGCGTCCGCGCCCGAGCTCGTCAATATCGAAAGCACGTTCTACGACAATCTGACGGCGAAAAGGCTAAGCGAATACGAAAATATGCTCTTGACCGCGCAGGCTGCGGCAAAGGAGTGCGGCGGCGTTTACCGTTCCCCGTTCACAAACGTAAACATAACCGAATGCGACGAAAAGGTCAAACGCTCGGTACAGTTCGCGGGCGAGGTGGTGCTCGCCGAATTAAAGCATCTCAAAAACTATCTGGCGCTTTTTCTCGATACGTTTAACCAAAAAATTTCCACCTTCACCGCCAAAAAGCTGTCCGCGCTGGTCGGCATCGTCCGCGCGCTGTCCGACGGCGAGCTGAAAGTATTTTTCAGTTGCGACGAAAGGGAATTTTACGTCTTTTACAACGCCAATCTGCGCTACGACGCGGGCGTGAAGAATTGGCTTTTAAGGTTCAAAGACGTGGTCGATTTTTCCAAGACGGCGGACGAAATAGAGGACGAGCTGAACAGCTGTAACGGCGACTGGCAGTCGTCGAAGGTCTTGGTCGCGGCGGTCAAAAAGCTTGCGCGGGTGGCGCGTACGCCCATTAAGAACGCCGAAGTGTGCGATTTGTTGAAGTCGGGCGTGGAGATAGAAAAGGACAGGCGTTCGATACTTTCATATACCAAGCTCAGTTCTAATTTTATGGGGCTGATGGGCTCTATAAACGAAAAGAAGAGGGCTGATTTTTTAAGTCCCCTGCATTCGTTTCACGAGCTGTGCGCAAGCGTGTTTATGGACTATAACGCCGACGCCTTCAACTCGGTTTGCATAAAGGCGTCCGACGGACATCTGCGCCCCCTGTTTACGGGTATTCTCGGCGCGGCGAAATCGTTTACGGACAGCTGCGAGTACTTCAATAAGACGGTAAAAGCCGACCCCGACGCGATCTCGGACGAGGATATTTACGACTATTATAACGACAAGTGCTCGGCTCTCGTCGAAAATATAGATATGCTCCCCGCCTGGTGTATGTATAAGGCGACCGCAAAGAAGCTGAACGAAAACGGTCTTACCTTTATAACCGACGCCTTGGAGAGCGGACAAATTTCAAGCGAAAAGATACTCGCCGCGTTCAAAAAGAACGTCTACCGCAACTTCGTGGCAAAGAACATACCGGCGGACCCCGCGCTCTCCTGTTTTTCGGCGACCGTGCTGGACGATACGGCGAGCAGCTTCTCGCAGCTGATGGAAGAGTATTACAAGCTCACGCGCGAAAAAATCAGATACGATTTGATATCGCGCCTGCCCGGGGAGGGAACCGAAGGTCCTATCGCGTTAGAGCTTATGTCCTTCCGCCGTCAGACCAAGAATAACCTGCGCGGCGTAAATCTGCGCTCGCTGTTCGCGGAAATACCCGAAATGTTAAAGGTGTGCGCGCCCTGTATGCTTATGAGCCCGTTCACCGTCTCGCAATATCTGCAACCCGTGCCCGATATGTTCGATATCGTGATTTTCGACGAGGCTTCCCAGATGCCCACCTGCGAAGCGGTGCCTTCGCTGTCGAGGGCGAAGAGCGCGGTGGTGGTCGGCGACCCCAAGCAGATGCCGCCCACGTCCTTCTTTATGTCCGTCGGCTACGACGACGAGGATCCCGAAACCGAGGACTTGGAGAGCGTGCTCGACGACTGCCTTGCGCTCGGCATTCCCGAAAAGCATCTTACCTGGCACTACCGCTCCAAGCACGAAAGCCTGATTGCGTTCAGCAATATCAATTATTATTCTTCCAAGCTGTGTACCTTCCCGTCGCCCGACGCGCTCGATTCCAAGGTGGGCTTTAAATACGTTCAGGGCGGAATTTATCAGCGCGGCGGCTCGAAGTGCAACAAGGAGGAGGCGGAAGCCCTCACGGCGGAAATTATCCGCCGCCTTTCCGACCCCGTACTGCGCCGCTCTTCGATAGGCGTCGTAACCTTTTCCACGCCGCAGCAGGTGTATATCGAAAAAATGCTCTCCAAAGCCATTTCGGACAAGGGGCTAGAAAGCTACGCATACGACGGCGAAGAACCGCTGTTCGTCAAAAATCTCGAAAACGTTCAGGGCGACGAGAGGGACGTAATTCTGTTTTCCGTCTGCTACGGACCCGACGCAATGGGCAAAATTTCGCTCAATTTCGGACCCTTGAACCAGCTCGGCGGCTGGCGCAGACTCAACGTCGCGGTATCGAGGGCGAGGGAGGAAATGCTCGTATTTTCCTCTATGCGCTATTCTATGATTGACCTCTCCCGTACGACTTCCAAGGGCGTGGCGGGGCTTAAAGCGTTTCTGGAATTTGCCGAAAAGGGCAGGACGAGCATTGCCGCACCCAGCGACGAGGTCATAATAAACCGCAGCGGTATAGGCAAATACGTCGCGGCGGAGCTCTCCTCATACGGCTACGATTGCCGTTGCGACGTCGGCGTTTCGGATTTTAAGATAGACGTCGGCGTGCTCGACCCCGGCAACAAGCACAACTTTATCCTTGCGATACTGTGCGACGGCGACGCGAACTTCTCCATCAAGGATAAGTACGTTATGCAGACCAATATTTTAAAGCGCAACAATTGGAACGTGATAAGGCTGTACGCGGTCAATTTCTTCAACAACCCCAAGCGTGAAATTAAGAAGATTAAGGACTATCTCGACAAGCTTACGTCTTCGAGCGGCGGCGTCTCGGGCGGCTATAAACGCCCGTATAAGGTTGCCAAGCCCACGGTTACGCAGGCGGACGCGGCGGCGCTTGTAAGCGGTAATATGGACGCGGAGCTCATCAAGACTGTCAAGTCCGTGGTGACCGCGGAAGAGCCAATTTCCGAAAGATTTTTAATCAAGCGCGTGCTCGCACTGTACGGAATAGTAAAATTCGGCGCGCGGCTGGAAAATAAAATAAAGTCGCTTATTCCCGCCTGCGCATTCAAGTCGGTAAACCTGTTGGGGACGGTGCATTATTACAGGAACGATAAGGCGTGCACGTTCGAAAGGTACAGGGTGGAGGACGGCGCGCAGGTGCGCACGTCCGAAAGCGATTATTCGCCTTTCGACGTCATCTCTCTCGTCAAGGCGATATTAATGGAAAACGTGAGTATGTACCGCGACGAATTGATTATAGCGGTCGCCGCGCATTTCAAGACCAAACGCAGCGAAAAATTTGCTTCTTACGTCAGCTCCTGCATAGACGAGGGCTGCGCGTTGGGAATGCTTATAAGAAGCGTCTCCGACAGAATATCGCTGGGTTGACATAACGTAAAAAATTCAAAAGCCCGTTTAACCGCGCCGCGCCCTTAAACGGGTTTTGTTTATATATAATGTTTATGACGGTACCGTAAACGGAATAGAATATACGCCGAAACGTATTATTTTTTTTAACTTTCCCAAACTGCTTTTATAAAGGAGTTTTTATGAAAGCAACCGGAATTGTAAGAAGAATAGACGAGCTGGGCAGGGTAGTAATTCCAAAGGAAATACGCTCTACGCTCCGTCTTAAATCGGGCGACCCCTTGGAAATATTTACCGACCGCGACGAGCTTATGCTCAAAAAATATTCCCCCATCGCCTCGTTGGAGAAATTTTCCGAGGGCACGGCAAAGAGCCTTTCCGACCTGTCCGGTCATTTGGCGATTGTCTGCGACACCGACGAGGTATTGCACGCCTCGGGCAGCGGCAGGAGGGAGGTCGCCGGCAAGACTATTTCCAAAAAAATGGATAAATTGATGCGGGACAGGCGCAGTTATATTGCCAACCTTGCCGAAGGAGGGGATATCGTGCCCATTTGCGACGACGCGGAAAACGATATCACCGCCCAGATAATCGTGCCCATAGTCGCAGGAGGCGACTGCCTCGGCGCGGTCGCCCTGATTTCCACCGAACAGGGCGCGAAGATGGAACCTGCCGCGTGCAAGCTCGCACAGCTTTCGGCAACCATTTTGGCAAACCAGTTCGAGTGAAAAAGCAGGGTTATATAAAAGGCGCGCTGATTATTTCGGCGGGCGGCTTCATATCCAAGCTGCTCGGCGCAGTCTACCGCATACCCCTCGTCGCGTTTCTCGGCGGCGAGGGTATGGGCATTTATCAGCTTGTCTATCCGCTGTATTGCATTCTGCTTACCGTATCCGCGAGCGGAATACCCACGGGTATAGCGCGGCTTATATCGTCGGGCGCGGGGCAGGGCGCCGAAAGAAAGGCGTTTTATCTGTACGGGGGAATAGGGCTTATAGGCTCTCTTCTGATGTTCGCGCTGTCGTCGCCGCTCGCCGCCGCGCAGGGGGAGGAAGCCGTGACGCTATGCTGTCGGCTGCTTTCGCCTTCGGTATTCTTCGTCGCGGTCATATCCGTCGTCCGCGGCTATTTTCAGGGTATTTCCAATATGTATCCGACCGCCGTTACCGAAATTCTGGAACAGGCGGTCAAGGTCTCGGCAGGCATATTGCTTGCAGGGCTGTACAGGGGCGACGTAGCAAGCGCAACCGCGGCGGCGGTATTCGCCGTGACCATAAGCGAGATATTTTCGTGCATAATCGCGGTCGCGATGTATCTGACCGAACGCCCTAAAACCAAGCCGCTTTACCGTACGGCGGCAGTCGGCGCAAAGAGTATATTCGGCTATACCGTTCCGCTGACGATTTCTGCAATCGCCCTGCCCGTCGGACAGCTGTTCGAAAGTATGGCGGTCGTCAATATCCTGCGCGGAGCCGCCGATAACGCCACCGCGCTGTACGGCATTTTTTCGGGGTGCGCCGTTACGGTTATTAATCTGCCCGTATCGGTAACGTACGGACTTGCGGCGGCAAGCGTGCCGCAGATATCGCCGCTCGCGGCTAAGGGCGACAAGTCGGGCGCAATGAAAAAAATCAGAACCTCGCTTTTGTATACTTTGGCTGTTTCGGTACCGTTTGCGGTCGCCCTGTATATCTTTGCGCCGCTGACGGTAAGGGTTATATTCCCGTCGCTGGACACGGGTGAAAAGCAATTGCTGATAAGCCTTGTGCGGCTGATGAGCGTAAACGCCGTGACTTCTTCCATGGTGCAGACGTCCTCGGCGTGCATAACCTCGCTGGGGAAACCGCTGTGGAGTATGGCGGTGCAGTGGTCGTGCGCGGTCTTGCGCGTTGCGCTGTCCTCGGCGCTCGTCGCGTTTACTTCGCTATCCATAACGGGCGCGGCAGTTTCGGCAAATATATGTTATTTTGTTGCGATTGTCCTCAATTTGTGTTATATTACTTTCGTAAATAAATCACGCGGGAGTAACGGAAATGTCGGTAATTTTAATAGGCTTGGGGGTAAAAGAAGGCGATTTAACGCTCTCGGCTGACAAGGCGCTTAAATGCGCGGATAAAATAATTGCCCGTACGGACAGATGCGCGGGCTTTAAAAGCATAGAGGGGTACGGAGCCGAAACGCTCGACTATATCTTCGAACGCTCGCGTAACTTCGATACG
Source organism: uncultured Clostridia bacterium (assembly GCA_964624495.1). Taxonomy (GTDB): domain Bacteria; phylum Bacillota; class Clostridia; order Christensenellales; family Borkfalkiaceae; genus Coproplasma. Next base: position 28,617 of record CAZUYN010000008.1, read on the forward strand.
TTGAATAAAAATTTAGCCAAAGCCGTGCTCGACGCAGGCAAGTCGCAAAGCGTCTGCTACTGCGTGGACGGCGCCGTCAGCGAGGACGAAGCCTGCCGCATAATACTTAAAAAGAAAAAGGACGCTGTCGTTTACGAGGGCGTTTCCCGTATTTCCCACGTAAAAAATCTCGCAAGGCTGAAAAGCCCGTCAATCACGTCGCTCTCCGCATACGATATAAAGAATTTAAAGAGCTGCCGCGCCGCCGTCGTCTACGATATAGACGACGGATATATGGCTTCCGAGGTCAAGCTGACCCTGACCGACCTCTTCGGCGAGGAGACGGAGTGCGCCTTTATAGACGGCGACAGGGTTAAAAAAATTGCCGTGTATGAAATCGACAGACAGAAAAATTACGGCTTGGGTTGCGCCGTGGCGATAGAAGAGGGCGATTTTCTCGCAAAGGACAGGTACGATTTTGCCGACCTCGTCCATATGGTGGAGGTGCTCCGCGCCCCCGGCGGCTGCCCTTGGGACAGGGTTCAGACGTGCGAAAGCATAAAGTCCAACGTCGTGGAGGAAGCGTACGAGTTGGAGGACGCGATAGAACGGAAAGACGACGACGGCATAATGGAGGAGACGGGCGACATAATGTTGCAGGCGGCTTTCCATTCGGTTCTTAAAAACGAAGAGGGCGCGTTCAACGCAACCGACGCTATAACCGGCAACGTAAAAAAATTGATTTTCCGCCATTCGCATATCTTCGGCAAGGATAAAGCGGCGGACGAAACCGAAGCGCTCGGCGTGTGGGATAAGAACAAATTAAAGGAAAAGCATATGACGACCTTCGGGGAGAGCGTTTCGGCGGTGCCCTCGAATATGCCTGCGTGTATGCGCGCCCAGAAGGTGGGCAAACGCGCCGCCAAAAGCGGTATGGATTTTTTATCCCCCGTTTCCGCGTCGGATAAGATGTGGGAGGAGGTCAAGGAACTGGTCGAAGCCATGCAGTCGGGCGATTCCGCCGCCGTGTTCGAGGAGGCGGGCGACGTGCTTTTCGCCGCCGTCAATACCTGCCGCCTTGCGGGGGTGGAGTGCGAGGAAGCTCTCCGCGCGGCGACGGATAAATTCGTAAAACGCTTTGTCGAATGCGAAAAGCTTATCATAGCCGACGGCAAGGACATCGCCGCGCTGGACGGTTTATCCCTCGATTATTATTGGGTAAAGGCAAAAGATGCAGTTAAAAAAGCTTAAAATCGGACAGATTGAAACGCCGAACAACGTCTTTGTCGCGCCGCTTGCAGGCTATACCAACTGCGTTTTCAGAAGTATGTGCATTTCGCTGGGCGCAGGGCTTACTTTTACCGAAATGGTCAGTGCAAAGGGCTTGTGCTACGGCAGTGAAAATACGGCGGATTTATTGCGGTTGCCCCCCGACTATGGCGGAATTAAAGCCGTTCAGCTGTTCGGCGGCGACCCCGAATTTATGCGCCGCGCCGCCTGCTGCGAGGAGATAGCGCCCTTCTCGCTGATAGACATAAATATGGGCTGTCCCGTGCCTAAAATTTTCAAAAACGGCGAGGGAAGCGCATTGCTTGCCGATATCGCTAAGGCTCAAAGTCTGGTCGTGGCGGCAAAGCAAAGCGGCAAAGCCGTGTCGGTCAAATTCCGCATCGGCATAGACGAAAAGAGCATTATAACGCGTGACTTCGCGGTGGCTATGCAGGACGCGGGCGCGGATATGATAACCGTTCACGGCAGAACGCGAGATAAAATTTATTCGGGCGACGTGGACTATGCCCAGATAGCCGCGGCGAAGTCGGCGGTTGAAATTCCCGTAATAGCCAACGGCGGAGTGTTCGGTAAGGAGGACGCGGACGAGCTGGCGGACAAAACGGGCGCGGACGGCGTAATGCTGGCGAGGGCGGTAATGTACAACCCGTTTTTGCTCGCGGATATAACGGGGACGTTTGTCGCGGACAAAAAAGAGGTGATAGGACGCCAGCTGGCGCAGACTTTCGAAACGTTCGACCAAAGGTTTGCCGTCGTCTATATGCGCAAAATGCTCGGCTTTTACGTAAAAGGTCAGCCGAACGCTTCGGCGCTGCGCACAAGGCTCCTTGCCTGCCAAAGCAGGAGGGAAATAGAAGAGGTGTTCCGCAGTATAAATTTTTAAATTGCGGTTATGAAAGTAATTTTTAAAGCGAATATAAGTTAAAGCCGCCGCGCAGAAATTCTGCGCGGCGGCTTTTGGCTTCCGTCATTACCCTTTTACCGTCGTTGCGATGGCGCGGCTTGGGGAAAACCGTCGTTGCACGGGCGCGGCTTGGGGAAAACCGTCATTGCGAGGAGTGCGCTGTGCGCACGACGCGGCAATCCTATTCGTTGGATGGGCTATTGTTCTAGCTTGTACCGCAGTAGCTACCTTATGCTATACTAGCTATGGTAATGCTTGTAATGCTTACAATACTGTACAGCATTACATAGCGTTGGGTAGGTCTTATACTATTTATAGATATACTTCTGGTGGTGTATCCACATATATTGTAGAGTAAAGTATGTTAATTGCCGGTATAATTGTTGGAGGGTTGATTTTAATAGCGTTAGTTATTTTTGTGATAATCTGCTACCAACGAAGTAAAATTATTGATGAGGATAACATGGAATACTTAAACAAAAAGAAAAAATATTATCTCTTTATTTGTTTAACTATGATAATATCTTTTATAGTTTTCCTGACACTTACACTAATATTTGCATTATATTGCAAATGGTCGCAAACGGCACTATGTATGGTTCCAAGTATGGTAATAGCTTTTATCTTAGCTGTAAGATATTATGCTCTATCAATAACTATGCGACATAAAATAATACATTTAAATAATAAAAATACCAAAAACTAATTTCAATCCGTGCAGATTTAATTTTAGCTGGAGGGAAAATGTCGCAGATAGAATTCAGAGAAAACAAAGTTTTAAAACTAATAAATGTGCTTTCACGTAAAGTGCCTAAAAGCGAGATAATGAGCTAGGACAAGCAAGTCGTTATGCTTATGAACTGGATAAAAGCAAAAGGATATCAGACTGTTGGACCACTGATTATGTATTCAACGGGTATTACGGGAACAGACGCCGAAGGACAACCTATAATCGATTCGCGCGTTATGATTCAATTAAATACTAATAATGTGCGGTTGGAATTACCTTATCGCTTTGAAAAGGAGATGCGTGTCCCAACTGTTTACTTGCACGTTTCAACGACAATGCGGAAAAGTTACAGTTTGCAACTAATAAACTTACGCTGTATGCTTACGAGAATGACTTGGAACTCACCGGTGAAACTTATATAGTTTTAATCGAGCAGCAAGAGAATAATTTGCTTGCCGACGTTTTTATGCCTTTAAAAAATACTTGAAAGTCATATTACTTTTTATAAATTTGAAAAATAAAAAATGGTATTATAATGTCAAAATACAAATGCGTAAAACAACATGATATTACAGATTGCGGGGCGGCATGCATTGCCACAATATGTCTGCAATATAAAAAAGAAATGACAATTACAAAGTTGCGTGATATGTCGGGTACGGACGTAAAAGGAACCACCGTGCTCGGCATAGTGCAGACTTTGGAAAAACTCGGCTTTGAAGCGAAAGCCGTAAGAATAACAAGAGAAACGTTTGAAGAAAAGTTTACTCTACCTATAATAGTTCGCGTACTTACAAAAGAAGGGCTTACGCACTATAAAATTTATAGGAATAAACTTCTGCAATTGTTAAAAATTTCCGCCGTTCCAGCCCCAGTCGGAAACTCCCGAATA
>CAZUYN010000009.1:0-30975 GCA_964624495.1 uncultured Clostridia bacterium
CAATGCAAAAAGTTATACGCGCCGCGCGGCGAAAAGCCGCACGGCGCGTATTTTAATTACGGCGTTAATGTTTGTAAATATTTTCAGTCGGCGTTTAAAACGCTCTCGAAACGCACCCCGTAGAAGTGGTCGTCGTCCGTCGCTTTAAGGCAGTTTATGACGAATTCGCTCGCCGCGCGACAGCTGTCCGCAAGGCTCTTGCCGCCGAGGTAATTAGCCGTGAACACGGAGGCGAAGATATCTCCCGTGCCGTGGCGTTTACGGGGCTCCTTGGGCAGTAGGACGTATTCGCCCGACTTACCGTCAAAAATGTATTCGCCGATGCGGTTTTCATCCTCTACACCCGTAATTATCACCGTTTTACCGCTTATTGCATAGAGCTTTAAGGCGAGCTCCTTAACGTATTTTTCGCCCTGAATTTCCCTGTACTCCGTACCGGTTAAAAAGCAGGCTTCGGTAATGTTGGGCAGGACGATATCTGCGCGGCTTATTAGCTTGCGCATGGCGGCGACGTAATTCAGGTCGAAGCCGCCGTAAAGCTTGCCGTTATCCCCGAAAACGGGGTCTATAATCACGGGCGCGCCGTCCGCCGAAAATTCGTCGAAGCATTTTTCCGCCAGCTCCATAAGCTCGGCTTTGCCTAAGTAACCGAGCAGGAAGCCGTCGAATATAATGCCGTTATCCTTCCAGCGGTCGAATATTTCGGGGATATTCGGGGTCAAATCGAGGTAACTCCACCCGTTGAACATCGTATGGTTGGAGAGCACCGCCGTGGGGAGTACGCACGTTTCCACGCCGAAACGGGAGAGTATGGGCAACGCCACGGTGAGCGAACACTGCCCTACGCACGATAAGTCCTGCATCGTAAGAATTTTTTTTGCAGTCTGTTTCATAGTTTTTTTAATTTTCCTCGCTTACTGAAATTTTTATCCGCGCCGCTTAAAAGCCGTGCGCTTTGGTATTATTCAACGCCGCCGTCGTCCGTCCCGTCCGAAAACGCCGATTGGTTAATAACGTCGTCTGCGGTTTGTCCGTCGCCCTGACCCTTGTCGAGTATTTCCCTCTTAAAATCGGGCAGCAGGCGCTGTTTCCTCAATTGTTTTTTAAACGTCGTCGCATAGCATAAAACCATAGCTATGGAAATTCCTATAACTTCCTGTATTACGTTTCTGGGTATGCTCGCCAGCGCCGTTGCCGTGCCGAGCGTGACTACGCGGTATATGAAGTAGCCTGCGACTACCACGACCGCCCCCGCAAGCGACGCAACCAGCGCCCAGACCTCCTCGTGCTTTTTTGGCAGAACGAAACGTATAAGCGTCGATACTACCGCCGCCTGCAAGCCGTGGGTAAGAAGCGAAGTCAGCATCATAGACGGCGATTGCAGCAAATCATATAAAAGCGTGCCGACGCCGCCGGCTATAAACGCCGCCAAAGGGTCCATAAGGTAGGCGCCGATAAGCACTATGCCGTCAACCCAATAAATTCTGCCCGCCGCCGTGGGAACGGGAGGAATAAACCCCGTCGCTATGACGAGGGCGGTGAATACCGCCGTGTAGGCTATCCATTTCGTGGAGTATAAAACTTTCTTGTTTTTCATAATTTTCTCTTTCTCCCGATAAGTAGGCTGTGCCCTGAGCAAAAGTCCGATTATTTTATTGACAATTATACTCTCGTTTGATATTATTAAAATATCCAAAACAAATAAATTTTATAATACCAGATTAAGGCGATTGAAAAAATGCTGACTTACGAACTCGGCGAAAAAAATAAATATTACGCCCTTTACCGCTCTATACGCGAAGATATTCTGCACGGCAACATAAAATCGGGGGAAAAGCTGCCCTCCAAGCGCTCCCTTGCCGAGCATCTTTCGGTGAGCGTGATAACCGTGCAGAACGCCTACGAACAGCTTCTTGCCGAAGGGTACGTCGTTTCCGAACAGCGGCGCGGCTATTTCGTCGCGGAGGTCAACGTCGGCGACAACGCGGTTTCCGTACAGCCCGCCGCCGAGGACGGACCGTCGCGGCGGTTTGCCCTCGATTTGACTTCGGGGAGGGCGCCTGCGGAGCTGTTCCCCTTTTCCGTCTGGGCGAAGCTGACGCGCAGAATCCTGTCGGAGGAGGGCGAACACCTGTTAGAGCGCGTGCCCTGCGACGGCGCGTTAAGGTTAAAGGCGGCGATTGCCTCCTATCTGTACCGCTTCCGCGGCTTTAAGGTAGACCCCCGTTACGTCGTGGTAGGCGCAGGCGCGGAATATCTGTACGGGGTGATTGTACAGCTCCTCGGCAGGGAAAAGCCGTACGCGGTCGAAAACCCCGGCTACGGCAGGGTTCCCAACACATACCGCCTAAACGGCGCGGAATGCGTCTTTATCGACGTCGGCGAAAAGGGCGCGGATATCGGACAGGTAGAGAAGAGCGGCGCATGCGCGGTTCACGTTTCGCCCGCGCACCAATATCCCACGGGCGCGGTTATGCCCGTTTCCAACCGTTCGCGTCTGATTGCCTGGGCGCAGCAGACCGACGCTTATATTATAGAGGACGACTACGACTCGGAATTCCGTCTTATAGGCAAGCCCCTCCAACCAATGGCGGGCATGAACGGCGAACGCGTGATATATCTGAACACCTTTTCAAAGACGCTCGCCCCGTCGATGAGAATGGGGTATATGGTACTGCCGCCCGTGCTTTATGCCAAATTCCGCGACCTGTACGGGCAGTCGGCAAACGTCGTGCCCCTATTCGAACAGCTTACGCTGGCGGCGATGCTGGACGGCGGTTATTTCGAAAGGCACGTTAATAAAATGAAGAATTATTACCGCGGAGTGCGCTCTATCCTGCTGGAAAAAATCGACGCGCTGCCCTATCCCAAAAAAATTATAGAAACGGGGGGCGGCTTACATATAACCCTTAAACTGCCGTCGTTTTCCTCCGACGGCGAGCTGAAAAGCAGGGCGGAGCAGTCGGGCGTGAACGTCAGATGTCTGTCCGATTATCTGTTCACCCCGTCGGAAAATTATTCCAACATAGCCGTAATAAATTATTCCTCGGTCACGCCCGCGCAGTTGACGGGCTTTCGGGGCGGCAAGGCTGAAAAAATTTAAGGAAGTGATAAAATGCCGTTGAAATTGAATTTTGAATTGGTGCCCGACAGCTGCTGGTATTCTAACCTGCGTTCGGTTCTCCCCCGCGAGGCGTGGGATTCGATAAGGAAGAAAGCCTATTTAAGGGCGGGCGGCAGGTGTATGATTTGCGGCGCGTCCGCGGACAGGCTTGAAGCGCACGAGCAATGGGAATACGACGACAAAAACGGGGTACAGCGCTTAAAGAACGTAATAGCCGTCTGCCGCCCGTGCCACGAAGTTATTCACATCGGACGGACGCAGCTTATGGGCGGGGAAAGGGAGGCGTGCGCCCATTTTATGAAGGTCAACGATTGCTCCTACGCCGAATATATAAAGGCGCTCGGCGAAGCCAACGCCGTCCACAGGGAGCGCAGCCGCAGGGAATGGCGGCTCGACGTATCCAAACTTAACGACTTGAAATGAACCGCGGAATCCGGACGAAATCGAATAAACCGGATTCGGTAATTGCGGATTTAAAGAAATTTATGCGAAAGGTTTGCCTGCGCCGTTTAAAACGCGAATAAACGTTTTATAATTTTAGTGTAAACCAATTCCGTAAGGAGGTATAAGCATTAATTATGGACGCGGAAAAATTCACGAAAAACAGTTTGCAGGCGTTAAACGACGCCGAGAGCGTTGCCGACAGCCGCGGCAACGGACAGCTCGTCGGGCTGCACCTGCTTTATGCGCTTTTAAACAGCGACGGGCTGATATTCCGTATGCTTACGCGTTGCGGCGTTGACGCGGACGGACTTAAACAGGCTTGCGGAGACGAAATCGACAAACTGCCGAAGGTGTTCGGGCAGAGCGGCGTTTATATTTCGGGCGAGGTCAACAAAATCTTCGCGGCGTCGGAAAAGCTTGCCGCCTCGATGAAGGACGACTATATTTCGGTAGAACACCTGTTTATAAGCCTTATAGAAAACGGCGGCGACGGCATAAAGGGCTTGTTTGCTCGCTTCAACGTGAACAAGCAGGATTTTTTAATCGAGCTGAAAAAGGTGCGCGGCAATACCAACGTTAAGACCGACACGCCCGAAGACACCTACGAGGCGTTGGAAAAGTACGGCTCGGATTTGACCGCCGCCGCCCGTAAGCACAAGCTCGAACCCGTGATAGGCAGGGACGAGGAAATACGCAACGTAATAAGAATATTATCCAGAAAGACCAAGAACAACCCCGTTTTAATCGGCGAACCGGGCGTCGGAAAGACGGCTATCGCAGAAGGGCTCGCCCAGCGTATAGTCAAGGGCGACGTGCCCGAGGGACTTAAAGACAAGACCTTGTTTTCCCTCGATATGGGCGCGTTGGTCGCCGGCGCGAAGTACCGCGGAGAATTCGAGGAGCGTTTAAAGGCTGTGCTTGCCGAGGTCGCCAAATCGGAGGGCAGGATACTGCTGTTCGTGGACGAATTGCACACCGTCGTCGGAGCGGGCAAGTCCGACGGGGCTATGGACGCCGGCAACCTGCTCAAACCCATGCTCGCGCGCGGCGAACTGCACTGCATAGGCGCGACTACTTTGGACGAATACAGGAAATACATCGAAAAGGACGCCGCTTTGGCGCGCCGTTTCCAGCCCGTAACCGTAAACGAGCCCACCGTAGATGACACAATCTCTATTTTAAGGGGGCTTAAAGAGAGGTTTGAAATCTTCCACGGCGTGCGTATACACGACGACGCGCTGGTTGCCGCGGCAACCCTTTCAAACCGCTATATTACCGACCGTTTCCTGCCCGACAAGGCTATCGACCTCGTAGACGAGGCGGCGGCTATGCTGAGAACCGAAATAGATTCGATGCCGTCGGATATGGACGCGCTCAACCGTAAAATCATACAGCTCGAAATAGAGGAAAAAGCCCTTGCGAAGGAGCAGGATAATCTCTCCGCAGCCCGTCTGGAAGCGCTTAAAAAGGAGCTCTCCGATTATAAGGAGCAATTCGCCGCCCTCAAAGCCAAATGGGACGACGAAAAGAAAAATATCGACGACGAAAAGAACCTCAAAGAGCGCATAGACGAAATCCGCGGAGAGATAGATTCCGCCACCAATTCGGGCGATTTGGAAAAGGCGGCGAGATTGCGCTACGGCGAGCTGCCCGCCCTCGAAAAGCAGCTTAACGAGCTGAAAGGCAAGCAGGGCGGAGAGCTGTTGCAGGACGAGGTCACCGAGGAGCAGATTAACCGCATAGTATCGCGCTGGACGGGTATCCCCGTCGCGCGGCTCAAAGAGGGCGAAAGGCAGAAGATATTGCGCCTTGCCGACGATTTGCATAAGAGGGTTATCGGGCAGGAGGAGGCCGTTACAAAGGTCTCCGAAGCCATACTAAGGGCAAGGGCGGGCATTTCCGACCCCGCAAGACCTATCGGCTCGTTCCTGTTCTTAGGACCCACGGGCGTGGGCAAGACCGAGCTCGCCAAGTCGCTCGCAGAAAATCTGTTCGACGACGAAAAGAACATCATCCGCATAGATATGTCCGAGTATATGGAGAAGTTTTCGGTTTCCCGTCTCGTCGGGGCGCCTCCGGGATACGTCGGCTACGAGGAGGGCGGCACGCTTACCGAAGCCGTCCGCAGAAAGCCGTATTCCATCGTGCTCTTCGACGAAATCGAAAAAGCGCACCCCGACGTGTTTAACATACTGCTGCAAATTCTCGACGACGGCAGGGCGACCGATTCGCAGGGGCGCACGGTCGATTTCAAAAATACCATTATTATTCTTACGAGCAATATCGGCTCCTCCGATATCATCGAGGGTATAGAAAACGGCGAAATCACAAAGCAAGCCGCCGACAGGGTATCGGCGCTGTTAAAGCAGGCGTTCCGCCCCGAATTTCTTAACAGGCTGGACGAGATTATAACCTTTAAGCCGCTGACCGAGGAGAATATGAAGGGGATAACGGACATTCTGTTAAAACGGCTTGCGGCAAGGCTGGAAGGGGAAAACCTTAAACTTACCGCGACCGACGGGGCGAGGGCGTTCATAGCCGAAAACGGCTTCGACAGCGTGTACGGGGCGCGCCCCTTGAAGCGTTATTTGCAGAAGTATGCCGAAACGCCTATCGCGAGATATATTATAGAAAACAATCCCGCGGCGGGCACGGAAATAACGCTCGACTGCCAAAACAATTCGCTTGTGTTGCGTACGGAATAATTACGTCCGCTTTGCGCATACTTGGCGTATGGAAAAGAAAAATTGTAAAAAGAGCATAGAGGACTGTCTGGACGGCGCGGTGAGCGCGAACGAGTGTACGGGAGCGTTGCAGCACGTTTCGGTTGACTGCGACGAAATAGCCGAATTCCACAAAAAGTTCAATTCCTGACAGGCTTGGACTGCAAAACGAAAGCCCGAAGAATACTTCGGGCTTTATGACGTTTAAGGAGTGACTGCGCGTGCGGTCAAAGCTTTTTAATAAGCCCCGTCGAAATAAAAAAGCCGTTCGCCCTGTTCTTTAAGGGCTTATCCGCCGAAAGAAACACGAGCGTCTTTGCCTTGCCGCGCACCTTGTCGGTTACCGTGACCGAGTCCGCGGAAAGGCTTGCGGCGTTTAAAAAATAAAAGTCTTTCAGATAGGCTTTGACGAGCTGCGTCGCGTAATTGCACACCGTGGCGTAGGACTTGACGGGGGTCAAATCGAACTGCGCATAGTCCGAACAGCCGCGTCTGAACAGCGTAAGCTTGTCGCCTGCGAGCAGCAGCTCGAACCCGATTTCGCCGCCCGCGTTTAAAAGGTTGCCGCTCTCCGCAAATCTTTCGGCTACGAAGCGGTGCATAACGCCGCGGTAAGGTCTGCGGAAAAATATCTGCCAGACTATGGCGAATATGAACAGCAGCGCCATAACGCACAGCAGGGCGATAAACACGCCAACCGACCAGTCGGTTAGCTTAGACCGCGATTTTTCGACCGCGACCCATACGGCGAGCGCGGCTGTAAGGGCGGCGATTACCGCCATAACCGCGTTCGTCAGCAGCGATGCGCGCCGGTTATTTTTAAACGTCGTCTGTATTTCGGCAGAGGATAAGTCGGTCATCTGATAAGCCCTCTTTTAATAAAATAGTTGTTCTTCGCTATATGCTTAACGCCGTTTTTGTCGGCAATCTCCAAGGCTTCGCGCCGTCCGCCCATATCCCCGGTTACCGTCACCCCGACCCCGTCTTTGCGACGGACGGAGTAATACGCCTCCAAAAATTCCGTAAGCCGCGTTCCGAAAGCCGAATAAACCGCAGTACATTTCCTTAGCGCCGTCAGGTCGAATATTATTCCGTCAGTGCGGTCGGCGCGTCCGAACGACAGCTTGTCCCCCGAATATGCCGCAACGAACGCGATTTCGGAAACGCCCGTAACGTCGGTAAGCATAGCCTCGTTTTTGTACATCGCGGCGGCGAGCGCGGAGGAGACCTTTTTGTCAATCGCCCTCCGCGTAAGCGTAAGCGGTACGAGCAGGGCGGCAAAGCACGCGGCGGCTACTCCTGCAATTGCGAAAAGGGCGATTACCGTTGCCGCGTATTCGTCTATGTGCGGGGTCGCGCCTGCCGCTATCAGTCCGCAGCAGAATGCTGTTAAAAATGCCGTAAGGGTCAGACCCTTGAACGCAGTCAGCCTTTTTATCAAAGCCTGCGTCTGCGCGTCGTCGAAGCGTACCATATAATTATAATAAAGCAAAAAGCCGTGAATGTCAACAAGGGAAGGATAATTAGGGGGCTTTGGCGGTCGCGTCCGTTTTAAAAAAACGGCAATAAAAACGCGGCGGCACAACCTTCCGTGCGCCGCCGCATCTTTTGTTTATTAAGTTTTAGTCTTCGGTCTTATCTTGCGCAGTCGAACATAACGTAAGCGAGAGGGGATACGCCGAACGCGCTCACGCTGTCGTCAAGCTGTAACAATTCGTCATATACGTCAATCATCAGCTTTACACCTCCTCATTAAATTTTTTTTACGCTTTTATAAGTTGATTATCTTGCGCAGTCTAACAGGACGTAAGCGAGAGGGGATACACCGAACGCGTTTACGCTGTCGTCAAGCCTGATGATGTCCTCATAAATCTCGAACATGGCTTTAACCTCCTCCTTGAAATTTGTATTTCGGAATATAAATGAATTTTTCCGTTCATATAAGCGCCAATGCGCTCTGCTTCCGAAACCGCTTGCAGTATAACACTTATAAAAATGTAAGTCAATAACATTTTAAAATTTTTTCAATTTGGTTAAAATGTTATTTTATAACATAATTATATGTTTATGCGGATAATTTTTGTGAATTTAATGAGTGAAAATCAATCAAATGTTTGAAATTTACAAAATCGGACATAACATTGAATAAATTAACATTTTTTTGTCCGCCGACGGAAAAAGGCGGAATAAAAGCTGCCGCCCCGAAAGCCTTGGGACTTTCGGGGCGGTCTTTCAAACCTGTTTAAGGAGTGATTTTTCTTTTGCGGTAAGGGGGAAATTTTGTCTGCGCCGCTTTGGGGCAGGGGTTGTTATTTTACGGAAATGTCGAGGAAGAGCTCGGGGTCAGCCTTTTCGCCGTTTTCGATAACTTCGAAGTGGATATGGGGTTCGAGCATGCATTCCGCGCCCGTGGAATCCGCAACGGAGCCTATCCGGTCGCCGCGCTTGACCTCGTCGCCCTCTTTAAGTCCTTCCTTGACTTCTATATAGGAATAGACCGTCTTAACGCCGTCGGAGTGCCGTATCGTCACGGTATTGCCGTCCAGCTCGTCGCCGGTTACGATGCTTTCAACCGTGCCGTCGCAGCAGCAGACTACGGGGGCGCCTACTTCCGCGGCGAAGTCAAGACCCGTATGGAAGTGCCAGCAGCCTCTTAACGAAACGTCCTCCGTGAAGTCGTACGGCGTGATAACGTCGATTGCGGCTACGGGGCTTACCCAGCTCGTTTCGTTATAGGTGGGGGTATCGTCGTCTGCGTCGTCGCCGTCGTCGGAATTCTTGTCGCTGTCGTCGGGATTAGCGTCGGGGGCGTCGTCGTGCGTATCGTTATCGAGCTGCCGGTTGACGTCTACCCTGAACCAGTCGTTTGCCGCGCATACGGAAATGACCGTTACCGCCGCAATCAGTAGTATGCAAGCCGCCAGAATAAGATAGCGGACCAAAAGTCTTCTTTTGCTTGTCTTCTTTTCTTCGTTCATTATCAAGTCTCCTTTTTATTTTGCGGCTTTCGCCGATTTTTGATTGGTTGCCGAATGGTTATTGACGGCAGTCCGAAAACTTATACGTTTTGTTAAAAATTTGCCCCGCGTTTTTTTCCGAACGCGGTTGCCCCCTTAATATCCCCCGAATATTATGGGTGAAGCCACCGTTACCGACCCGTCCTTTACGCATATGTGCAGATTGATTTCCTCGCCGTATAACGCGACCGAATAGGGCAGGTCCGCCTTGCAGTAGTAATTTACTGAGTCGCTCAGCTCCTCTTTAAAGATGATTTCGCCGTTCACGCCGTTTAAAAACGCGTCGATATCGAGGGAGGAGTAGACCGCGCTTTCGCCGTTCACGCCGTTCAGGGTCAGACGGGTCAGCGGCGCGGCGTCGCCGTCGGCAAAGACTTCGCGGCAGCTTGCCGAGGTGTCGCCGAGGTAGAAGCGGTAGCTCTCGCCTCCGCGGAACAGCAACCTCTGCGGCAAAACTACGAGGGCTGCCGCGATAAACAGCGCAAGGGCGAACGTCGTTATCATAATTGCCGCCGCTTTAATTCTTCCCATTGCAAATCCCCCCGTAAATCTTACGCAAGGTGTTATTGCCCGAAATTTCCGCGTTTATACAGTCCGAAAAAATTTCAGCCTTTTATAAACGGGTTGCATAAAAAAAGTCCGCGCAAAGCGTGTAGTCCTTGCGCGGACTGTAAATATTGAATGGTCGGGGCGGTTGTCCGCCGTGTATTATACCGCCGCGGAGCGGTACGCGGTTAAACGCGGTCAGCGGCAGCCTCCGCAGGTCTTGCAGTTGCCGCTGCATCTGACCGTCTTTTTGCCCGTCGCCGAATACACGTCTCCGTTATAGTCGCGGACGGCTTCGGCTTTGCAGTCGGGGCAGAGGACGGCGTCGTCGTATTTCTTTACCAGCTCCTCGAATCTCTTGCCGCATTTATTGCATTTATACTGTAAAATAGGCATAGTTACTTTTTCCTGTTCTTCCTTTGCTTTTTTATCTTTGTCTTTGCGCCGAAGCCCGGTTTTAAAAGAATAACCGAAACTATCGCGGTGATTACCAGGGCGACGGCTATGACCAGCCAGAACCATAGCTCGCCCTTGAAATACTGGAAGGGCACGGGCATATTCATTCCCCAGAAGCCCGCAATCATAGTGGGAATGGCGAGCAGTATGGTTATTATGGTCAGCTTTTTCATCGCGTCGTTGCTGTTGTTGGAAATTACCGAGCCGTACGCGTCCATAGTGACCGAAAGGGTGTCCTTATAGATTTTGCACATCTCGCTCGCCTGGTTGCATTCTATGGTCAAATCGTCGTATAAATCCCGATAGTCCCCGTTTTGGGTCACCGCCTCGGCTTTGGCAAGCTTATCGTGCACCTTGGCGTTGGAATTTAAGGAGGTGGAAAAGTAGACGAGCGAATTTTCAAGCTCCAAAAGCTGTAATATGCTGTCGTTTTTCAGCTTGTTGGAAAGCTCTGTCTGAACGCGCCGGCTGCGGCGGTCGATCTGTTTAAGGCAGTACAAAAACCTCTTGGCGTTGCCCATCATAAAGGTCAGTATAAACCGTACGGGCAAATCGCACCTGACCTTCGTGCGCCCCGTAATGAAATCTTTGAGCACGGGGTTGCCCTTTAAGCATACGGTAATTATGCAATTCTTGTTGTATATAAGCGCGAGCGGCAGGGTGGAGTAGGAATCGCCCGTGTCGCTCTCCTCTATTACGGGGCAGTCCACGACGAACAGCGAACAGCCCCCGTCGAACTCCGTACGCGCCGATTCCTCTTCGTCGAGGGCGGCTTTAATCATATCCTCGGGCACGCCCGTCTCTTTTGCGGCGTCCTCTACCTCGCCGTCCGTCGGGCTGACCATATCGACCCAGCAGTGCGGTTCGAAGAATTCTCGCCTTTCAAGCGCGCCGCCCTCTCCTGCGGAAAAATATCTGACCATAGTAATCACCTCAAAAAAATCGTGCGGAAGTTACGCCTCCGCACGTCGTCCCTGTGGCGAAAGCGTCTGTTTATTCGGTTTGCGCGCAAGACGGATAACTGTCCATACCCTCTCCCGTAAATAATTTCTCCCTTAATATCAGTATAGACCAAAAAAACGATAATTGCAACCCGTTGCCGCAAAATTATCGCAGACGGAAGAAAGGCGGTCTGCGCTTTGAAGCCGCACGGACCGCCGTAACCGTTTACGTAAAGGATTGCTCAGATTATCGCCTTCCCCTCGATATATCCGTCCATCAACCCCTCCACGTCGTATAGGGCGTCGAAACGGGCGATTAGCTCTTCGGGCGGAGCGATTTTAAATTTATTGTTTTCGAAGTAGTCCGCCAGCGCCGCGAAAAACCGTTTGTCGCCCATAGCGGTGCGGACGCTTTCGAACATTAAAAGGCTCTTGTTATAGGCTATGTTTACATATTCGTAGTCGCCCTCGAAGTCGCAAAGCGCCCTCGTCATCGCCGTGTCGCTCTTCCCGAAAATCTGGTTGTATACCGAATAGTAGCCCCTGTACGCCTTTATCGCCGTGCCGAGCATACCCGTACGGGTGTAGCCGTACGCGGGGTGGGTTTCGAAGAAGCAGAGGGCGGAATATTCCGCCAGCCCCTCGTCCTGCCAGGCGCAGGTTACCTGGTTGTTGCCCACCATGGCATACCACCATTGGTGCGCGTTTTCGTGCACGGCGGTATAGACGGCGTCGTCCTCCGACAGCGCGGAATTGACCATTGCCAGCGCGGGGTACTCCATACCGCTGACGTTCAGCGGAGTCATAACCACGGACAGGGTCGGATATTCGTAACCGCCGAATACCGAGCAGAAATATTCGTAGCTCTCCACGACCGCCGTCAGCTCCTTTTGCGGCTCTTCGCCGCCGCAATAGTATACCGTTATGTCGCAACCGTCGGGGTGTGCGGAAAGGGTTTTGAAGCCGTCCGACAGTACGGCGGCGAAGTCGCGCGCGTTTTCAAGCCCGTATCTGACCGAAACGCCGCTATCCGTCTCCGTGCGCGAAAGCTCCTTACCGCTCGTCGCCGCGGCATATCCGACGGGCAACGTCAAGGTCACGTCGTAATTTGCGCAGGCGGAAACGAACGGGTCGCCCGTGGAATAATAGGGCGTTTCCAAAAACCCTTCCGAGGTATACGCGCACAGGACGGGGTAAAAATTACCTAAATTTACGGTGGACGCCGTTACGCCCGTGCGGTGGTTTATCTTCGCAAGGTTAAGCGTATAGGTTATGACTACCGTCGCCGTTTCTTCGGGGTAGACGGGGGCGTTGAGCACGACCTTTAAGATGTTTTCGTCCTCGCCGGCTATCTCCCAGGAGGCGCACCCCTCGACCTTTTCCACGCTCTCGCCGCCGTAGCTTGCGCCCGACCAATAGGCTTTCGCGTCGCCGTCGGAAACGGGCGCGTACGCGGCGCCCTGACGGTACGCGTTGCCCCAAAGGTTGAAGGACAGCGAATTTATCTCGTTATTCGTGTCGTTGTAAAAGGTAAATCCGCACGTTCCGCTTAAAGCGCGCCCGTCACAGTCGTAGCTTACCGCGATTTCGTAGGAGGAAACGCCCTCGCCCGAGTCGGGCGTACAGGCGGCGATTGGCAATGCGGCGACCGTAACTGCCGCCGCGGCAATAAATGACGTTAATTTTTTCATAGTTTATTGGTATGCCGCCGTAAGTCGGCTTAGAACCTTTTTCGCGTTTTAAAAATAATATGTAAAGTATATGAGAACGTGCGTAATAACCGACAGGAAGAGGGGCTTTTCGTCGCCGCTGCCCCAATGCGACATAGCCCTTTTCGGGTTCGGTACGTTGGGAACGGTGGACTTCGGCAACGAGCTCGCCGGCAAGAGCGACAAGCTCGAAAAGATGGCGGAATTTTCCTTAAAGGCGCGTTGCGGCGTTTTGTGCGGCTGTATAACCGACAGCCGCGGTTTAAAGCGCAAGTCGGTCGCGGTGGCGTCCGAGGGTAAGCTTTTGGGCATTTCCGATATGCTGTACGTTCTGGACGACGAGGAATTTAAAAGCGGCGCGGTCGCGGGGGTGTACGCCGTCCGCGGCTTTAAGGTGGGGGTGTGCATAGAAAACGATTTGCGCTTTCCCGAATGTATAAACGCCCTCGCCATGTGCGGCTGTAATTTGATATGCGCCCATTGCGGCGATATCTCCGACGGAATGCCGCCGCAGCTTATCCGCTCCTATGCGTATCTGTACGGAATACCCATCGTTATGAGCGCGGGAGGGGCGGCTTTCTTCGCGGATATTACGGGGGTAATCGCCTCCTCCAACCGCGAGGTGTCCATATTCGAAACCTCGCCTAAAAACTGTTACCGGCTCGTAACTTCGAGGCGGAGAGGGATATTTAACGGGTGCTCGCCCGATTATTAACAGGCTTTTCCGGGGGGCGGATACGGTCTTGCCGCCGCCGATAATTCCGCGGCGTGTGCGGAGGAAATTTCCCGTGCGTGTTTTTCCTTGTTACGGGGGCGGACGCGCGTCGCGGCGGACGCTTGCAAAAAATAAGTGAAAAGTGGACAAATGACTTGAAATTTACAGACTGGTATTGTATAATGTATCCGTAGAAAAATCGGACGGCGGTGTTAAAGAAATGTTCAGTATGACGGGCTACGGCAGAGGCGAATATAAAGCGGACGGGTTAGAGGTCGTCGCAGAGGTCAAATCGGTCAACAACCGCTACCTCGACGTGTCGCTCAAATGCCCCAGAGTCCTTTCCTCATACGAGGACGTCCTGCGCGCCGCCGTACGCGAAAAGCTTACGCGCGGACACGCCGACGTGTATATTACCTATACGGACAAGCGCGAAAAGAAGTCCTCTCTGACGATAGATTTGCAGGCGGCGAAGGTCTGGACGGAGATGGCTGAAACCGTAAAGAAAGCCTTTCCGCAGCTCGCGGACGATTTTACCGTAACCTATCTTATGAAGCAGCCCGACGTGCTGAAACAGGAAGACAACGCCGCCTGCGACGAGGAGCTTGCGCAAGCCGCGAAAGCCGCGCTTTCCGACGCGTTGGACAAGCTTAACGCCATGCGCAAAACCGAGGGCGACAAGCTCGCCAAGGATATGCTTTCGCGGGTAGACATCGTCGAAGGTCTTGTCGGAAAGGTAAGGGAGCGCGCGCCGCTCGTCGCGCAGGAGTATCGGCAAAAGCTCGAAGAAAAGATTAAAAATTATCTCGGGGACGTCAAATACGACGAAAGCAGACTGCTTACCGAAGTGGCGGTTTTTGCCGACAGGAGCAACATAGACGAAGAACTGACCAGATTAAATTCGCATATAGCGCAGTTCCGCGAAATCGCGGGACAGGATTTGGTGGGCAGAAAGCTCGACTTTCTCGTACAGGAATTAAACAGGGAGACCAATACGGTTTGTTCGAAGTCCAACGACATAGCGGTGACGAAGCTCGGTCTCGAACTCAAAAACGAAATAGAAAAAATAAGGGAACAGGTGCAGAACGTTGAGTAAAGGGAAATTATTGGTTTTGAGCGGACCTTCGGGGGTAGGGAAGGGCACGATTGTCAAGGAGCTGTTAAAGCTCCGTCCGAACACCTGCGTTTCGGTTTCCTGCACCACTCGCGAAGCGAGAGACGGCGAGGTTGAGGGGAAGAGCTATTTCTTTATCTCGCACAAGAAATTCGAAAAGATGATTGAAAGCGGCGGCTTTTTAGAATATTCCTCCCATTTCGACAACATGTACGGCACGCCGTTAAAGTTCGTCGAAGAAAAGCTTGCGGTCGGCGACGTTATACTCGAAATAGACGTAAACGGCGGACTGACGGTTAAAGAAAAGATGCCCGAGGCAATACTCGTAATGATTGCGCCGCCCGACAAGCGGGAGCTGTATGCGCGGCTCCGCGGCAGAGGCACGGAGGGCGAGGACGTAATAGCGCGCCGCCTCGACAGGGCGGATTACGAGCTGTCCAAGGCGCCCCTGTACGATTATACGGTAATAAACGACGACCTGTACGAAGCGGTCGGAGAAGTAGTAAAAATTTTGGAAAAGGAGATTAAAGACAATGATTAACGTACCTACGGTAGATACTCTTTTAAGCAGACTTTCACACGACGGGCAGCAGGCGTCCCGTTACGAGCTGTGCGTGGTGGTTTCCAAACGCGCGCGCCAGCTTATCGAAAGGGGCGCGGTCAACAACGTCAACGAAAACCCCGGCAAGCTTAAAGAGATTGCCCTTGCCTGCGAGGAAATAGACGACGGCAAGATTATATCGGTCAAGGACTGATTGTACGGAAGTTAAAAGGCAATTAACACCGCCCGCCCCAAGAAAGGCGGGCGGAAATTATGAACGGAGCCCCGCCTTACGCGACGGGCTTTGACGGCCGTAAAGATTATGTACGCAAAAGTAATCGTGGATATAGCCCACTCACAGGTGGACAAGGTGTTCGAATATTCCTGCCCGGAGCACACGCAAGCCGGTTGCAGGGTAAAGGTGCCGTTCGGCGGCAGAATTGTAGAAGGGTTCGTTATAGGTTTAAGCGAGACCCCTTCCTTTGCCGCGGACAGAATAAAGCCCGTGAAAGAGGTCTACGACGAATTGCCCGCGCTGGTGCCCGAATGCTTCGCGCTTATGGAGAGGATAGCTCTCCGCTACCGCGTGCCCAAGGCGGCGTCTTTAAGGCTGTTCCTGCCCTCGGAAATGCGGCTCGGCAAGGTCAACGGGGTCTACGATAAACGCATACGCCTGTGCGGCGATACCGCGGCGGTCGGCAAGTCTGCCAAAAAACAGCTCGAAGCGGCGGAAAGGCTTAAATCGGGCGACTGCGACTATACGGGGCTTTGCAACGACTTCGGCAGGGCGGCGGTCAACTCGCTCGTTTCTAAGGGCGTCGCCGAAATATACAAGGTCAGGCGCAACCGCGTGCCGATGTCGGGCGAGGGCAAGGGGGAAAGCCTTAAAGCGCTTACTTCCGCACAGCGCGCGGCGGTGGACTATATAGAAAGTTCGGATAAACGCGTGCACCTTATACACGGCGTTACGGGAAGCGGCAAGACCGAAATTTATTTAAATCTCATTGCCGACCAGCTCAAAAACGGCAGGACGGCGATATTCCTCGTGCCCGAAATCTCGCTTACGCCGCAGATGCTCGCACAGCTGCGCGCCCGTTTCGGGGGCGAGGCGGCGATTATGCACAGCGGTCTTTCGGCGGGGGAGCGGTTCGACGAATGGTGGCGGCTGCGCTCGGGCGAAGCTAAAATAGCGATAGGCGCGCGTTCGGCAATTTTTGCGCCGCTTGAAAATATAGGCGTGATTATCATAGACGAGGAGCACGACTCTTCCTACCGCTCGGAGACGGCTCCGCGCTATTCGACTGCGGATATTGCCGAGTTAAGGGCGGAATATAACGGCTGTAAGCTGGTCTTGGGCAGCGCCACCCCGTCGGTGGAGAGCTACATAGCGGCAAAGGAGGGGCGGTACGGGCTGATAACCCTGACCGAGCGCATAAACGGCAAGCCGTTGCCCGAAATCATCATCGCGGATATGCGCAAGGAGATAAAGCGCGGCAATCCCTCTGACCTTTCGCGCACGCTTCGCACGGAATTGGAGGCTTCGCTTTCGACGGGCAACCAGGCTATAATTTTTTTAAACCGCAGGGGCTATTCGCAGACGGTCATCTGCACGGACTGCGGTTACGTCGCCAAATGCGAAAATTGCGACGTCAGCCTTACCTATCACAGCGAAGAAAACTGTCTGAAATGCCACTACTGCGGCGCGAAATACCGTATGCTCTCCGCCTGCCCCGAATGCGGCGGAACCCGTCTCAGATACAGCGGAACGGGCACCCAGAGGGTGGTTGCCGAGCTCAAAGAACTCTTTCCCCGCGCGCGTATTTTAAGAATGGATAACGACACCGTTTCGGGCAAGGACGGGCACTATAAAATACTTAAAAGCTTTGCCGACAAAGAAGCGGACATACTCGTGGGCACGCAGATGATAGCCAAGGGGCACGACTTCCCGTCGGTCACGCTTGTGGGGATACTCGACGCGGATATGAGCCTGCATTTTTCAGACTACCGCAGCGGCGAAAGAACCTTTCAGCTGATTACGCAGGTCGCCGGCAGAAGCGGCAGGGCGGGAGCGAAGGGCAAGGTCGTATTGCAGACCTATTCGCCCGAAAATTATATTTTAAGATACGCCGTCAACTATGACTATTCGGGCTTTTTCGAAAACGAAGTAAAGATGCGCAAAGCCGCGCTCTTCCCCCCGTATTCGCTTATCTGCCGCGTTATGGTGGTGGCGGACGGCGACGAAAGCGCGTTGGAGGCGCTTAAAAAGGTCTATCTGGCGATTGAAGAAATACGCAAAAAGGACGCGGCGGAATTTATATTTCTCAATAAAATGCATTCCCCTATAAAGAAAATACAGAACAGGGTGCGCTATCAGGTGCTGGCGAGGATGCGGTCGGACAAGTACCTTAAAGATATTTACGACGCCGCCGCGGAAAGCTCTTCGGACGGCGCGCTCGTATACGTCGAGGAAAATCCCGTCAATCTTTCGTGACGGGTAAATGGCGGCGACGCGCCGTAAAGAACGCGAAAATTATTTTAGGAGTCGGAAATTTATGGCTTACAGATACGTTGTGCAGATAGGCGACGAGGTTTTAAGAACGAGGTGCGAGGAGGTTAAGAAGTTCGACGGCTCTCTTTGGGCGCTTTTGGACGATATGAAGGAAACCGTCCGCGCCGAGGAGGGCGCGGGGCTTGCCGCGCCGCAGATAGGCGTCGGGCTCAGAGTGGTTGTCATCGACCTCGAAGAGGGGTATTTCGAAATGATTAACCCCAAAATACTCTCCGCCAAGGGCGAGCAGACGGGCAACGAGGGCTGTCTTTCGGTCAAGGGCAAGTACGGCGTCGTCACCCGTCCCGAAAAGGTCAAGGCGGAATACCGCGACAGAAACGGCAAAAAGCACACGGTTACGGGTACGGGCTTGTTCGCCCGCTGTATGTGCCACGAATTCGACCATCTGGACGGCGTCCTGTACGTTGACAGGGCTACGGAAATGTTCGACAATCAGGAGTAATAGGTAAACTTTCAGCCCGACGGTTACCGCCGTTATCGCAGGAGAATTTTAAAAATGAAAATAGCTTATGCAGGAACGCCCGAATACGCGGTTAAACCGTTGAAGGCATTGATAGAAAACGGCTACGAGGTGGTCGCCGTAATAACCCAGCCCGACAGGTATACGGGCAGGAAACGCGTACTGACCCCGTCGCCCGTCAAACAGTTCGCCCTCGGGAAGGGCATAAAGGTTTACTGCTTCGAAAAAATCCGCGACAACGCAGAGGAGCTTAAAGCGACGGGCGCGGATATTATGTTTACCTGCGCTTACGGTCAGCTTTTGTCCGACGCGGTGTTAAAATCGTTCCCCAAGGGCGTGTACAATCTGCACGCTTCGCTTTTGCCGCTCTACCGCGGCGCAAGCCCCATTCAATCGGCGATACTCGCGGGGGAAACGTATACGGGGGTTACGGTTATGCGCACCGAATCAGCCCTCGACAGCGGCGATATATTGCTCGTAAAGCGCTGTGAAACCGGCGGCAGGACTTACGGCGAGCTGTCGGAGGAGCTGTCGTCTCTCTCGGCGCAGGCGGTGCTGGAAGCGGCGGAAATTTTAAGCGGCACGGATACGCCGCAGCTATTGTTGCAGGACGAAGCCGCGGCGACCTACTGCAAAAAGATAAGCAAAGAGGACGGACGGGTAGATTTTCATAAAAACGCCGCGCAGGTTGCCTGCTTAATCAACGCGTTCAGCCCGTCGCCGTCGGCGTTCTGTTATTTGAACGGGGCGCCCTTAAATCTGTTAAAGGCGGCAACCCGCAATTCGGGCGGCGCGGCAGGTACGGTCATAAGCGCGGATAAAAACGGAATAGTCGTCGCCTGCGGCGAGGGCGCGGTAAACATAACGCGGTTGCAGTTTTCGGGCGGCAAGGCGATAAACGCGGCGGACGCCGTCAACGGCAGAAAGATTAAGGTTGGGGACAGACTTGAATAATCCGCTCGCCGACCCCTATTTTATACTTGCAAAGGTCTATTCGGGCGGACAGTTTTTAAAGCAGGCGATAGCCGCGACGCCTGTCGAGCCGCTCAATAAAAGCCGCACGGTAAAAATATGCTACGGGGTACTCGATAAGGACGTTTATCTTGATTATATTATAGGGGCAAACGTTTCCGAACGCCCCAAGACCGCGGTGCGCATAATATTAAAAACCGCCCTGTATATGCTTGAATTTATGGGCAAGCACGACTATATGGTAGCCGACTGCGCGGTGGAGCTCGCCAAAAAGCTCGGCAAGGGCGGCGCGGCAGGCTTTGTAAACGCCTTTCTGCGCTCCTACAAGCTTCCGCCCCTTCCTCAGAACAGGGACGAGGCGCTTTCGGTCAAATGCTCCGCGCCGCTGTGGCTGGTAAAAAGATTGCGCAGGAGCTATAAGGACGAGGCGGAGAGTATTTTGTCCGCGCCGACGTACGGACAGGGCGTACGCTTTGTAAACAACGCCGAAAAATATCTCGGCAAGCCGCATAAAACGACGCCCTTCGGCGACGTGTTTATATTTGAAAATTTCGAGCGCGACGAGGGGTTTTTCGCCGGCGACTATACCTTTCAGTCGGTCGGGTCGGCGGCAATATGCGAAGCCGTCGCGCCGTGCGGCAGACTGTTGGACGCATGCGCCGCGCCCGGCGGCAAGTCGGTAAACCTTTCTAAAAAGTGCGGCGAAATAATCTCCTGCGAGCTTCATCCGCACAGGGTAAAACTAATAGAGGAATATTTTGCGAGAATGGGCGTAAAAAACGCAACGGCGGTGCAGTGCGATTCGTCCGTGTTCAATCCCGTATTCGAAGGCGCGTTCGACGCCGTTCTGTGCGACGCGCCCTGCTCGGGTACGGGCGTAATGGGGGAAAACCCCGATATTAAATTGAACAGAAAGGAGGGCGATATCTCCGCTTTGACCGCCGTACAGTCGTCCATTCTGAACAACTGCGCCCGTTACGTCAAAGGGGGCGGCACGCTCTATTATTCGACCTGTTCGGTTCTCCCCGAAGAAAACGACAGCGTCGCGGTGGAGTTTTTAAACGCAAACGGCGGTTTTTCCCTCGATATCCCGTCCTCTCCGCTAAATCACAGAAGGACGAAATACGGTTTACAGTTTCTACCCCACATATCGCTCGGCGCGGGGTTCTACCTTACGGCGTTTAAAAAGGACGGTTAGCCATATGAAGCAGATTATACAGGATTTGTCCTTTGGGCAGATAGAGCAATTGGCGCTGTCGCTCGGCGAAAAGAAATTCCGCGCAAGACAGCTTTACGAAGGGCTTATGCAGGGCAAGCGCATAAGCGAAATAAACCTGCCCGCGGCAATGCGCGCGCGGCTTACAGAGCTGTACGAGGACTGCGCGGTTGAGATTATAAAAACTCTGGTCGGCGGCGACGGGACGGAAAAATACCTGTTCCGCCTTGCCGACGGCAACATTATAGAGGGCGTGTTTATGCGCTATAAATACGGCAACACGCAATGCGTTTCCACGCAGGTCGGCTGCCGTATGGGGTGCAAGTTCTGCGCGAGCACGCTCGGCGGCAGGATAAGGGATTTGACTTCGGGCGAAATTCTGTCGCAGGTTCTGGTCGTCAACGCCCTGCATAAGGAGGGCGCAAAGCGCGGCGTAACCAATATCGTCCTTATGGGCAGCGGCGAGCCCCTGGATAACTATATCAACGTGATAACCTTTTTAAGGAACGTGTCCGCAGAGGGCGGAATAAATATTTCCCCCCGTAATATATCGCTTTCAACGTGCGGACTCGTCGATAAAATGTACGATTTGGCGGAGGAAAATCTCCCCGTAAATCTGACCGTTTCGCTGCATAATACGACCGACGCCGAACGCGCCCGTACCATGCCGATAGCCGATAAATGGAGCATTGCGGAAATACTCGAAGCCTGCGATAATTATTTCAAAAAGACGGGGCGGCGGTATATATTCGAATACGCCCTCATTGAAGGCGAAAACTGCGATACGCGCCACGCCGGGGAGTTGGTCGCGCTTTTAAAGGGCAGACCCTGCCACGTCAATCTGATAAGGCTTAACGAGGTACAGGAGCGTTCGCTCGCCGCCGCGGAGGAAAAGCAGGCTTACGCCTTTTTAGGCGCGTTGCAAAGGGGCGGACTTTCCGCAACCCTGCGCCGCCGTACGGGCGCGGACGTGGGCGGCGCGTGCGGTCAGCTGCGCGCTTCGTTCATCGGGGGAAATACGGACGTCGGGTAAAGTTAAACGCAGATAAATGCGCGAAAATTAATTGTGACAGGAGAAAATTTTATGGCAAAAGTTGCGCCGTCTATACTCTCCGCCGATTTTTCGGCGATGGGAGAGGCGATAAAGAGAGCGGAAAGAGCAGGGGCAGATTTAATTCATTGCGACGTCATGGACGGGAGCTTCGTCGAGCCGATAACCTTCGGCGGTCAGATGGTTAAAAACATACGCAAAATAACCAAGCTGCCGCTGGACGTACATCTTATGATAGAGCACCCCAAGACGCAGATTAAATTTTTTGCGGAAGCAGGCGCGGATATAATCACCGTCCACTACGAAGCCTGCAATAAAATTTCGCCCGAATATCTCGAAGAAACGCTCGGACTTATAAAAAGCTACGGCGTTAAGTGCGGCGCGGTGATAAACCCGGATACGCCGGCGGAAAAAATTTATAACGTGCTCCGCCTGTGCGATATGGTTCTGGTTATGTCGGTATTCCCCGGCTACGGCGGACAGAAATTTATTCCGTCCGCGCTCGATAACGTAAGAAAGCTGCGCGAATATGCCTTAAACAACCGCCTTGGCTACGAAATAGAAATAGACGGCGGCGTGACGGCGGACAATGCCGCGGCTATCCGCGGCGCGGGCGCCGACGTGCTCGTGGCGGGCTCCGCAGTGTTCGGCGCGGCGGATATGGCAGCGGCGGTTTCGGCTATCAGAGGCTGAAAATGGAACGGGCGATACTGCTGCTTAACGGCGAGGCGTACAAGGGCGAAATCGACTCCGTCGGCAAGTACGTCGTCTGCTGCGACGGCGCCTACGACTGGGCGAAGGATAAGGTAAAGATAGACGAAAATATCGGCGACTTCGACTCGCTCGGCTATATGCCTACGCCGCCCCCGTCCGAAATATTCCCCTCCGAAAAGAATTTTACCGACGGCGAAATCGCGTTGCGCAAGCTGATCGCTTCGGGCGCGAAGGAAATAGAAATTTACGGCGCGTGCGGCGGCAGGGAGGACCATTTTTTAGGCAATCTCCAACTGTTGTATTACGCGCATTCCCGCGGCGTCCGCGCAAAAATAATAACCGAAAGCTCCCTCATCTTCGCGGTGAGCGGAAGGGCGGAGCTTAACGGCGTCAAGGGGCTTACGTTTTCGGTGTTGCCTTTTGGCGGCACGGTGCATATAATATATAGCAGGGGTTTCAAATACGAATATCCGCCAAGCCTCGGTTACGGCGAATGCCGCGGAATTTCCAACGTCGGCATAGACGACAGGGGCGTTTTGGAGATAGGCGAACGGGAAACCGCTCTGATAATCATCAACAGGGGAATTGTATGACAATTATATGCATTAAACCTCCTAAGCCCATAAGGAGAATTTTAAAGATATTCAGAAGATGATTTATTGCGATTTGCATTGCGACAGCGTGACCGCCGCATACGCCGCTGGCGAAAGTCTGTTTTCGTTCGGCGGTCAGGCAGGGGTCGCAAAACTCGTCAGGGGCGGTTGCGCCGCCCAGTGCTTCGCCATTTTTACGGAAGGGGAAAACGCCGCCGCCGACTTTGAAAGGTATGCGGCGTTTTATAATGAACAGTTGGCGGTTAATACGGGGATATTGCCCGTCAAACGCGCTTGCGACCTTGAAAAAGCCCTGCGCAAAGAAGCTTTCGGGGCGGTGCTGACGGTGGAAAATTGCGGATTTTTGCAGGACGATAAAGACGGCGTTAAAAAGCTTTCGGCGCTGAACGTAAAAATGGCGTCGTTGGTGTGGAACACCCCGAATAAGTTCGCGTTGCCCAACCTGATATTCAAAGGCGGCGTTCCCGATTTCGCGGCGAGGGAGAACGGCGGACTGACCGCGCTCGGCAAGAGCGCGGTGGAGGAGCTGAACGGCGAAAGAATAATAATAGACCTCTCCCACCTGTCCGACGGCGGCGCGGAGGACGTGCTGGCTATTTCGGAACAGCCCGTCGTCGCAAGCCATTCCAACGCGTACGCGGTCTGCCCCGTTTCGCGCAATCTTACAGACGGACTGCTCAAAAAAATAGCGGACAAAGGCGGCGTAGTCGGGTTGAATTTCTGCCGTGATTTCGTCGGCGTGGGAGACGTGTTTGAAAATCTCTACCGCCATTACGAGCATACGGTGCGGATAGGCGGCGAGGATTTGCCGTCGCTCGGCAGCGATTTTGACGGCATACCCGTATATGAAGAGCTTTCCGACTGTACCAAGGTGCAGTCCCTGCTGGGGTATTTTTCGGACAGGGGAGTTAAGCCGCGCGCGCTGGAAAAGTTGGCTTACGGAAATTTTTTGCGCGTTTTCCGCGACGTGGTCGGCTGATTTTTCGCCGCCGCGCGAAAATTTACGGGGCTGTATAAAATCGCCGCCCGCCGCCGTTTACGCAATTTCATCGCTTTATCTTCCGTTTTTCACAAATCTCATTTTTGTTTTCTTGCATATGCCGCGAAGATATGATAAAATAAAACGGCTATGAAAAAGTTTTTATGTATTGCCGCGACCGTCGCGGTAGCCGCAACTTGCTGTATTATCGGCGGATGCGGAGGCGAAGCGGCGGTCGAATACAAGCTGTCCGGGGACGGAACCCATTATATCGTAAGCGCGGTGACTGGCAACAAACGCGCTTTGAAGTCCTACGAAATTCCGTCGCTTTATGCGGAGGAAGAGGGGGACGAGCCTCTGCCCGTGACCGAAATAGGCGAAAGCGCGTTCTATCAGTGCTCCGCGTTGTCCGAAATCGTCATACCCGACACGGTGACGAGCATAGGCAATTTAGCTTTCGCGCTCAGCGGTCTGTCGGACGTTACCATTCCCGAAAGCGTGACGAGCATAGGCTATTCGGCGTTCGGCATGTGTACGTCGCTGAAAGAGGTGGTTATTCCCGCAAGCGTGACCTCGCTCGGCGACAGGGCGTTCGTCAACTGCACGCATCTGGAACGCGCGGAGGTCTACGCGCAGATAACCGACCTTCGGTTCCGCACGTTCTATAACTCGGTGGTCACCAGCGCGGGCAACGTTTATACCGAAACGGCGCTGACCGAAATCGTACTGTCGGCAAGCATAACCAAAATAGCCGAATCGGCGCTCTACGGCAACGCCATAACCGATATTTATTTTATGGGCACCGAAGAGCAGTGGGAAGAGCTATATTTCTATGAGTACGAAGAAAACGACGACGGCGACAAGGTCGAAGTGCCGTTGGAAAAATCGGAATGTCTTCCGTCCTCGACCACTATACATTATAATTACGTCCCCTCCGTCTGAAAGCTCGGCTGAAAGGCACGATAAAACGGGTACGGCAAAAACCGTACCCGTTTTTTTAAATTTTAATGAATGCGCGGTTAAAATCCCCTTCTCCGCAGACAAATCCGCTTACGGCAGATAGACCCGACGGGAATTCCGCCCTGCCGCGCGGAGGCGGCGGAGCACGCAAAACGAGCCGCCCGTAAAAGCGGAAAAGACCTTACGCCCTCTTGACTTTTTTAAGGCACCTCGTGCAAACGTAATCGTTTACGACTTTGCCCTCGTCGTTGACGTAGGAAACTTTCTGGACGTTAGCCTTGAACGTCCTTCTCGTCCTTCTCTTGGAGTGGCTTACGTTGTTGCCCGAAGCCTGACCCTTTCCGCAAACGCTGCATACTCTTGACATATAACCGTCCTCCTGTAAAGGTATAATTCAAAGGTTAAAAATAACGCTATCCGTTTGAATAGCTAAATTATAATATCACGGCTTATAAAAAAAATCAATCAAAAAAGGGCGCGGGTTATAACTTTTTTAAGTTTATTTGCATTTATAGAAGTAAAAATAACAAATTAGTGTAAAATATATCAAACTACTTGCAAATTGCGGGAAAAGAGGTTAAACTAAGTATGAACGGTTAAAGTACGGCTTTAACCGAAAGGATAATTTTATGTCGGTCAATACGAGCAACGTTTACGGGAAAATTTCGATATCCGATTCGGCGATAGCAAAGGTGGCGGCAAACGCCGCCTTGGAGTGCTACGGCATAGTCGATACCGTCTCCCGCCGTCTTTCCGACTCGATTTCGGAGCTGTTGAAAAAGCAGAACGACGGCAAAGGGGTAAAGGTGACGACCAGCGGAGACAGAATTTTTATCGACGTAAACGTTATTATAAAATACGGCGTTTCGATAAACGCGGTTGCCGAAAGCCTTAAAGAGGCGATTAAATATAAAGTGGAAAAATTCACGGGTATGATCGTAGATACCGTCAACGTGAATATTATAGGGGTTAAACTTTAAGAAATTTCAGTTTGACTCTCTTTTCGTTTGCGAAAAATATTTAACCGTGCTTTACGGCTTAAAGCGCAGGTTTACGCCGTACGGGCGCGTCCGTCGGGCGGATAACCGATTGTTACAACTTCAACTACGAAAAAAGATAAAAAAACTATGTTTTTCCGCGGCTACGGCTTCCCTTATATTATAGGTTGCGCAAAACGCCGCAAGAGGAATTATAAATGCAGAAATCAGTCAACAGCACCGAATTCCGTAAAATGGTAGCCTCCGGTGCAAGAATGCTTGAAATAAACAGGGCAAAAATAGACGCCCTTAACGTTTTCCCCGTGCCCGACGGCGACACGGGTACCAATATGTCGCTTACGTTACAATCCGCCGTCAAGGAAATGAACGCCTGTTCGTCCAACCGTTTTCAGGAAATCTGCGACGCGGTTTCCAAGGGCGCGCTCAGGGGCGCAAGGGGTAATTCGGGCGTTATCACCTCCCAGATTTTCAGGGGAATTTGCTCGGTTTTAAAGGACTGTAAAGAAAATTTCGATACCAAGACCTTCGCAAAGGCGTTGGAAAACGGCACCAAGGTCGCGTACTCCGCCGTATCTATCCCTAAGGAAGGCACTATTTTAACCGTCGTAAGGCTTATGAGCGAGTCGGCTTCCAAGCTCGCCTCCAAAAACAAGGATATGGGCGAATTTTTAAAATCGCTGATTGCCGTCGGCGACGAAGCCTTAGCCCACACCCCCGAGCTTTTGCCCGTGCTCAAAAAAGCCGGCGTGGTTGACTCCGGCGGTATGGGTCTTATGACCGTAATGAGGGGCTTCCTCGCGGCAATCACGGGCGAGGACATCGGCACCGATTCTATGCCGACGGAGGCGCAGGAGACGGCTAAGGAGCCCGACTTCGACGACAATTCGGACATTATCAACCTCGATTTGGGCGATATAGAATTTGCCTACTGCACCGAATTTTTCGTAATAAACTTAAAACAGCAGACGACGCTTGCCGATATCGATAAGCTAAAAGAGAAGCTTATGGGCTTGGGCGACAGCGTAATCTGTATCGGCGATTTGGACTTTATAAAGGTTCACGTCCATACCAACACCCCCGGCATTGCCCTGACCTACGCGTTGGAGCTCGGCGAGCTCGACAGGCTTAAAATCGAAAACATGCTCGAAGAAAACCGCCAGCTTAAAAAGAAGCTGGAGGCGGAAAAGAAGCAGATGGGTATGCTTGCAATCTGCGCGGGCGAAGGACTGAGCGAGATTTTCAAGGATTTGATGGTGGACCGCGTTATAGAGGGCGGACAGACCATGAACCCCTCCGCGCAGGACATAGCCGACGCGGTGCAGAAGATAAACGCCTCCAACGTGTTCGTGTTCCCCAACAACTCCAACATCATACTCGCGGCGGAGCAGGCGAAAGGGCTTGTGAACAACCGCACGATACACGTTATCCCCACCAAAAACGTTCCGCAGGGCTTCGCCGCCGCGCTTGCGTTCAACCCCGACGAGAGCGTGCCCGAAAATAAGACCAATATGACCCATGCGATAGACAACGTCGCGGCGGGTCAGGTCACATACGCGGTGCGCAACACCACCATGAACGGCTTCAAGTTAAAGCAGGGCGATATAATCGGACTCAACTCGAAGAAAATTCTTGCAAAGGGCAGCGATATAGAAACGGTAACCCTCTCGCTTATCAAATCCATGAAGAACAGCGAGCACGAAATGATTACGCTGTATTACGGAGAGGGCGTAGAGGAAGCCGAGGCGAAGGAGCTCGCCGCCAAGGTCAGCGAAGCCTTCCCCGACTGCGACGTGGATTTCCACTTCGGCGGACAGCCCGTTTACTACTATATCGTAAGCCTGGAATAATAAATTCACGGAACATACGGGGAGCCGTTCGGCTTCCCGTTTTCGGTTTTTATGCGCGCCGAAGCGTAAGGCGGACTGCGGAGGGACGCGTGCCGAAAGCAATTAAATCGGAATACAAATATGAAACTGACAGAATTGAAGTACGTTTCCGAAAAACGGGAAGAGCAGTTTAAAAAGCTTGGCGTCAAATCGGTAGAGGAGCTCGTCAAGCTATACCCCCGTGCCTATCTGGATTTAACGCACGTAAATTCAATAACCGAAGCGCGCCATAACGACCTTATTTTAGTAAGCTGCGAGGTGCTCAACGTAGAGGCGAACCGCTATGCGCGCCGCCCGTACGTCAAGGCTCTTTGCAGGCAGGGCGACGGACTTTTCCAAACGATATGGTTCAACCAGCCGTACGTCGCGCAAAAATTAAAGCCCGGCGGCTATCTGTTTTACGGACGGGTGCAGAACAGATACGGCATGGGCGCGTCTATGGTAAACCCGTCGTTTGAAAGCAGGGATAACGTTTCCAAGCTTAAAGGCATAGTGCCCGTCTATCCGCTTTCGGGCACGCTTTCGCAGGGCGACGTCCGCCGCGCGGTGGCGCAGGCGCTCGGAAAGATAGAAATAACCAGCAAAATTCCCTACCCCCTGCAAAAGAAGTACGGGTTAACTCCGCTCAGAGAAGCCTATTTAAAGGTGCACGCCCCCGAAAAGGATAGCGACGTATCCGCCGCGGGCGAGCGCATTGCGACCGAGGAATATTTTTTATTGGTATCCGCCTTTAAGCTGATTAAGGGCGACAGGGAAGTTGCGCGTATTAACCGTTACGGCGTGACGGGCGCGGAGATTGCGGAATTTATCAAACGCTTTCCCTTCGAATTTACCGCCGGGCAGAAGGACGCGGTAAAAGCGATCTATTCCGATTTGCGCTCTCCCAAAGCGATGAACCGCCTTATTCAGGGCGACGTCGGCTGCGGCAAGACGGCGGTGGCGATAACCGCGCTATATATGGCGGTCAAATCGGGTTATCAGGCGGCTATGCTCGCCCCTACCGAGGTTCTTGCCGGACAGAACGCGGCGCAGATTAAAAAATATATGCCCGAATACGAGGTGCGTTTTCTTTCGGGCTCTACCCCCGCCGCGGAAAAGAGGGAGATTAAACAGGGCTTAAAGAACGGCTCCGTCAACGTCGTGTGCGGTACCCACGCGGTCATACAAAAGGACGTGACTTTTTCCGCCCTGTCACTGGTGGTGTGCGACGAACAGCAGCGCTTCGGCGTGGCGCAACGCTCTGCCATGACCGAAAAAGGGGGAAACTGCGATTGCCTCGTTATGAGCGCGACGCCTATACCCCGTACGCTGTCGCTTGTGTTTTACGGCGATTTGGACGTGACGACGATTAAGGAAAAACCGCGTTCGCGGCAGGATATATCCACCTCGATTATAAAAAAGAATAAATATTCGGATATGCTTGTATGGATAGGCAAGCAGGTGGAAGAGGGCAGACAGGCGTACTTCGTGTGCCCTAAAATCGAGGGCGACGACGAGGGCACGGCCATGTCCGTCACCGAGCTTTTCGAGGACTTGAAAAAGGCGTTGCCGCGCGTTAAATTCGGGCTTTTGCACGGCAGAATGAAGGACAAGGACAAAGACGCGGTAATGGAGGATTTCAGGTTAAAGCGCACGGACTGCCTTGTTTCCACCACGGTAATAGAGGTCGGCATCGACGTGCCCGACGCGACGGTTATGGTCATTTACAACGCGGATATGTTCGGACTGTCGCAGTTGCACCAGCTCCGCGGCAGGGTCGGCAGGGGCAGCCAAAAGAGCTATTGCTTTCTGCTTACGGAAAGCGAAACCGAGCAATCGCGCGAGCGGCTGAACGTGCTGAAAAACAATTCAGACGGCTTTGCGATAGCCGAAGCCGACTTGAAGATACGCGGCGGCGGCGACTTTATGGGCACCAGACAGAGCGGCAGAATTTTAACCGAGCTTAAAAACCTGCGCTTTCCGGTGTCCGCCATATTCACAGCCAAGGCTATTTCGGACGAAGCTTTCGGCGGCTCGTTCGACGTTACGGAGCTTCGGCGCGCCGCGCTTGAAAAATACGACAGTCTTAAAGACGTTATACTCAACTGACCCAAGGACAGTAAATTTGCCGCCGTGCGGAACGGCTTCGTCGCCGCTGGCTTAAACGGCAAAGGTCAGGCTCTGTTCAGCAGGAACGATATGACTGCGCTTTCCTATACCGAAAGTAAAAATATGACGTTCGCTACGGGCGTTGAGTACGAGGTCTCCGTAACGCGCACGGGTCAGACGGTAGTCACGTCCGTAAAACAGGGCTCTACCGTATATACGGCGACTTATACCGATTTCGATTTCGTGTCGGTAGATAACGATTATATGTATCTGTGTCTGTTTGCAAACAGGGGAATAACCGCCGAATTCAGCGATATCGCCTTTGAAATTACGGGCGAAAGCCAGGGCGCGTAAATCGAATAAAACCAAAACCGAAAGGGAGGGAGGCGGAAAAAGTTCCGTCTCCCTCCTTGACATTGCGCGCCTGCCGCTATAAAATAAGGGTATAAAGGAGTATTATTATGGATGCAATGGAAAATCTGACTTCGAGAAGAAGCGTAAAAAAATACAAGCCCGACCCCGTGGACAGGGCTATAATCGAAAAAATCGTCGAAGCGGGAATGAACGCGCCGACGGGTATGAACAGGCAGTCGCCCGTAATTATCGCCGTGACCGATAAGGGGTTGAGGGATAAATTATCCTCTTTGAACGCCGCGGTAATGGGCGCCGATATCGACCCGTTTTACGGCGCGCCCGCCGTGCTTGTCGTGCTGGCGGATAAGTCGGTCAACACTTATCTGTACGACGGCTCGCTCGTCATGGGCAATCTGATGAACGCCGCGCACGCGCTCGGGGTGTCGTCCTGCTGGATTCACCGCGCCAAAGAGATGTTCGCAGGCGAGGAGGGCAAGCAGATTTTAAAATCGCTCGGGATAGAGGGCGATTACGAGGGGATAGGCAACTGCATAATCGGCTATGCCGAAGGCGATATCCCCGTAAAAAGACCCAGAAAGTCGGGCTACGTCTACTATGCGGAGTGAACTTTACCGAAAAAACAGGGAGTGGAAGTAATTCCTCTCCCTTAAATTGCGTCCGTGCGGTAATTATTCGACGCCTATCTCTTTGTCGGTGGGGATAGTGTCGGTCATCTTGCCCGAAAGGTATTCGTCGTAGGCTTTCAAATCGAAATAGCCCGTGC
>CAZUYN010000010.1:0-30581 GCA_964624495.1 uncultured Clostridia bacterium
ATTGGATGACGGATACGGCGATACGTACAGCTTTTTTATCGGCGCGGCGGAGGAAAACGTGTCCGTCGTTATAGACGGCGAAGTCTGTCTGACGGATGCGGACGGCATAATAAAGGCGGAGTTTTCGGGGGAGATATCGTCAATCGAATATTACAGGGCGGAGCTCGAAACCGAAGAAAACGCCCATACGCTGTATTTGGACGGAGCGGGTTATTACACCCTTCCAGAGGTCGCGGAGAGCGTTTATCTTAACCAACCCTCGCGGGAGGACGCGGTCAGGGTCTGCGGCGAGGACGGCGCAACCGTGCGCGATTTCAATTTCAGCGCGACTGTCCGGTATTTCGGCGGCGGCTCGGACGCGGTTCCTTTGTCGGTATCTCCGGACGGCGGCGAGCGCTACGTCCGCGAGGCGACCCTGTATTCGCCTAAGCTGCTCCAAAGCTTTACGGCTACCGTATACGAAGCCCGTCCGTGTTTTGCGTCGTTTATATCCTCGGCAGACTCGCTTGCCGCGGAGGGCGCGGACGGGTTTTTGACCGCCGCTTTGCGGTTAAACTGTAAATATAACGCCCTGATTGAAGGGAGAAGCGCCGCCGACGTGCAGTTTGTCAACTCTTATCTTGCGGAATATCTTGACGGGCTTAGCCGTATCGCGCTATACGCCGAAACAATTCAGCCCGTAGTGTACGGCGATAAAACCGTAACCGTCGCCGTCGGGTTGTTCGGCGGTTCGGAAATTACCGACGGGTGTCCGGTCGAAAAGCAAAATTACGTCTGCGGCGAAGATATGGGCATTACGCTCGACGGTTTGGTTTACGCCGCCGAATACGGCGGAATTAAATATGAAATATCCGTGCCGCCAACCGCCGTTGCTGCCAAGGAAATAGAAATTTTTATAGAAGATATGAGCGCCGTCTACGGCGACCGATCCGATGCGGATCTGGCGGCTTATACGGTTACGGGCGTGTGCGACGGCGACGACCCGTGCGTTCTGCTTTTCAGGGAAGAGGGCGACGGCGTCGGCGACTATGCGATAGGCGGCGTTGCGCTAAGTCCTTTTTACGCGGCAAAGGTGCACGGCGGCGTCTGTACGATAACGCCGAGGCGGGTTGAAATAACGATAGACAGCGCGGAGATATGCGTTACGGACTCCTACGACGATTTATGCGGCAAGCTCGGCTTCGCCGTTACGGGCGGCGAAGTCGCGTACGGCGGCGGTAAGGAAGATTTAAAGGTCAGCCTTACGGTTACCGTAGACGGTGAAAGGCTGTGCGCCGAAAATTATCATTCTTTGATACGGGGCGGAAATTTTGAAATTTCGGGCTTCGGCGAAAACGATAACTACGATCTGATCATAATAAGCGGTACGCTCACCGTCCTTCGCGCCGAAGTGTATTTAAACCAAAACCTTTTATACGACCGTCTGGCGGGGCGCGTCTATACGGGCGAAGCGCTGTTCGGCGACTTCGTCTGGGAGGAGGAGTGGCAAAGCTTTATTTACGGTTGCGGCCCCGGGGCTGACGGCGGCTCCTTTGCGCTCGTCTTTTCGGACGGGTCGGGCAAGCGGATTGCGCAAGGCGAAATAACCGCCGCCGGCGAATACGCGGCGCAGGTAATTATTGCCGATACGGGTTACTACGCCTTTGCCGAAGGTCAATGCGCCGAAGTCGTCTTTGCCATCCTTAAAAAGGATATTTCCGACAGCCTTACCTTAAACGTGGAATTGCTGGGCGGAACGTACGCCGTCATAGGCTCGTCCGTCGGCCCGTTGATCGGCTGTACGGTGACTTCGGTAACGCCCGAAGTGCGCATACTCCGCGGCGGTACGCCCGTTATGAACTTAAATTTGACGGGAGAATATTCGGTCACTGCGACAATTTCGGACGATAACTATTGCGGAGTTAAAAGCTTTGAATTCACTATGGTAGCCGACGTCGCCGGTAAAATAAACGAGCTTAAAGCTTTGGCGGAAAGGTACGAGGACGGCGGCGCCGTTACCGTGTTCGGGGAGATGAGGGAAATAATTTCGGGCTTTACCGAGGGCGACAGCCTGCAAATACAGGCTAACCCGTCCTATGCGGAAACGGTACGGCAGTGCAACCTTGCGTATAAGCAGTTTTCCGAGCTCGCCGCCGCCGATTGCGAAACCGCCGCGGAAATAGCCCGTAACCACCTGTCGCCGACGGTCGCGCTATACTTCTGTATAAGCTCGCTGGCAGGGGCGGCGTTTGTGCTGAGAAGATTTTAAGGGAGAGTATATATGAAAAAAGCCTTGATAATTTTTGCGATGTCTTTGACCGCCTTATGTGTCGCCGCCTGCAACGTAAAGCCCGACGTTTCGGTTTTGAAAACCTACGCCCTCTCGGCGGAAAACGCCGTTAAGCTGACGGCGGAAACCGAGGTATACCGCGGAAAGCTGCTGCTTGGAAGCACGGCCGCCGAATACGTGCTCTGCGGCGATACCGTCGCCGTGACGGAAGTCGCAACCGCCCTTTCAGATTCGCTTGCAGAGGCGGAGGAGTATCAAATGACGGTTTCGGACTACGTCCTCACCCGCGGACAGGCGGCGGAGCTGTTGCCCCTGAACGTGGCGGATAAGCTGGATACGGTTTATTTCGAAAACGGAAAATACGCCTTCCGCAACGGCACGGCGACCTATAACGTCGCGCAGTCGGCGGCGGACGCGTATCTCGGTACGGACGCCGCGGCGTATGATATTTCCGTGACGGTCGTCTTTAAAAATAAACGCATAGTTTCGTATACGCTCGGATATACTCTTTCGGGCGGCAGCTCCGTCAGGACGAAGTATAGCTACGAATACGGCGACGACGGCAACGTATAGAAATAAAGCATAATAAAAAATTATTGACAGCCCGTTTGGCATATGATATAATGATGTAATAACTAAAACGAAATAACAACGGAAAACTTTGTTTTTTTACGGAAAGGAGTAGATATGGCATCGGATTTATTTGAAAAGTGCGAACATATGGAGGCGGTTAATTCGCTCCGCGAAAAGAAGATTTATCCTTATTTCCGCGAGTTGCAGTCCCGTCAGGACGTCGAGGTGATTATGGAGGGCAAGCGCAGAATAATGCTCGGCTCCAACAACTATCTCGGTCTTACGACCAATCCCAACGTCATAGAGGCGGGCGTAAAGGCGCTTGAAAAATACGGGAGCGGCTGCTCGGGTTCGAGGTTTTTGAACGGCACGCTGGAATTACATACGCAGTTGGAGCGCGAGCTCTCCGCATTCGTGGGCAAGGAAAGCTGTATGACCTTATCGACCGGCTTTCAGTCCAACCTCGGAATAATTTCCGCAATCTGCGGCAGGGGCGACTACATAATCTGCGACAGGGAAAATCACGCAAGCATATACGACGGTTGTAAATTGAGCTATGCAAAAATGCTCCGTTTCCGCCATTCGGATATGGAGGATTTGGAACGCCAACTTAAAAACGTGCCCGACGACGCGGGCTGTCTTATAATAACCGACGGCGTATTTTCGATGAGCGGCGACATATGCAAATTGCCCGAAATAGTCGCTCTCGCCCGAAAATACGGGGCGAGGGTAATGGTGGACGACGCGCACGGTCTGGGCGTTCTGGGCAACGGCGGCCGCGGCACTGCGGATTACTTCGGACTGACCGACGAGGTAGACATAATAATGGGCACCTTTTCGAAGTCGCTCGCTTCGATCGGCGGCTTCGTGGCAGCCGACGCAAGGGTTCTCGACTACGTCCGCCACTGTTCGCGTCCGTTCATATTCTGCGCCTCGATACCGCCCGCAAGCTGCGCCACAGCGATAGCCGCGCTTCACGAGCTGAAAAACAACCCCGGGCTTCCGACGAGGCTTATGCAGCTTGCCGACTATTACAGAAAGGGCTTAAAGCAGAGGGGCGTAAGAATTATAGGCAGCAGCACGCCCATCGTGGCTATTTATACCTACGATACCTTCAAGACTTTCGAAGTATGCGAACGCATATACGACGAAGGCGTGTACGTCAACGCGGCGGTTCCGCCCTCTACGCCGGAGGGGGAAGCGCTTATAAGGACGAGTCTTATGGCTACCCATACGGAAAAACTGCTTGACGAGGCTATGGACGTAATTTCGTCCGTGCTTAAACGATATCCCGAAATTTACGAAGAGCATAAAAATATATGAAGAGGAAAACCGGTAAGGTCGCCGTCGTCACGGGCGGCTCGTCTGGTATAGGCAAAGCCGTCTGCGAAGAGCTTTTGCACGGCGGATATACCGTTTATGAATTTTCGCGCAGACAACCCGGAGGGCAGGACGGCGCGATACACATAACCTGCGACGTGACCGACCGGCAGGCGATAGAAAAAGCCGTAGCCGCGGTAACCGACGCAAGCGGCGGGATAGATTTGCTTGTGAACAACGCCGGTTTCGGCATATCGGGCGCGGTGGAATTTACCGCCATGGAAGAGGCGAAGCGACAGTTCGACGTAAACTTTTTCGGCAACGCGGCTGTCACCGCGGCGGTCGTGCCGCATATGCGCAAAAACGGCGGCGGCAGAATAATAAATATCGGTTCGGTCGCGGGCGAGCTTGCAATTCCTTTCCAGTCCTTTTATTCGGCTTGCAAGGCGGCGGTCAATTCCCTGACGCTTGCGTTGAGGAACGAATTAAAGCAATTCGGCATTCAGGTCTGCGCGTTGCTCCCGGGCGACGTTCATACGGGTTTTACGGCAAGCAGGGTCAAGAACGAAGAGGGCGACGCGGTATACGGCGGTAAAATCAAACGCGCCGTGTCCGCAATGGAGAAGGACGAGCAGAACGGCATGAAGCCCGAAACGCTCGCAAAAAAGGTCGCGGCTCTCGCGGATAAAAGGCGCGTAAAGCCCTTTTATTCCTGCGGCTTCAAATACAAGCTGTTTCTCTTTCTGGCAAAGATATTGCCCCGTAGCTTTTCCAATTATATAGTGGGTAAAATTTACGGCTGACCATGAATAAAAGTATACCGCCGCCGCGCAGACAATGCGCGGCGGCGGTATTATCTTACTAAAATCATTTTTTCGTTCGGGTTTAGCGGGGGGGCGGAGGTTAAGTACCGCCACAGGGCGTAGGCGTCCGAATTGAGCTTATAGCAGGCTTCCGCTTCGCCGCTTTGCGCCGCAGACCGCGACAGCGCGGGCAAAAGCGCGTCCGCGCAGGCTTTTTTAACCGCCAGCGCCTTTAAAGGCAATTCCGCGTTTAAAAATCTCTCCGTATCGTCCGCATACAGCCCCAGCAGGTTGGCGGTCATAATCCTTTTGATACGCGTCGAGGAATAGCGTTTGGACGTCGCGTTTTCGATTATATCCGCATAGCTTCCGCAGTATTGCCGCGTCAGCTTTTTCAGCCTGTTCTCCAAGCCCTCCGTACAGCCGTATACCCGTTTAAGCCTTTCCGCGTCGCAGAAGAAAACGCCGTCCGCGCAGGCTTGTTCGAAGCGCGCCTTACAGCTTGCCGCGCGGTTGAAGTCGCCGTATGCGTAGTCGGGCATAAACGCCTTAAATTCGCCGCCGTTCTCCGCCAAATCGCGTATGCCGTGCGCGGATAAAAAGTTTTCGCCGCCAAGCCGGGGCACGGTCACAATCCGCAACGGCTTTTCAAGGAGCAGCGCGGCTTTGCAGTATTCCACGCCGAGGATATTGTTAGGGGAGGAGATGAGGGCGGGGTCGCCGCCCAGCGCTTCGAACGCCGCCGCGTAGCTTCTGACGTAGCTTAGCCCTGCGCCGAGCCCGTCCGAAAGCAGCTTTTTAAATGCGGAGCTCTCCCGGGAAAGAGTAGCCGCGGCGTTTAAAAAGCCGTCGCCGTCGCCGCTCTCGCTGCCGAAGCACAGCGTAATATCACCTTCGATGCCGCACAGCAGCTTTATTGCGCCTTTCGCAAAAATTTCGGCGGGGGCTACCGCAAAGGGGGCAGGCAGCTCTATAACCGCGTCGGCGCCGGCGCAAAGCGCGTGCCTCGCCCTGAGGAATTTATCCACCCTGCATACGTCGCCCCGTTGGGTAAATTGTCCGCTCATAAGACAAACGGTAAAATCGCACCCCGAAAGCCTTTTGGCTTCGCTTATAATGCGTGCGTGTCCGTTATGAAAGGGGTTAAATTCACAAATTATTGCACAAATTTTCATTTTAGTCCTTTACAAGCGCAAAATTTTATTATATAATATTACTCGTTAGTTACGCGGTCGTATATTAATTATATACCGGTCAAGCGGATAAATAAAGCATTTTTAAGGAGATATGGTATGGGTTTACTTGAAGAAATCAAGGCAAAAGCCGCCGCGCGCAAAAAGACGATAGTCCTTTGCGAGGGCGAGGATAAGAGGGTAATCGAAGCCGCCGCGAAAATAACGGCGGAGGGCATTGCGAAAATCGTTTTGATAGGCAACGAGGAAGAGTGCAAAAAGGTAGCTCCCGAAGTGGATTTGACGGGCGTTACGCTTATCGACCCTTTGACCTCGGACAAGACCGCGGTCTATGCGAATATTCTCTATGAAGCGAGAAAGTCCAAGGGTATGACCGAAGAGCAGGCGAAAGAGCAGGCTAAGGACAGGACGATGTTCGGCGCGTTAATGCTTAAAGCCGGCGACGTAGACGGTTACGTTTCGGGCGCGTGCCATTCCACGGCAAACACTCTCCGCCCCGGACTCCAAGTAGTCAAAACCGCCCCCGGAATAAAGACGGTTTCAAGCTGTTTTATAATGATTGCGCCCGACGGCGAAAATAAGTATAACCCCGACGGAGTCGCGGTATTTGCCGACTGCGCCATAAATATAGAGCCCACGGCGGAACAGCTTGCGGACATCGCGGTTTCCTCCGCAAAGACGGCAAAGGCTATCGCGGGGATAGAGCCGAGGGTGGCAATGCTTTCGTTCTCCACGAAGGGCAGCGGCAACGACGACAAGTTCTTCCAGACCGTACCCAAGGTTCAGCAGGCGACGGCTATCGCAAAGGAAATGGCTCCCGGACTCGCCCTGGACGGCGAATTCCAGTTCGACGCGGCGGTAGCTCCCGAAGTAGGTCAGCTCAAAGCGCCCGGTTCGTCCGTGGCGGGACATGCCAACGTGTTCGTATTCCCCAATATCAACGCCGGCAATATCGGCTATAAAATAGCCCAGCGCTTCGGCGGCTATATGGCTATCGGACCCGTATGCCAGGGTTTTGCCCGTCCTTTGAACGACCTTTCGCGCGGATGCAACGTAGAAGATATCGTGGCGACGGTCGCCGTAACCGCTTTGCAGGCGGAATAATCGTTCGGCAGGAGAAAAATAAATGAAAATCTTAGTTGTAAACGCAGGAAGCTCCTCATTAAAATATCAGCTTATAGATATGGAAACGGAGGCGGTTTTAGCCAAGGGCGGCTGTGAAAGAATAGGTATAGACGGCTCGCTCCTCAAAGCTAAGGGCAACGGCAAGGAAAAGGTCTATACTCAGCCTATGCCCAACCATAAGGTCGCGATAGAGTTA
The DNA here is from genome assembly GCA_964624495.1 of uncultured Clostridia bacterium. Taxonomy (GTDB): domain Bacteria; phylum Bacillota; class Clostridia; order Christensenellales; family Borkfalkiaceae; genus Coproplasma. The sequence goes on from CAZUYN010000010.1 coordinate 7,480, forward strand.
GTTCTGTCCGCCCTTCAAGACGATGGAATCGGCGTAATCAAGTCTATGGACGAGATCGACGCGGTAGGTCACAGAATAGTTGCGAGCGGCGAATACTTCAAAAAGACCACGCTGGTCACTCCCGAAGTCTTAAAAACCCTCGAAGAAAAGACCTTCGAGCTTGCGCCTCTCCACAATCCTGCGGCGGCTACGGGGCTCCGCGCCTGTATGGAGGTTATGCCCGAAACGCCTATGGCGTTGGTATTCGATACCTCGTTCCACCAGACTATGCCCGAAAAGGCTTACCTCTTCGGCATTAAATACGAAGATTATAAGGAATACGGCGTAAGAAAGTTCGGCGCGCACGGCACCAGCCATAAGTTCGTCTCGCAGGAGGCGGCAAGATATCTCGGCAAAAAGCCGTCGGAGCTTAAAATCGTAACCTGCCACCTCGGCAACGGCTCCTCCATTTCCGCGGTAGACGGCGGCAAGTGCGTGGATACGTCTATGGGCTTTACGCCCCTGGCGGGCGTGCTTATGGGCACGCGTTCGGGCGATATCGACGCTTCCGCGGTTGAATTTCTCGCAAGGAAGAAGGGGCTCAGCCACGCCGATATGGTAACCTATCTGAACAAGCAATGCGGTGTGGCTGGTATTTCGGGCGTTTCGTCCGATTTCAGGGATCTTTTGTCGGGTAAGGAGAACGGCAACGAAAGGTGTGCGCTCGCGCTCGATATGTTCGCTTACCAGACCAAGAAATACGTCGGCGCTTATGCCGCGGCTATGGGCGGACTTGACTGCATCGTCTTTACCGCGGGTATCGGCGAAAATACCCCCACGGTACGCGAGGACGTCTGCGAAGGGCTTGGTTTCCTCGGCGTAAAAATCGATAAGGAAGCCAACAAAAAGCCTAACGACGGCAACATTCACGATATCTCCGCAAAGGACAGCAGGGTAAAAATTCTTATAATTCCCACCAATGAAGAGCTTGTCATCGCAAGGGAGACGGCGGAATTACTTTAAAAATCGGCGCCGTCAACTTGTTTTAAAAAGATTTGTCTTGCCGCCGAAAATTGATTGACAATTATTTTAGCATATAATAAAATAATAAAGTCGGTTCCGGATATGGTTTTAGAGATTAAAAGACTGCTTGCAAAAGGCGAATACCGCGGTGAAATCGAATATGAATTCACGCCGTCGGAGGATAATCTTTTAATACCGCTTTGTCGGTTTGACGGGGCGGTAAGCGTTAGCGGCGTATACGAAATTCAGGACGGCGACGAAGTGGAAGTGCGGCTGACTTTGTCTTACAGGCTTAAAGGTCAGTGCAGCTACTGCCTCGGCGATGCGGAAAGGACTGTTAAGTTTACGACGGAATTGCTTTTCGTCACCGATAAGGACGATTTGGATAACTATTATTACGACGGCGTAAGGTTAGATTTATCCAAAGCGGCGACCGACGCGTTGCTGTTAAGCCAGCCCGACGTGCTGTTGTGCGGCGCTTGCGGAAACGGTGAATAAACAAGATAAATTTAGAGAGGTGTAATAGATATGGCAGTACCCAAGGGAAAGCAGTCCAAGAGCAGGACGAATAAAAGGTTTGCGAATTACAAGGCAACGGCGCCTACGCTTGTAGAGTGCCCTCATTGCCACCAGTTTATGCAGGCGCACAGGGTTTGCGGCAACTGCGGCTTTTACGATAAGACCGAAGTCGTTGCCCAAAGCGAAGACAAGAAATAATAGGTTTATCATCTGAATTACGATGTCGGGGCTATGCCGTAATGCGGTAAAGCCCCGTTTTTGTATGTTTTTAGCGGTTAGGTCTTTACAAACGCGCCGTAAAATGATAAAATAAGTCAAATGGATGAAAAAATGCTCTTTGCCGCAATCGAATTTCCCGATGACGAAAACGTCGCGGGGCGTCTCTTTTGGTATCTTTGCCCCGACGGAGGGATAAAGGAAGGCGACGTCGTTTCGGCGCCGCTCGGAAGGCATAACCGCCTGCAAAGCGGCGTGGTGCGCAGGCTGGTTTCCGCTCACGAAAGCGACGCCCCGTACCCGTTGTATCTAATAAAATCGGTGGTAAGCGCGGCGGACGGCCCAAAGAATAACCTTTAAAAAATTGCGTAATATATGAATATGGTGCCGGAAATCGAAATTCAGGATATAGCAAAATACGCGGAACAGGTAAACGTTTACGACTGCGGCAACGTAGTCGCGTATACCAAAGACGACGCTAAATTCAAAGAAATCTGCGCCGCCTGGACGGGAATGCTTAGATTCGCCCGTCAGATGCCTGCATACGGCGTCAGCTTGGATCGCGAAACTTCTTCTGCGGTAAAGGACGGCTTATGGACTGAGTTTGCCTTCGGCAGCCGGTATTGCAACAACGGACTGCCGTTCGAAAGGCTGCTCGTCAACGTACAGCCCCGATTTACGGGCTTCAACGTCATACGCTATAACGGCGGTAAGGGATACGACGGGCGTTGCTTTTACTTCTCGCTTGCAGACAGCGATATGGAAGATTTTTATAATACGGTCAAAAAATAATAAACCGTAAAAGGAAAATGCCGTTCCGGATATCTTCGGAACGGCTGAATTTTTTTAGTGATTATTGTTTTCGCTTTTGTACGCTTCGATTGCGCGGGCGAGCTGGTCGGGGCAGGAGGTGCCGTTACGGCAGAGCACGCCTTTTACGGTGTCGTGAACCTCGTCGATGTCGCGCCCTTCGCACAGCCGCGCCACGCCCTGCGTATTGCCTGCGCAACCGCCTGCAAATTTCACGTTGTGCATTTTGTTGTCGCCGTCCACGTCAAAGGCGATTGCCCGTGAACAGGTTCCGCTCGTTTTATAGGTAAAGGTAGCCATAAATTAACCTCAGTCGCATAGATTTTCGTAGATAGCCGTATACACGTTGGCGGCTTTTTCTTCCCATTTTTTATAAATGGTATTGGCGGTTTTTTTGTCGGGAACGACAAATTTCAACTCTAACATAGGCTGTACCGGGGCGAGGATTTTTAAATAAACGGTATAGGTGCCGTCTTTGTTTTTATAATAATCGGCCCTGCATTCCTGCCTGTTCTTATATTTTCCGCTGTTAATCTTTACGAATTTCGATATTTCCTCCCTGACGCTCTTGGGAATGTTGATATAAAAATTGGCAAGCGTTTCGCGCCCGTCGGGAGTGATGGTGTAAAGGGTGTTGTCCTCGTCCTCTTCGCTGACGGCAAAGATAAAATTGTCGTCTATCAGTTTATGTATGACGTTTACGCAGTCCATATAGTTCATCCAGTCGTTGGAGGTGGAACACATATCGACAATCGTTCTCTCGGAAAGGGCGGTCTCCATCTTATCAAAGACGAAAAGAATTATTAATTTGTTTATGGAAGTTTCCGTCTGTCTTAACATAATTTGCCGCTCTTTTCGAAAAAATGAATAAATAACGTGAAAGTATTATTAATTATATCTTTTATTTGTTCCAAAATCAAGATATTTGGGCGAAAAATATTTTATTTTACAAATTTATGTGTTATAATTATTTCGGTTAGGCTTCAACCGACAAGAAATGGACTGACAAAAGGTGGATTAAGTGGAAACGGTCAAGGCGCAGATTACGGATTTTTTAACAAAATGCGAAGAGCTGAAAAATTGCAAATTCATAATGGCTACGACAAAAATCAAGGATTTGCTTAAATCTATCGTGAACAGCTCCGAGCTTTACGAGCTGTTCGATACCGTTGCGTCGGGGTTCGATTACCCTGCGGTAAAGCAACGCTGTTTTAAAGAGGGCGGGCGTTGCCGCGTGGTTTTGCCCGATACGGTGGGCGAAAGGCTTGCGTTTATATTCTGCCTGCTTGTGGAGTTCGACCGCAACGACATAAATTTCAATGCGTTTTTGCAGAAATATTATCCTAAGGACGGCAGCTTTTATTCGAGCTATCGCCTCTTCTGCGACGAGGTCATCGGGGCGTTGGAAAACATAGTGTGCGACGTCTTTTCAAAGGAGTTGGAGGAAGAGGAGATACCGCCGCAGATACCCGAAAGGTACGGACTGACCGACGGTCAGAATTTGGTTCTTCTGCTCATTTCCGCCGAAAAAGAGGCGGTTTCCTCGGCGGCGCTTGCCGAAGAGGATAAAGAAGCCGCGGCGGCTATTTTAACCGCTCTTGCGGACGCCGTAAAAGCCTGCGATCACGCTCTTATAAAATCGTTGACCTGCGGCTATAATTACTTTATGCTGTATACCGGTTTCGTCAGCGAAAGCGTTGCCGCGCTGTTCGAGGAATTGGGCGGTCTGGTTGTTTGATACGGGCTTAAAGGCGGAGAAAATTTTGGAGCACGTCGGCGCGGAACCGGACGACGGCGAATTTTTTACCGTCGCGGAGGTGACGGATATGATAGAACGCGGGGAAATCAACGACGCCAAGACGGTCGCGGCGGCGTATAAATACCTTTCGGCAAATAAATAAAAGACAAAAAAATAAAAGACGGGTCGTGCGAACGACCCGTCTTGTTTTACTCAGTTACAGCCGCATCCGCAGTCGCCGCTCCTGCCGCAGAACAGGTTATTTAAAGTTCCGTTTTTCCACATACTGTAAATCAAGGCGCAGAGTATGGGCGTGCAACTTCCGGCAAGAACGCCTTCAAGACCGTTTCCGCCGCATGCGGAAGCGATTAAAAGCAGAATGAGAATCCACAGACAGCTGTTGCAGCCGCCGAAGTTAGAAAATAAGTTCATAGTTTTCCTCCCGTAATTATTCTGCAAGGCGTTATGTAAAGGTTTTTGTTGACCTTGCAGTCCATAAACTTTCGTTATGTTTTATAGTAAATAATATTTATTTTTTCTAAAAAATGTTACACGGCGGTCAATCGCTTGCCAAAAATTATGGCGGATGATATAATATAAGAATATTAACGTTAGGGGAAACTTTCGGCTGTCACCGTTTACGGGGCTGACCGTGTATAAGTTTTAATAAATTTTTTCTGCGGATATTCTGAAAGAAATCCGATGGAGGTCAAAATGAAGAAGGAAAAAAAGACTTTGTTTACGGCAAAGTACGTCGCTTATCTCGGCGTGCTTGCAGGGTTGGTCATCGCGTTGCAGATGCTCAGCGGATTTATGAAGATAGGCGCGACGACGTTCTGCCTCGTCCTGGTACCGATTGTGCTCGGCGGCATAATTTTAGGCGTTACGGCAGGCGCGATACTCGGATGTCTGTTCGGGCTGGTCGTAATAATCGACGCGTTTATAGGATTAGACCCGTTTACCCTGTTTCTTTTGGGCGAACAACCCGTATTCACCGTGTTTTTGTGCTTGGCAAAGGGCATAGCGGCAGGCGTAATTCCGTCGCTTATTTATAAGCCGATTGCAAAAAAGAACAAATATGTGGGTGTGTTCGTCGCGTCGGCGCTCGCGCCCGTCTGCAATACGGGAGTTTTCGCAATCGGCGCGTTCATAATAATGCAGCCCATATTGGACTATCTTACCGGCGCGGGTATGGACGTTTCGGGTCTTTCGCCCGCATACATCGTATTCGTGGTGCTTATCACGGTAAATTTCTTCGTGGAGCTTGCCATAAATCTCGTTCTCGCCCCCGCGGTTTATACGGTAAACAACGTCGCAACTAAAAGATTTTCGGTAAGGAAAAAGCAGACTAATGATAATATGTCTTGACGTAGGTAATACCAATATCAAATACGCCCTGTTCGACGGGGATAGACTCGTTTTGTCCTTCCGCGTCGCCACCGAGCATAAAAAGACCTCGGACGAATACGGCGAACAGCTTTGCACAATTCTGCTGACGCACGGCGTTTCGGTATCCTCCGTAGAGGGCGGAATAATTTCCTCGGTAGTGCCTTCTCTGGACTATACTATGGAGCGTATGTGCCGTACTTACCTGAAAATCACTCCGCTGATTTTGGGCGCGGGGCTTAAAACGGGGCTCAATTTAAAGGTGGATAACGCCAAGGAAGTAGGGGCGGACAGGGTCGTAAACAACGTTTCCGCCGTTAAAAAATACGGTGCGCCTGTAATAATAATAGACTTCGGCACGGCGACTACCTTTAACGCCGTAAACGAAAACGGCGAATTTATAGGCGGCGTTATCGCGCCCGGCATAAAGGGCTCGCTGGACAGCCTTGTAAACGGCACAGCCAAACTGCCGAGGGTGGAAATCGAACGCCCCGAAAGGGTTATAGGCACGAATACCGTGACCAATATGCAGTCCGGTATCGTATTCGGTTTCTGCGGTCTGGTCGAATATATCGTCAAAAGAATGAAAAAGGAAATGAAGTCGGAAAATATCACCACGGTCGCCACGGGCGGATTTTCCGAAGTTATCGCCAAAGAAATTTCCTGCATCGACGTCGTGGACAAGCTCCTCACGTTGGAAGGCTTGAAATATCTTTATTCACTTAACGCAGAGGTAAAAAAATGAAGAAAGTCGGAGTTGCGATATTAGGTCTCGGCGTCGTCGGGGGAGGTACTTACAAAATCCTCACCGGGCACAGAGAGGACTATAAAAAAATTCATAACGTTGATTTGGTCGTGGAGAACGTGTTAGAGCTTCGCAAGGAGCGCGCTCTCGCCCTCGGTATCGAAGAGAGCAAAATCGCCGACAATATTGCGGTCATTTGCAGCAATCCCGAGGTAGACATAGTCATAGAGGTTATGGGCGGATTAGAGCCGGCAAGGAGCTTCGTCCTCGACGCGCTCAACGCCGGCAAGTCGGTAGTCACCTCCAACAAGGAGATGTATTGCAAGTGCTCGCACGAGCTTGAAAAAGCCGCAAAAAAGAACCATTGCGGACTTTTCTACGAGGCGACGTGCGGCGGCGGTATCCCTATTATACGCTCTCTTTTAGACAATCTTCAAGGCAATACGGTCACGTCGATGATAGGGATTATCAACGGCACGACCAACTATATACTTACAAAGATGTCGCGGGACGGGGCGAGCTACGGCGACGTGTTGAAGGAGGCGCAGGCGCTCGGCTATGCCGAAGCCGATCCCACGAACGACGTCGAAGGCTACGACGCGGTTTACAAGCTCTCTATTCTGTCAAGCCTTGCGTTCCACACGAAAATTCCCTATACCGAAATTTACCGCGAGGGAATTACGGATATCAGCGTTAAGGACATAAATTACGGCAAACAGCTGGGATACGTTATGAAGTTGCTTGCAATCGGCAAAAACGGGGGCGACGGCATAGAAGTAAGGGTGCATCCCGCGTTTATCCGCGCAAACCATCCGCTCGCCTCGGTAAACGACAGCTATAACGCGGTCTATCTGACGGGCGACAGCGTAGAGGACGTAATGCTGTACGGCAGGGGCGCGGGCGCCCTTCCCACGGGCAGCGCGATTGTCGGCGACGTCATCTATTGCGCGACGCACGTCAATTATCCCTATTCTACTTTCGTAAATACCGAAAGAGCCGCGGCTAACACTAAATTCATAAAAAATTTCACAAGCGCGTACTATATCCGCATAGCCGCCTGCGATAAGACCGGCGTGCTCGCAAAGGTCGCGTCCATTTTCTCGCACTGCGGCATAAGCGTTTCCCAGATGGTGCAGGAGGACGAAAGTTGCGGCGAAAACGGCTCGCTTCCCATCATATTTATAACCCATAAGACCAAGGAACACAGCATAAATAAAGCGGTGGAGGAGATAAACGCCAACTGCGAATTGGCAAAGGTTTCCGCCGTGGTGCGCGTGGTAAGCTGACAAATTGTCAAAATTCGCAAAAATTCTGTCGTTTCAGTCAAAAATTAAGCCTTTATGTAATATACTTCACTGAAATCATTGACTTTTGATTAGTTTAATATTACAATATATTATATAACTAACTCAATTATAAAGGAGAAAAATGAATGAACAAAACTGAATTAGTCAGGGCAGTTGCCGAAAAGACAGACTTAACTCTCGCCGTTGCCGGAGACGCGGTAAACGCGGCAGTGGAAGCTATCGTAAACGCTTTGGTCGCCGGCGAAGAGGTGGCTATACCCGGTTTCGGCGCTTTCAAAGTTACCGACAGGGCCGCGAGAACGGGGCGCAATCCCCAGACGGGAGAAACCGTTGAAATCGCAGCTTCCAAGGCAGTATCTTTCAAGGTAAGCAAGACTCTTAAAGAAAAGTTAAACTAATGCGGAAAAATCCGACCTCCCCCGCGTATTTTACGCGGGGGAGGTTTTTGCCGTACGGTTTTATTTTTAATAGGCTTACAGCATAGGGGTGAGCACGCCGAGCAGACTGTTTATAATTCTTACCGGTCTGTTTTGCTTGTAATTTTCGGGCGTTATTTCCAAGGAAAGCTCTATGCAATGCTCCAAATCGCTCTTTATATCGCTAATGCAGGGGGTCTTGTACATAACCGCGCCGCATTCGAAGTGGTGCACAAGGCTTCTGTAATCGAAATTAACGGTGCCCACAAAAGCGTATTCGCCGTCCACGAGTACGCTTTTAGCGTGCATAAAGCCGGGGGTGTATTCGTAAATTTTCACGCCCGCCTTCAAAAGCGACGGAAATTTGGAACGCGTAATATTGAAGATTAATTTTTTGTCGGGAACGTGCGGCGTTACTATGCGCACGTCCACTCCGCGGTAAGCCGCGTTCTTTATAGCCGACGTCAGATTATAGTCCATAATCAGATAGGGCGTGGTTATATAGACGTAATTCTTGGCGGCGTTAAGCATATTGATAAAGTTGTTTTCGGCTACGAGCTCCGTGTAATAGGGCTTGGGCCCGTCGCCGAACGGGTGAACGTAACCGCCGTCGCCGAATACCTCGTATTCGCGGTCGAGATATCTATTGTAATCGGAGACGCTTTTAGAGGTCAGGTCGAAGAGCTGTAAAAACAGTACGGTCAGATTTGCCACCGCCGAGCCTTCTATCTTAATTGCGGAGTCCTTCCAATAGCCCAGACGGTGGTCGAGATTTACGTATTCGTCCGCAATATTCAGTCCGCCCGTATAGGCAACTCTGCCGTCTATGACCGTGATTTTTCTGTGGTCGCGGTAATTGTAAACGCCCGAGACGAAGGGGTGGAAGGAATTGAATTTCCAACAATTAATGCCCTCTTTCCTAAGGGTGCGGTAGTATTCGGTCTTTTGTAAGCCCGCGTTGCCTATGTCGTCGTATAAAATTCTTACCTCGACGCCCTCTTCGGTTTTGCGCTTTAATATTTCGTGGACGGTATCCCACATCTTACCGGCGCTTATTATAAAGTATTCGATAAATATAAATTCCTTAGCGTTTTCAAGCTCGTTGAGAAAGTCGGGGAAAAATTCCTCGCCCGATTTAAAGTAGGTAACGCGGTTGTTGAAATGACCGCACAGGAAAGCATTCCGGTTCAAATATCTGTCTATGCCGTAGAAGTCGGGGTATTCGTCCTTTAATTTCTTCAGTTGCGCGTCTGTCGGCGCGACGTAATTTTTTGTGCGCGCGTGGATAAGCCTCAGCCGCTTCGCCTGTTTTTTGCTAAGTTTCGGGTTGGCGAACAGTATGTAACAGGTAATTCCGAAGAGGGGAGTAACGAAGATGAGGATAAGCCAGGGAACTTTAAATTCGGGCTGGTCGTCCTTGTTTATTATATACAGCACTACGAAAACGGCGAGTATTAAACTGAAAATGACGACCGTGTTGAAATAAGCGTTAAGCAAATAAAAGACGGCGACGATAACCGCTACCTGCAAGAAGAGAAGTAGCGCAACTATAAAAAATTTACTGAACAAATGCTTGAAAAACTTCATTAAATCTCCGATGTTATATTATTTATACTATATAGCTAAAATCAAATAAAATGAACGGCGCGATACATTTCCAAGATATTATAATACAATCGGAGCAATAAAGCAAGTCTATACATAATTTCACGCAAAACTATGCCGCCCGTGAAAAATTACGCCCGCCCCGACGCGAAGGGCGGTATGAGCGCGTCCGTTTTCTCCCGACGGAAAAACGAAACCCCCGGACGGACAAACCGTTCGGGGGCTGGCGCAGAGGAGAGGATTCGAACCTCCGTACGTATTCCTACGTAACACGATTTCGAGTCGTGCGCGTTCGACCGCTCCGCCACCTCTGCAAAAACCATTAATTATTCTATATTAAAAGCCTGCAAATTTCAAGCAATTTTAACCGACTTATAATAAAAATTTTCCCAAGCGCTTGACAGGTACCCTATAAGGGTATATAATCGGATTAATAAAAAATACCCGACGGGGGTATAACGGGGTGACTTATGGAAGAAAAATGCGATAAGGCTTGCGCCGCTTGCGAACGTAAGGTTAAGGAAAGAACGCCCGAAGAGCTTAAAGATTTATCCAACAGACTGAAAAGGATAGAGGGGCAGGTGCGCGGCATACGGAATATGGTCGAGGCAAATTCTTATTGCGCGGACGTGCTGATGCAGGCGTCGGCGGCGTCGGCGGCGTTAAACAGTTTCAGCAAGGTCTTGCTTGCAAGCCACGTCCGCACCTGCGTCGCGGAGAACATAAGACAGGGCAACGACGGCGTTATCGACGAGCTGGTCGCGCTCCTGCAAAAATTAATGAAATAGGATAAGCGGATGATAAAAAATTACGACGTTACGGGGATGACCTGCTCGGCTTGTTCGGCGGGCATAGAAAAATCTGTGGCTAAGCTCGACGGGGTATACGCCGTCGAGGTCAGTCTTATGGGCAAGTCCATGCGCGTTGATTTCGACGGCGCGGCGCTTACCGAAGAGAGTATTTTTTCCTGCGTGGAGGGGCTCGGCTACGGCGTGTATAACGAGGGCGAAGCCCCTGCGGAAAAGCAGAAAAACGAAGACAGGCGGCTACTGCTGCGCTTCATCATTTCGCTCTGTCTGTTGGCGCCCGTAATGTTTTTGTCTATGGGGCTGATGCATATAGTCGATTTGGGCGAAAACGTCAAATGGTCGGCTTTGGCGCAGGGCGTTCTTTCTGCGGCGGTAATGGGCGTCAACTACCTCTATTTTACCCGCGGCTTTAAGGCGTTTATAAAAAAGGCGCCCAATATGGATACTCTCGTATCGCTCGGGGCGGGCGTATCCTTTGTCTATTCGCTCGTTTTGACCGTGCTTTTATTCTTCGGCATAACCGTCGGCGGCTCTCACCTGTATTTTGAAAGCGCGGCGATGATAGTTACGCTCGTAGATATCGGCAAATGGCTGGAAGAAAAATCAAAGAAAAAGACGGGAGAGGAGGTAGAAAAGCTCCTGCGTCTGGCTCCCGATACGGTCACGGCGGAGGTAAACGGAGAGTACAGGCAGATACCCGCAAGGAGCGTAAAGGTAGGCGACGTCGTAATAGTAAAGCAGGGCGATTACGTCCCCGTAGACGGCGAAATAACCGAAGGTCACGCCTTTATCGATAAGTCGGCTATCACGGGGGAGAGTATGCCCGTGGAATTGTCGGAGGGCGACGTCGTCACCACGGCGTCTGTCAATACCGACGGGCTGATAAAGGTACGCGCGCAGAAGGTGGGCGGCGATACCACGCTTTCGCAGATAATAAAAATGGTAAGGCAGGCGGGCGCGTCAAAAGCGCCCATACAGAAATTTGCCGATAAGGTCGCGGGAATTTTCGTGCCTGCGGTAACGGCGATCGCGCTGATAACCTTTTTGGTATGGCTTATTATCGACGGCGGCTTCAACGCCGACCATTGCGTAACCCATGCAATCTCGGTGCTCGTCGTGTCCTGCCCGTGCGCGCTCGGACTCGCCACACCCGTGGCGATAATGACCGCTACGGGTAAGGGAGCCTCTCTCGGCGTGCTGTACAAGGACGCCGAAGCCCTGCAAAAAACGCGTGAAATCAACTGCGTTCTGCTGGATAAGACCGCAACGCTGACCGAGGGCAAGCCGCAGGTCTCCGATTTGGAGCTGTTCGGAACGGACAGGGCAAAGGTTCTCGAAATAGCGGGCGCTATCGAGGGCAACTCCAACCATCCGCTTGCGAAATGTATATCCGAATATTGCGGAACGGGCGCGCTTGCGGAGGAATTTATCTATACGGTAGGCAAGGGCGCGACGGCGGTGTACGGCGGAACAAGATACAGGCTGGGCAACCGTGCGTTAATCGAAGACGTAAAATTACAAAAGGAAGCAAAGGTCAAGGCGGACGAACTGTCGTCGCAGGGCAAGACGGTCGTATATCTTGCCGACGATAAAAAGGCGCTTGCGCTGTTCGCCGTAACCGACGCGGTCAAGCAGACGAGCGCCGAAGCGGTATCGCTGCTGAAAAAGCGCGGCTTTAAGCTTGCAATGCTTACGGGCGATAACGAGGTGGCGGCAAAGGCGGTGGCGCAAAGCGTCGGGCTTGACGATTACGTCGCGAGCGTTCTCCCCGAAGATAAGCTGCGTATGGTGGAGAATATGCAGAATATAGGCGGCGTAGTCGCAATGGTCGGCGACGGCATAAACGACAGCCCTGCGCTCAAAAAGGCGGACGTCGGCATCTCGGTAGGAGGGGGCGCCGACGTGGCGATAGACAGCGCGGACGTCGTGCTTATCGGCGGCGATTTGCGCGCGCTCGACACCGCGGTAGATTTAAGCCGCGCGGCTGTGCGCAATATAAAGCAAAATCTTTTCTGGGCGTTTTTCTATAACGTGGTGATGATTCCCGTGGCGGCAGGCGCGCTTTCGTTTGCGGGCGTAGCCTTCAACCCCATGTGGGGCGCGCTGTGCATGAGCCTGAGTTCGCTGTTCGTCGTGGGCAACGCGTTAAGACTGCTGCTCTATAAAAACAAGAATTTAACGCCTGCTTTAAATAAGGCGGAAGTCGGAAATAAAATTAAAAATTCCGGGGAGGACAATTATATGAAAAAGATAATAAGCATAGAGGGTATGTGTTGCGAGCACTGCGCGTCGAGGGTCGAAAAGGCTCTTTCGGCGGTTGAAGGCGTGGTGTCCGCGGACGTCAAGTTAAAGAAAAAGACCGCCGTGGTAAGGAGCCGCGAGGAGCTTTCGGACGAGGAACTGACCAAGGTTATAACCGAGGCGGGCTATACGGTGGCAGGCATTGTCACCAACTGACAATTCTTTCGGGTTTGTGACAATATAAGTCAAAAAGTCATATTGACGGTCGCTCATATTAGCCGATATAATTATGTCGTCAGGAGGGCGTTGCCATGCGCGATATGATGCTTTTGGATAAACGTACGAAAGAATTGGTAGAAGAGTATGTCCCCGAAGGAGACGTGCTTGACAGCATAACCTGCTTTTTCGGTGTGTTTGCCGACCCTACGAGGGTGCGTATGCTGTCCGCCCTCGCCATATCGGAGATGTGCGTAACCGACCTGTCGCGCGTTCTGGACATCAACCAGACGACGGTATCCCACCAGTTAAGGCTGCTTAAAAATCTGGGCATAGTAAAAAGCGTGCGGTGCGGAAAGATCATAACCTATTCGCTCGTAAACGACACGGTAAACGACGTTATGCTCAAAGGAGTTGAATTTCTGGGCGGCTGAAACGCCTTTTAACAGCCGCGCCGCGGTTATTTGACTTGACGGCTATAAAGTGCTATAATGGACAGACGGTGGAATATGAAAAAGCTTTTCAATATCCGTCTGCCCGTTTTTTATGCAACCGTTCTCGCTACGGGAATACTTTTCGCGGTGCTTTCGGCATATGTCAATATCGACGCAATATGGCTTGCGGCGCCTGCTTTAATAATTTTCGCCGCCGCGTTTGTCTGCGGCTTGGTTAAAAAGAGGGCGGCGCCCGTCGTTATTCTGCTGTTCGCCGCCGTGATTTTTATATGCGCCGCAGTCTACGGCTACGCCCTGTATTTGTCGTATGCGCGGCAGGAGGCGCTTATAGACGGCGCGGTAACCGTCTGCGGCACGGTCAGGGAAACGGGAATAACTTCAAGCGGAAGCCGCTACATAGTTATCGGGGACGTCCGCTTCGGGGATACGAAAATTGACGGCAAGCTTATTGCTTACCTTTCGGAAACTGCGGGCGATTATTGCCGCCGCGGTTACAGCGTAAGCTTTTGCTCCGAGCCGCGGCTGTTGTCCTTCTTTTCGGACGGCGGCGTAAGCTATTACGCGGCTAAGGGCATAAAATATTCCTGTACGGTTACGGAAAATTTAGAGGCAAGGTACGGCTTTTCGCTGTTCGGCGGAATTTCCGCGGCGGTCGAAAACCTGCTGTATTCCAATCTGGACGGCGAAACCGCCGCCGTTGCGCTTGCAATGCTTACGGGTAATTCGGATATGATATCCGAAGGCACGTTGTCGGCGTTCCGTTACGGCGGATTAGCCCATATCTTCGCCGTTTCGGGTCTGCACATAGGCGTAATTTTCGGCGTGCTGACCAAAATTTTCAAAAGGGCGGGGCTTAACCGCTTTCTCTCCGCGGCGGTAAGGATAAGCTTTATAGTTATGTTTGCGGGAGTGTGCGGTTTTTCGCCGTCGTCGGTGCGCGCCGTGGTTATGTGCTCGGTTTCGACGCTGGCTTCCTGCCTGTACAAACGGTACGATTCCTGGAACGCTCTTTCGCTGTCGGCGATAATTTTACTGCTGATTAACCCGTTATATCTGTTCGACGTCGGCTTTATCCTCTCTTTCGGCGCGGTGCTCGGCATAATACTGCTTTCGCACACGCTTTCGTCTGCGCTCGCGTTTCTGCCCTATAAAGTACGCAGTACGGCGGCGGTCGGCTGGTCGGCGCAGATAGCCACGGTTCCCGTGCTCGCGTCGTCGTTCGGCTACGTCTCCTGGGCGGGGCTGATACTCAACCTCGTATTCGTTCCCGCGATATCCGCGCTGTATGTGTTGCTTTTTTCGGCTACGGTCGTGTGCCTTATATTGCCCTTCGCGGCTCCTTTAATGGCGATAGCCGCCACCCCGACCGAATTTCTTATAAATATAGTCGTCACCTGCGGCTTTGAAAACGCGATAATTTCGGGCGAATTCGGGCTTTGGGTGTACGCGCCGTTTATAATTTTAATGCTTGCGCTCAGCGATAAATTCAATCTGCGCGCATATTTCAGGGGCGCGTTAGCGGCAGCGTCGGTTGTCGCACTGATATGCGTTGCAGTAATACCGTTATGCCGCGGAACCTCTTTCGCACAGTCCGCCGAAGCCGATACGGCGGCTTATAAGACAATTGAAAACGCGGGCGGAGGCTCCGCCGCATATACCGCCGAAAATCCGGCTTATTGCGCGGAGGACGGCAATATTATTTTTACTTTCGGCGGCGGTTTGTCCGCACGGGGATTGGAAAACAATGAAATTTACCGAACTTAAAGACGATTTGAAAAACGGGAGAAGGCAGATTTATCTCTTCGAGGGTGACGACGCTTATTTCCGCTCCTCTGCGGAAAAACAGGTCAGGGACGCGTTTCTGGAAACGCCCGAGCTAAATTTTACCTCATTCGAGGGTGAAAAGTACAGGGGCGCGGCGCTTGCCGACATAACCTCCGCGTTGGAGGTGTTTCCGTTTATGTCCGAATGCCGCGTAGTCAAGGTGACCGAATTTTATCCGACCGAGCAGGAATACGAAAAATATTTAAAGCCGCTCTTTGAAAATTTTCCGGATACCGCGCTGTTGATGATTGTCAATTCGCAGACTAAAAAGGGGTGCGATTTAAAGCGCAAAAAGTGCGTTGCTTATTTCGACTGCAACAAAGCCGACAGGGAAACGGTCGCGCGGTGGGCGTATCTCACAATGAAAAGGGCTGGCGTTTCCTCCTCGGCGGAGGCGTGCGAAGCCATAGCCGACTATTGCGTTACCGATATGGCGCGGGTCAGCCGTGAGGTTGAAAAACTGATAGAGTGGGGCAAGGGCTCGCTTATCACCAAAGCCGACGTGGACGAGCTCGTGTATAAGGACGCCGATTACAGAATATACCAAATGACGGGCGCCGTGGCGAGGGGCGACTACGCCGCGTTTACCGAAATTTGCCGCGATTTGCTCTCCAAGGGGTACGACTCCAACGCGGTCATAGCTTCTTTAATAAACTATTTCAAAAACCTGCTTACCGTGCTCGCGTCGGACGCTCCGCGCGACGAAATCGCCGCTCGGCTTAAAATGAAGGACTACGCTCTGGCAAAGACGGCGCAACAGGCAAAGGCGATGGGGCAAGAGCGGCTAATAGGGCTTATAAATTCCTTATATGACCTCGCGGCGGCGGCTAAGGGCGGACTTATAACCTCGTCGGGCGCGCTCGAAAGCGCGTTTGCGCAAATATTTTTCGGTTAGAATAATATGCGCGGCGCGCCTTAAAGCGTTAATTTAAAAACTAAAATCATAAAGCGGTCAAAAACGCTTTATTTTTTTTGTCCGAATAAGTATAATAATATATAACCGAAAGTAAAAACGGGTAAACTGATTTTTATTCGTGCGGCGACGTCGGGAGATGACTATGCAAGGACAACTACTGTTACAAAATAATAATTGGAACGCCGAATTTTGGACGGCGTACTGGGAAAAAATCAGGAATATGGCGGACGGCTTCAACCTAAGCTACGTTCTTGAATTTATCGCGTTCACGATAACCTTTTATATCGTGTTCAATATCTTAAAGGAAAATAAGGGCGGTAAGGTTATCGCCTTCGTTACGTTTATAATCGTCCTTTGCGGCGTCGCTTTCAGCCTTTCCGACAGACTCGATTCTACGACGCTTACAATCGTAATAGTGCTTATAGATTTAATGGCGCTTACCGTTTTCAATACCGAGTTCAAACGCTCGCTGCTCGGCACGGGCAATAAAAAGCATTTCAAGAGGGAAACCGATACCGTCACGGTGAGGGAAGTCGAGCTTATTATGGACGAGATTATCCGCGCCGTACAGCATATGTCCAAGAACGATATAGGCGCGTTGATAGTGCTCTCCAACAAGAACCTGCCCGAAGGCATCATTTCAAGCGGTACGGTAATCAACGCGGATATAAACGCCTCTATGATAGAAGCGGTATTCTATCCCAAAGCGCCCCTGCACGACGGGGCAATGATAATCGAGGGCGACAAAATTCACGCGGCGGGCTGCTTCCTTCCCATAATCGAAAACGACGCCCTTCCGCAGGAAATCGGCTCCCGTCACCGCGCCGCGCTCGGCGTAACCAACGTGGCGTCGGTTACGGTTATCGTCGTTTCGGAGGAAACGGGTATAATTTCCATTATGAAGAACGGCGAAATCATTAAAAGGTACGCCAGCGACGCAGACCTTAAAAACGTCCTCAGCGAGTATTATTGGTCGGACTTGACGGGCAGGGAGGTATAATCTATGAAAAAATTTGGTAAGCTTTTAGTCGGAATTTTCACTAAAAACATAGGTATAAAAATACTTGCGGCATTGCTTGCGGCGTTCGTGGTCGCGGCGATAAATATAATATAAATTGATTTTTTACTATGAACGCAATACAAATTCCACGGATTTTATTACCTGCTTCGGCGGATATGAACCTTTGGGCAGTCAACGCCTGCGACCAGTTCACGTCCGACGCCGCCTATTGGGAGGAGGTGGAAAGGCTGGTCGGCGACGCGCCCTCCGCGCTGAAACTCATCTATCCCGAAATTTATCTTAAAGACCGCCCGGAGGAACGCATTGCAAGCATAAACGCCGAAATGCGCCGCTATCTGGACGACGGGGTATTTAAGAAGCTCGAAGAGGGTATGATTTTGGTCGAACGCACGACTCAGTCCGGCACGCGCACGGGTATCGTGCTCGCGATAGATTTGGAGGAGTACGACTTTGCCGTCGGCTCCAAAGCCCTTATACGCTCCACCGAAGCGACCATAACGGAGAGAATACCGCCGCGCGTAAAAATAAGGCGCGACGCCCCCGTGGAATTGCCCCACGTTATGCTGCTTTACGACGACAGGCAAAACGCCGTGCTTTCGGCTGTCGCGCGCGGCGAAGTCTTATACGACTTCGACCTGAATATGGGCGGCGGTCATATAAAGGGCACGTTTATAAAAAATTCGGCGGAGGTAGCCGAAAGCTTTTACAAATTGACCGAAAGCCTTGATTACGGCAACGGCGAAAAGCTGTTGTTTGCGGTCGGCGACGGCAACCATTCGCTTGCGACGGCTAAGACGTGCTGGGAGAATATTAAAAAGCAGCTGCCCGAAGAATTGCAAAAAAACCACCCCGCGCGTTTCGCCCTTTGCGAGGCTGTGAACATATACGATTCCGCCCTACTTTTCGAGCCCATTCACAGGCTGGTCAAAACCCCGTATGCGGAGGAATTTGCCGGGGGGCTTAACCTTAGCGGAAGCGGATTTGCATATATTGTAGTGAACGGCGAAAAAACGCGTATCCCGTTCCCTGCGGACGTTCCGCAGGGCATAAGGGAGCTGGACGCGTATATAGCCGCGTTTATGGAACGCCGCGGCGGAGAGGTGGATTATATTCACGGCGAAGACGAGCTAAGCGCGCTTTCCTCTCTCGGCGTGGGGGTAATTCTGCCCGCCGTCGGCAAGGACGATTTTTTCCGCCTTATAGTTACCGGCGGCAATCTTCCCCGTAAGACCTTTTCTATGGGGGAGGGAAATGAAAAAAGATATTATATAGAAGCAAAGGCGATAAGATAAATGGCACTGAAGGTTTGTAAATTCGGCGGCACGTCGATGGCCGACGGCAACGTGATGAAGTCGGTCAAAAAAATTATAGAATCGGACGCCGCAAGGCGGTTCATAGTGGTCTCCGCGCCCGGTAAAAGGTTCGGAGGCGATATAAAGGTCACCGATTTGCTGTACGCCTGTTACGACGCGATTGAAGCCCAAGGCACCTGCAAGGAAGCGTTCGCGCCCGTAAGGACGAGATTCGAAAGCATAGTTAAAGAACTCAACGCGGATATAGACATAACCGCCGCCCTCGACGAAACCGAAAGGCGTATGGACGAGGAAAAGAGCAAGGATTTCTGCGCTTCACGCGGAGAATATCTCTGCGCGAAGGTAATGGCGCAGCTCCTCGGCGCGGCGTTTATAGACAGCGAGGACGTGGTATTTTTCAACGAGGAGGGCGCACTTGACGACGCAAAGACGTATAAGGCAATCGCCGCCGCCTGCGAAAAGACCGAAAAAGCCGTTTTCCCCGGGTTTTACGGTAAGGATATCCACGGAAAAATCAAGACCTTTTCCCGTGGGGGCTCGGACGTTTCGGGCGCGATAGTCGCCCGTGCGGTAAACGCCTCCGAATACGAAAACTGGACGGACGTTTCGGGCTTTCTGGCTTGCGACCCCCGTATAGTAAACAACCCCAAGCGCATAAGCGCTCTTTCCTATAAGGAATTAAGGGAGCTTTCGTATATGGGCGCAAACGTGCTCCATACCGACAGCGTCTTTCCCGTACGCAAGGCGAATATTCCTATTTATATAAAGAATACCTTCCGCCCCGACGACGAGGGAACGGCGATTTTGCCGATATCGCAATACAAGCCCGAAGGCAACGTCGTTACGGGTATCGCGGGCAAGAAAAACTTTACGGTTATTCTGATCGACAAGAACCATATGAATAACGAAATAGGCTTCGTGCGCAAGGTTTTGTCCGTGCTCGAAAGGGAGAACGTCAGCATAGAGCATATCCCGTCGGGTATAGATACGATGTCCGTCGTGGTCGATTCCGAACAAATTCAGGGCTATAAGCTCGAACGGATTATAGAGGGCATAAAAAACGACCTCGAACCCGACGTCATAAGGGTTATAGAAAACGTCGCGTTAATCGCAACGGTCGGTCACGGAATGTCGTCGTCAATCGGTACTTCCGCAAGATTGTTCAAGGCAATGGCGGAAGCCAACGTAAACGCAAAGATGATTGACCAGGGCTCGTCCGAGCTCAATATAATCGTCGGCGTCAAAAACGAAGATTGCGAAAAATGTATTTCCGCAATCTATCACGAATTTTTCGGTTAATAAAAATATTTTAGTAACGGAAAGCCGTCCGCCTGACTGCAAGGCGGACGGCGTTTTTTCGTTCAGTCTTTTTTATTTAGCAGATACGCGGCGAAGTTCGCGGCTTCCTCCGCGTTCTTTTTGCCGAGCTTGGAATAGAGGAGCAGCCAGGCTTTTTCCTCGTCGGTAAGCTCGCGCATAACGTTCACACTCCCGAACTCGTCCTCGCGTCCGAGCAGATAATCTGCCGAGCATTCGAAAACGTCGCACATTGCGCAGATAAATTTAGCCGAAGGCTCCACGTTTCCGCTCTCCCAAAAATTGACGGCTTTCGGGCTGACCCCTATCTTCGCCGCAAGCCCTCTCTGGCTTATTCCCGCTTCTTCCCGCAACTCTTTGATTCTGTACATCTCCGTTACCTACCTT
Source organism: uncultured Clostridia bacterium (assembly GCA_964624495.1). GTDB lineage: Bacteria > Bacillota > Clostridia > Christensenellales > Borkfalkiaceae > Coproplasma. The sequence continues at coordinate 27,723 of CAZUYN010000010.1, forward strand.
CCTAATATTATGTGTAAAATATTACTCAAAACGCTTGACTTTTTACTTTATTACACATATAATTACTTCAAGTGGGTAAAATATTACACACAATAACAATACAGGAGAGTAAAAAATGAAGAAATTAGCAGCAACGATTAGTTCCGTCATCGTCACCGCACTTCTGTGCGTGCTGATATCGGCGTGCTCGAACGCGTCTTTCGTGGGAACCTGGAAATTTTCGTCTATGAATATGTCCGGCAACGGCGTATCCATAGAGATGAAAGCCGGCGAGGATTATATGGGCGTTACGATAACGGAGGACTACGTAGTGCTCACAGTCAACGAGGACAACACGTTTACGATGACGACCGCAGGCGAGGAAGTCAGCGGTACCTGGAAGGAAGAGGGCGGCAAATACGTTCTCACCATAGACGGCGAAGAAGATCAGACCGCTACCGTAAGCGGTAACGAGCTTACTATGGAAAGCACCGAAGAGGGAATGAGCGTCAAAATGGTATTGAAGAAATAACGATAAAATTTAACAGTTCCGCCGCCTCGTAAAGGGGTGGCGGAATTTTTTTGACGATTTTTGTAAAACGCTTGACATATAACTGTATCTATCATATAATAACAGTTGAGATGAGGCTTTCTATCGACCAAAACGCCGACTCGCCTATATACGAGCAGCTTAAATTACAGATAAAGGAGCAGATAGTCAGTGGCGAAATTCCGCCCGATACTATGCTGCCTTCTATAAGAATGCTCGCAAAGGAGCTGCAAATAGGTATAATAACCGCCAAGCGCGTATACGACGATTTGACCGAAGAGGGCTATACCGTCGCCGTTGCCGGCAAGGGCGTGTTCGTAAGGCGGATCGACAAGTCCGCGTTATGCAAAAGGGGCGCGGAGGAGCTGGGCAAGAAGCTTTCCGCCTGCGCGGTTTACGCCAAGGCGCAAGGGGTAACGGAGGAAGAATTTTTAAAGATTGCGGAGGGAGTATGGAAGAAAGAGTAGACAACGCGTTGGAAGTAAACCACCTGTGCGTAGACTTCGGCAAATTTCGTATCGGCGATTTAAGCTTAGCCGTAAAAAAGGGCGCTATAACCGGCTTAATCGGCGCTAACGGGGCGGGTAAATCTACGCTTATCAAAGCCGTTATGCGCGCCGTTGATACCCAAAGCGGCAGTATTTTGTACGGCGGCAAGCCCTTTGCGGGCAACGAAAAGCAAATACTGTCATCAATCGCGTGCGTATTCGACGAGCCGAAATTTAATCTGAACCAAAAGCCCAAGTCGATTGCAAAGCTGTATAAGGGTCTGTATCCGACCTTTGACGAGGCTAAATTCGCCTCCCTGTGCGAAAAGTTCGGCTTGACCCGGGAGCAAAAAATTTCAAAGTATTCGTTCGGCATGAAAAAGAAGATTACGCTCTCGTTAGAGCTTTCGCGCAATCCCGACCTGCTCATTTTGGACGAGCCCACGTCTGGCGTTGACCCTTACGACAGAAACGAGATAATAACGATCATACAGGAGTATATGACCGAAGAAAACCGCGCCGTGCTGTTCTCCACGCACATAACCGGGGATTTGGACAAGATTGCCGATTATATCGTTATGCTCGATAACGGCAACAAGATTCTGGACGAGGATAAGGAGAGCTTGAAGGAGCGTTACCGCATCGTCCGCGCAAAGGAAATGACCGAAGAGCTGCGCGCCTGCGCGATAGGCGTAACGGGAGATATGTTCGGCTATACCTTCCTTACGGCAAACACGGGGCTTCAAGAGGGCGAAAATTTGCAGATAAGACTTGCTACGGTAGAGGAAATTTTCGTGCACCTGCTGGGCTATAAAAAGCAAGGCGGCGGGGACTTAACTTCGCGTGATATTTTCGGTATATAAGGGGGAGAGCTATGAAAGCGATAAAAAGGCAATTCAAAGAATTTTGGCTTTATTTCAAATGCGTGCGCAAAGGCATTAACAGTGGAAACGGGACGTTAAACAAGCAGAATATTTTCGCAGTTGTTACTGTAATAATCGTAGTCATAATGTTCTCGATGCAAACGGGATTGTCCGACAGCGGCTTCTCGTTTGACATTTTGCGCGCCTCCTTTATTGGCGTGGCGTTGGGGGTAGGACTGATCGCCGCCATAAAACCGTCCCTTCTGTCGGTTGCCCCCTTTTCGCCTAAGCAAAGGGTAGTGTTCAGCTTTATTACGACTGCATTATTGGCGATTATCTGTTGCGTAGTCTGGATAGCTTTTATCTTGGCGTTCTTTTCGGTCATAGGCTTGCTTGCCTTTATATTTACGGGCGAAAATATTTTTGTCATAGGCGAAGAAATAATTAAAACATCCGCATATTACGATGACTGGGATACGCTGTTCGGCATATACATGTGGCTTTCGGTATACGCGATTTCATTCCTGCAAGGGGCAAAGCGGCGCAATATTGTGTTTGTCGTATGGTTTGCCGTTACCGAGGCGCTGATTTTGGTATTGGTAAACGTGTGCAATGCGGCGGCGCAGTCCGGCGCAGGCAGATTTGTGTTTTCCGCGCCCGTATACGAACAGATTGACTGCCTCGCCCTGCCCTGGCTGCCCGTACTGATTACGGGTATATTGGCGGCGTTCGCTTTCGCCGCGTCGTTGGCGTCGTCAATAATATTTTTCCGCTCGAAAAAGCTTTGATTAAAAATAATAAGAGGATAAAAACCGCGACAGCCTTCCCCGAAAGCTATAAGGGGAGGGCTGTCAAAATTTTTCTTAACCTTTACGTTTTTTGTTTGACTGAAACCGTAAATAAGAATATAATAACGATATACATTCGAGGCGTAGCGCAGTTGGTAGCGCGTATGGTTCGGGACCATAAGGTCGTGGGT
>CAZUYN010000011.1:0-25910 GCA_964624495.1 uncultured Clostridia bacterium
ACGGCAAAAATTTTCGGCTTACCCCCTTGATTATCCGCCTTTATATGCTATAATAATTGACGGGGCGGCGGCAATTAAGGCAAACCGCGCCGAATTACTTACGGAGCTTGGACAATGACAAAAAAGCTTTACTTCGACAGCTTTTGCGGAACAGACTATTACGCCCTGTGCGAGGACGGGGTTTTATGCGAATATTCCTTCGAGAGCGCAGAGGTCGCCGACGCCGTGGGCAACGTATATAAAGGGCGCGTTACGGACGTACTGAACGGTATGCAGGCGGCGTTCGTAGACTGCGGACTCGAAAAGCATTGCTACGTTTCGGTAACCGACCTGACCCCCGACAGCAAGGGCGTCGAAGGCGACGTGGACATACCCGGACAGCTAAACCTGCACGAGGGCGACGAGATAATGGTGCAGATTTTAAAGCCCGCCGCGGGCAAAAAGGGCGCAAAGGTTACGACCAACATTTCGTTCGTGGGCAAATATTTCGTATATTTACCCGTCACGCCGTTTGTGGGCGTTTCGCGCAAAATCGCCGATTACGAGCTGAAAAAGAACCTGATTTTCAGCGCTAAAAACTCCCTGCGCGAGGGGGAGGGAATGATTGTGCGCACCGCCGCGCCGTATGCGGTAATACGCGATAAATTAAACGAACTGAACTTCTTCCGCAATCTGTTCGAAAACGTAAAGTCGCGCTTCGAAGCCGCGCCCGTAGGGGAGCTTTTATACAGGGATTCCCCGTTGCATATATGCGTTTTACGCGATTCGATGACCGCTGCCGGCGACGAAATCCACGTCGGCAACAGAGAGCTTTACGAGAGCGTAAAGCGCGTTACCGACGTCTACCCCGAAAATAACAAGCCCGAAATAATTTTACACGACGCGCATACCGATATGTTTTATTCCGAGGGCATAGCCTCGCAGATATTGAAAGCCATGCAGCCCAAAGCCGAGCTTGCAAACGGGGCTTACATCGTAATAGACGGGACGGAGGCGCTGACGGCCATAGACGTCAACACGGGTAAATTTACGGGCGGGGACAGCTTAGAGGACACCGTGTACGCCACCAATATCTTAGCCACGCGCGAGATTGCAAGACAGGTTCGTTTAAGGAACTTAGGCGGACTTTTCGTCGTCGATTTTATCGACATGAACGACGAAAATCATAAAAAGGCTATCGTGCAGGAGCTCGAACGCGCGTTAAAGGCGGACAAGGGCAAGTGCAAGGTGTTGCCCATGTCGCGCTTCGGGCTGGTAGAATTTAACCGCAAGCGCACGGGCAACTCGACCCTCGAATCCAAAACGTCGCGCTGTAAAGCCTGCGGCGGAACCGGTCAAACGCGGTCGCTTACGAGCATATCCACGGAATTCCGCGCAAGATTGCTCGACTTTTTAAGCGGAGGCGCGGCGACCGTGTGCGCCGACCTCAACTCCGACGTCGCGAATTACGTGCTCAACTGCACGGCGCTTAAACAAAACCTCGCCGCGCTCTATCCGCAGGTACGGGTGTATATCGTCGCGCACCGCACCTACCGCGATACGGCAATGTATTTCCGCCGCGTGGATATACCCAACTTTACGATGCCCGAGGGCGCTGTGCCGTTGTACTGAACTGCCGTGCGGCGGCTTAAATGCGGAACGATATAAAAAACAAAACCGGAAGCGTATCCGCTATCCGGCTTTTTTATTCAGTATTGATTTTTTATGCAACGCCGTTTGCGCCTACTCCTCTCCGCCGTTCTGCTCCTCCCAGAGGGCGATATACTGCTCGAACACCTGCATAGCCGCTTCCTCGTCCTCTTCCACGACGAGGACGGACTCCCCGTCCGCTTCGTCCACGCGGAACACTATCGCCTCGTCGTCGTTTACGCCGTCTATCTCGGTGACGGGTTTGAGCACGCAATAAAGGCTGTCGTTAAAGGGGATGACCGCGACCTGTTCGAAGGTCAAATCCTCGCCCTCTGCGTTTTTAAGTATTATGTCCTCGTTGTTGTTTTCGTCCAACAGAGTTTCAAGCAAACCCACCTTTATATCCCCTTTGATTTACAGATATTGTTCTATCCTGTACTGTTCGGAAACCTTATCCCCGAGCAGAGTTATCGCCTTTTTAGGGCATTTGTTTATACAGCGGTAGCAAGCCGTACATTTGCCCGAAGGCGCTGCCTTGCCGTCCTTTATAACCAGATTGTGCAGGGGGCACTGCTGAACGCAGATACGGCAGCCGTCGCATAAATCCGCGTCGATTTTCAGCCGTCGGGTATAGCCCTTGGTAAGCGCGCTTCCGCCCGACCCTGCGGCGGAGCCGCGGAACAAACGGCAGAAAAAGCCGAGCCCGTCCGAAGGATACCTGCCGTTTCTTATCTCTTTTGCGGCTTCTTCGATTTGCCTGTCCGCGCTTTCAATAAGTCCGCGGTTGCGCCCGCGCCGCTTTTTTTGCTCGCTTTCGCGCTTTAAAATCCCGGCGGCAAGCTTTTCGGGAGACAGCCCCGCGTCGCTCTTTTTTTCCTTATAATCGCACACGCTTTCGGGCATACGGATATGCATTCCGCCGAGCACCTCGGCGCCGAATTTTTTAAAGAGCCTTGCGCCGCGTCCGGCGCCGTCGCCGCCGCGTCCGCCCACGGTGGCTATGCAGAAAATGCTCTTCCCCTTCCACAGCTCCTTATGTACGGTTATAAATTCGCGCACGAAGTACGGCATATCGGAATTGCGCGCGCAATAGCCGAAAAATATCGTATTGGTCTTGGCGATTGCCGCCACTGCCGCGTCGCCCTCTAACGGCAGGGCGATGGCGGAGCCGTCCACAAGCTTGACGAGCTTTTCCACGCAGTGCTTCGTGTTGCCCGTTCCGCTGAAATAAATTCCTATCATAACCCAATCATTTTACAGCTTTTAAGGTTATTTGGCAAGCCGTCGGATAAAGTTGGCGTTATGTGAATTTAAAGTTGGCGTTATGTGAATTATTATCGCTTTTTTTTAACTTTTGGTTTATAATAATTTTCAAATTAACAAAAAAATCGCTCAAAAAAGCTTTTAAGAACGATAGATTAAAGCTCCCCGAAAATCTTTGCGCCGCGTTTTTTGAGCCATAGCATACACATCGCCGCGCCTGCCGAAATGAGGACGAAGCATACTATAAGGTAGACATCCGCGCCCATTATAAGGCTCGCCGCGAAATAGAGGGCGGTCAGTACAACCGCCGTGCCGAAAAGCGACAGCATCGTAAGCATAACGCTTGTGCTCTGTTTTATTACCGTCGTTTCGTTTTCCCAGTCGAGCACGGGTTTTTTGAGGTTGAAAATCAGCCCCAGCGCACCGAAAAGGAAGTTGGTCGCAACGGGCATAAGGACAAGCATTACCGACGCCGCGGCGGAAGCCTTAAACACGATAGCCGTCGTTATGCCTGCGATTACCGCCATAGGCGCGTTGAACGCGACGTGGAAAAACACCTTTGCGAACAGCGGCTTGTACCCTTCCACGGGCAGGGACTGCAAAAGATAAACCGATTTGCCCTCTAACGAAACCGACGGGGCGGTTATGCAGTCCATTCCGCTTATAAGGCATATGACCGCGCAGAACAGGACGGGCAATAAACCGGTCAATACGGACGCGCTTTGCCCAACCGTTTCGGTCAGCCGACCGCCTACGGCCGCCGCAAACACCGTAGCGACCAGCAAGATTACCACGCCCAAGCCGCAGTTGAGCAGGTACGCCGTACTGCGGAAGAACATCTTCGCCTCCTTTCCTATAAGCGAGCCCCACACCGACGTACGTTTCAGCTTCTTTTCGCGGTAAACGCTACCTGCGGCGGAACGGTTACGGGTTATTATGCCGTAATAGGTCTTTGAAAGCAGGAGATAAAGGAGCGCAAAGGCGACGGTGCAGATTGCGAAGATTACGGCAAAGCCGACGGGGTCGCCCTCCATCATTCTGCCGACGAGGTAGAGCGGATAAACCGCTCTTATAATTCCGTCCGCGATTTGCGCGCCGTTGTCGGTAAGTCCGTCTATAATCTGCGTAAAGAAAAAGCCTACGACGAAATACGCCGCGAAAAACAGCAGAGAAATGACTACCGAAAATATGTTGGCGTGTTTAAGGCGCGACACAATCAGCGCGACTGCAAACCCGAGAAGGCAGCAAAGCGTGGTGCAGAAGAGCGGAATTACCGCCAGCGCGATTATGAAAAACAGCGCCGAAAGGAAGCTTATACCCCCGTATATGGCATAGGCAATGTACGCGGGGAATAAAATTACGAAACAGAAATAGAAGTTCTGGACGTATATCGGCAGCATACGGCAGAACAGAATATAACGGGGAGACACGGGCAGGGATAACAGCAAATCGTTATCCTTTGCGCGGTACAGCTGCGACTGCGCCATAAACACGCTGCCCACCGCCGCAAAAGCTATTGCGAATATCGCGGCGTAAGTAAGGCACAGCCAGCCTATTCCCAATCCGGTTAAAACGGGAGCCATCCCGAAGAAAATCAGAAAGGACATCAGCATAAAAAGCACGCCGATTACGCCCATAATCAGAAGATAGGTCGCCGCCTTTCTTCCGCTCCTCTTGCCGCCCTGCCTGAAAATCTTTAAAAATTCGTTCTTTATAAGTATTTTAAGCATCGTCGCTCTCCGGAATCGAGCCTTTCTCCGCCGCCTGCCCGTCATCGGCGCGTTCGGTATCCAAAAAGACGTCTTCCAGCGAATTACCGCCCGCGACCTCTTCAATGGTTCCGCTGCGGATAATTTCGCCGTCCTTGATTATCGCCACCCTGTCGCAGAGCTTTTCAGCCACCTCCAAAACGTGCGTGGAAAAGAATATCGCGCCGCCGTTGTCGCACAGCTCGCGCATCATGGTTTTAAGAGTATACGAAGCCTTGGGGTCGAGTCCGACGAAGGGCTCGTCCATAATTATTAGACGGGGCGAATGTATCCAGGCGGAGATTATGGCGAGCTTCTGCTTCATACCGTGCGAATAGGTCGAAATCGGCTGGGCTAGGTTTTCGGTCAGCCCGAACGCGTCCGCGTACTTTTTTATAAGCCCCGAAAGCTCCCCGGCGTTTACACGGAAGATACTGCCTATGAATTTAAGATACTCTATCCCCTTCATAAATTCGTACAGGTCGGGGCTGTCGGGGATATACGCGATTGCCTTTTTACATTCCAGCGGCTGCTTCCCGACGGACATTCCGTCAATAAAAATTTCACCGCCGTCGTACTTCAAAATGCCCACGCAGCACTTGATTGTCGTGGACTTGCCTGCCCCGTTGTGCCCGATAAAGCCGTATATTTCGCCCATGCGTATGTGCAGGGATATGCCTTTGAGCGCAACCTTGCCGCCGTAGCTCTTGGTCAGATTTTCTATCTTTAACATACCCTCTCCTTGTTTCGTACCGTCGTTCAATTATGAATGAACAGCACTCCGAGCGTGTTCCTGCCGCAATGGGAAGTAACGATGCTGCCCGCCACCGTTTCTATGGTTTCGGCGAACTCGAAATTTTCCGCGACGAGCTGTCTGGCGAGCGCCACCAGCGATTTATCCGCCGTGCTGTGCGTTATAAAGACGCGCGTCTTGTCGTAGTCGCGGTATTCCGATTTGAGCTCGGTTATATAATTGCGTATGCACCTTTCCATACTGCCCATATATTTCTTTTTGGCTATCAGCTGACCGTCCGCGTTCTCGCATATCATAGGGTGCAACTTCATAACCTTTGCGCCTATGAGCGCGGCGAGCGAGCACCTGCCGCCCTTGTGCAGATATTCCAGCGAATCGGGCACGAAGGAGGTGTTTACGCGGGGTCTTAAATCGTTTATTATCCGCTCCGTCTCCTCCGCGGTTTTGCCCTCCGCGATCAAATCGCACGCCTTTAAAACGAGAAGCCCCTGCCCCGTCGAAAGGGCGCGGCTGTCGATTACCCTTACCTTGCCGCCAAACTTTTCCGCCGCCTTGCTCGCCGCGTTATAGCTTGACGAGGCGAGGGCGGAGATGTTGAAGTGTATCAGGCAATCGTAACCTTCCAGGTTTTGTTTGAAAAATTCGGTATATTCGTCTACCGAGCCCGCCGCGGTCTTGGGGAGCGAGCCCGTTTCGGCGACGAAGTCGAAGATGTCCTGCGGAGCAACGTCGCCGTCCTTATAGCTTTTATCCCCCAAAATTACGCTGAGCGAAAAAATGCCGATATTATACTTTGCGATCAGTTCGCCGCCCAAATCGCAGGTGGAATCGGAAGTGATTTTAATTTTCATTGTTATAGCCCGTCCTTGTTATATGGCGCCTATCGCCGTAACCATAATATCATTTTTCACAGAGTTTTTCAACAGTATGGATACAAATTATTTATAAAAAAAAGCGCATACGCGGCAGAGCCGTTATATGCGCCCGGGTGCGCGAGGATATGAAGCAGTCGCCCGACAGGCTTGCACGTCTGTATTCGCGCATACTCGTACTGCAAAGTAAAATTTAAGCATAGAACAATAGCTCGGCGGCGGCCGAAAATTCGGTCGCCGCCGTTTGAACGGTTGAATTAAATTTTTAAAGTTCGGGCGGAAGGCGGCTTATTTGTGCTTGCCCGTTACCGTACCCACGACGGCGCAGACGCCTGCGGCGACTATAAACGCCACCCAGGTCGGATGCCATATGCCGAGGGTAAAGCCGAGGGAAAGATAGATTATGACCGCCGCAATCATCGAGGAGCCGCATACGGCGCCGCCTATACGCTCCTTCATCTGCTTGGAGCTTTCGGTCAGACAGTCCGTCCATATACGGATTATAATTCCGCCGAGAAAGATTAGCCAGGCAGGGTGCCACAGATTAAACGCAAGCCCTACGCAAAGATATACCGCCGCGCACAGAAAGACGGTAACCGACGATATCAGCCGCCGTAAAAATTCGTTCCGCGGCGGCGCGGCAAGCCTTTTCGTCGCCGTCGGCTTGCTCTACGGCCGCTTCCCCGTCGCTTTCTTCACTCTCTTCTTTTATCGGAGGAGCGCATTCCTCTTTTATATCCTGCGGAGCTTCCTCCTCGCACGGGGCGCTTTCTTCCTTCCCCTGCACGTCGCCGCGCAACAGCCCGTCGAGAGTGACCCCGAATTTATCGCACAGGACAATCAGCTTTTCGGTTTCGGGGTAGGCTTCCCCCGTCTCCCACTTGGAAACCGACTGTCTGGAAACGCCCAGCTCCTCGGCAAGCTGTTCCTGCGTTATTTTGTTCTTCCTGCGCAAGTATTGCAGATTTTCGGCAAAAGACATTGTGTTTTCTCCTTTGGTTTCTTGCCGTTATTATACCGCAACCTGCGCCGCAATTCAACCGCCTTTCGCGTGCAAACACACAAAAAAAGCGCAACTTACGGTTGCATTGCCCGTTACAACGACGGCAACCGCTTGCGTTTTGCGACGTAGATTGGTATACACACCGCGGCGGTACACATAATTATTACCGCGCCGATTGCCACCCCTTCAAAAGTATAGTCGGTTATTTCCGTCCTCGTAACGGCATATTCTCCGTCCTCAAAGCTTATTTCGACAGAGCTTTCGACGTTGGAATATTCAACCGCCTTGCACCCGTAGCGCACGTCGTAAACTTTACCCCCGTCGTCCGGCACATAGACCGTGTAAATTTTAGAGTAATAAACGGGCGACGCCGCTTCGGCGGACGGCGCGGAGGCTTTCTCCTCCGCGGTAAACAAATCTATGTCGCCGTCTTCACGCAGTACGGCGTAAAAATATTCGTGCACGCGCACAAACTCGCCGACGGTCGTCACTTCGGAGAAGTCGAGAACGTACTCTCCCCCGGGGCGGTTGCCCGAATAATTATCGTCAGAGAGGATTGCCGTCTGCATATAAGCGACCATACCGCCGCGTTCCCCCTTGTAATCCACAAACCGTTCGGTCTGCCGCCACAGAGAGAAAAAGACGCCGACGCCCGCGGCAACGGCTACGGGGACAGCCGCAAATGCGACGCATTTTTTAAGCAGTCTGCCGTTGGCGCGGCTTACCGAGCGTTGTGCGTCGTTGCCGTACCGTTTGATATCGCGCGAAGAGCCGATTGCCGCAAAGATAATCATAAGCAACCCGAAGCATAAGGGCAACAGCGAAATTATAAAAGCCAAAGCGCCGTGCCACACTACCGCTATAACAAACGCAAACGCGCACCAGACCGCGCCGCATAAAATCAGCGCGGCAGCATTGCTTTTGCCGACCGACAGGGCATAGCGGTTCTGATATGCCGTATATTCCTTATTTTCGGTACGGGCGCGGACGCCTATCGCCTTTAAAGCTCCGTCCGAAAACGCCGCAAGCATACCGCAACTTACGACGGCGGCGCAAACGCCGACAACCATTAAAAGTATGCCAAGCCATACGATATAAAAGACCGAAACATAGCCCAGACTTAAAATAAGCGCGCCGCAACAGTGGACGGCGGCGAAAATTTTACTGCGCACGGAAAATTTGTCCGCGGCGGCGCGGCAAGCCTTTTCGGTAAATTCGCTTTGCTCCCCTCCGCAATTTGCATAATTTTCGGCGGCAGACCCCGTATTATCCCCCGACGAATTAATTTCCGCGTTCTCTTCGATTGCGGGTCGGGTCGTTTCGGCAGTCGCCTGTCTTTCCCCTTTTAATATTTCGTCCGCCGTTACCCCGTAAATTTCCGCGAGCTGGGAAAGGGTCAAAATATCGGGGTACGCCCTGCCCTGCTCCCACGCGGAAAGGGTACGGTTGGATATTCCGAGAATTTCCGGGTCATACCCTTGTTCCTTTCTGATATAGGCGAGAAATTCGCCTATGGTTAGTTTAGGCATCGCATAACCTCCTTGTCTGCGTTTTCATTATACCAAACCGACGCGCAGAAAAGCAAATATCCTGCATAGAACGGGTCTATGCAGGATAGACAAGGCTTCGCCTTGACGAAAATCACACAAAATTTATAGGTACGGATTTACTTTACGCAGTCGGCGTACAGGGGGAATTCCGCGCAGAGCTTTGCGACCTCTTCGGCGACGTGCGCGTACGCCTCCTCCTTCCCGTTTATTATCTCGGCGATAAGGCTTGCGATTTTGCGCGCCTGTTCCTCCTTCATTCCGCGCGAGGTCATCGCCGGAGTGCCCAGCCTTATGCCCGAAGTGACGAACGGCTTCTGCGTGTCGAATGGTATGGCGTTTTTATTTACGGTTATGTGCACATCGTCGAGCATATGCTCCAACTCCTTGCCCGTCATTCCCTTGTCGGTCAGATCGAGAAGTATGAGGTGGTTATCCGTTCCGCCCGAAACCATTTTAACGCCGAGCTTGTTGAATTCGTCCGCCATAGCCGCCGCGTTTTTGACAATCTGCTGCTGGTATTGCTTGAATTCGGGGGTAAGAGCCTCCTTGAACGCGACCGCCTTAGCCGCGATGATATGCATCAACGGTCCGCCCTGTATACCGGGAAACACCGCCTTATCTATCGCCTTGCCGTACTCCTCCTTGCACATTATAACGCCGCCGCGCGGTCCGCGCAAAGTCTTGTGCGTGGTGGTCGTTACGAAGTCGGCGTAGGGCACGGGCGAGGGGTGAAGCCCCGCCGCGACTAAACCGGCTATGTGGGCGATATCCGCCATCATTAACGCGCCGCATTTATCGCATATTTCACGGATACGCTTGAAGTCTATCACACGGGGATACGCGCTCGCGCCCGAAACTATGAGCTTGGGCTTGCACTCCAAAGCAATCCTTTCCATTTCGTCGTAGTCTATAAGCTGATCGCTTTCGCGCACGCCGTAGGGGACGATATTGAAGTACTTGCCCGAAATATTTACGGGCGAGCCGTGGGATAAGTGTCCGCCGTGGGCGAGGTTCATTCCCATAACCGTGTCGCCGGGTTGAAGCGTTGCGAAGAATACGGCGAGGTTGGCGCTCGCGCCCGAATGGGGCTGGACGTTGCAGTATTCGCAACCGAAAATGCTTTTAACGCGCTCGCGCGCCAAATTCTCGGCGATGTCCACGTATTGGCAGCCGCCGTAATAACGGTGCGACGGGTACCCCTCCGCATACTTATTGGTAAGGTGCGTGCCCGCCGCGGCGAGCACTGCCGGAGATACGATATTTTCGCTTGCGATAAGCTCTATATTGCCCTGCTGACGGGCAAGCTCTAACTTTAACGCCTCCGCGATTTCGGGGTCGGTCTGTTCGATTAAGGAAATGTCTATCATTGTAAGCTCCGTAAAATTTATAATTATGCAGTTATTTTAACATATACCCGAATAATATTCAAGTATTTGGCATAAAAAATAAGTCCGCCGCGGCAAAAAAATTACCCCGACGGACTTTATTGTTTGTTTCAATTATTTTTTAACGAACAGCTTGCCCAGCATGGCAAGTCCGCCGAGAATAGACAGCACGCCGCCCGCTATTGCCCCCGCGCCGAGCGAGTAAGCGTCTTTAAATAACTTCACCACCAAATCAGCCGCGTCGCCTGTAGCGTCGCCGACGTACACGGACGTGAACTCGTATGCGCAGAAGAAAAATACCCCTGCGAGCACGAACGCCGCCGCCGATACGATGGGCGCGATTTTACCCGTCTTGCCCAAAAGCGCAACGACGGCAAACGCCAGACCTATAAGTATGAATATGTAGGTCATAAAATTGCCGAACGAGAAATTGAGCGCTTTCACGCTAGTGCCAAGAGGTCCGCTCTCGGAATAGCCGAACGTAATTTTTAAACCGTCCAACGCGCTAACGTTTTCTCCCGTGAGTTGGGGAGCGAACAGCATACAGAACGCCGCTATTCCCAACAGTAACGCCGTGCAGATAACGATTTTACCCACTTTTAATTTTTTCTTTGCCATAAATCCCTCTCCTTGTAATGATTTTATATTACTATAATATCATATTTATGACCTGAACGTAAAGCGGAAAAGCGGTTTATCAAAGATTTTTTTCTATAAATTGTTCGGCTTCGGACTTGGGCATAAAGCCTATCGATTTGTCTGTCATTTCGCCGTTCTTGAACACGCCGACGTAGGGGATGCTCATTATGCCGTAACGCGCTGACAGCTCGAAATTGTCGTCCACGTTCACCTTGACGAACTTCGCCCTGTCGGAATAGGCTTCGGAAAGCTCGTCCAAAACGGGTCCGAGCATCTTGCAGGGTCCGCACCAGTCGGCATAAAAATCGCACACGACGGGTTTATCGCCTTTGACAAGCTCGTCAAACTTCAAAGCGTCTATCTTTTCAATCATTGCCTCTCTCCTTAATATTATTTATTATTGCTCAAAAACGAGTAAATATCCGAAATTTCCACGTTGGTCTGCGTGCCGTCGGACATCTTTTTAAGATTTACCCTGCGGCTTGCCAGCTCGTCGCCGCCGATGACCGCCACATATGCGGCGTTTAACTTGTCCGCATACTTGAGCTGCGCTTTGAGCGAACGACCCATAAGGTCGCATTCGGCGGCTATGCCTTTAAGGCGCAGTCCGCAGACGATTTCGAACGCCTTGCGGCGCGTTTCTTCGTCCATGCCTGCCACGAATATTGCGGGGGAAGGCTTTTCGGGGAAGGCGACCGAGGTGTTTTCCATAACGAGCAGCAACCTCTCTATGCCTGCGGCAAAGCCTATCGCAGGCACTTCGCCGCCGCCGAGCTCGGAGATGAGTCCGTCGTACCTGCCGCCGCCGCAGATCGTGCCCTGCGCGCCGATATCGGTCGAAACGAATTCGAAAACCGTACGGGTATAATAGTCCAGCCCCCTTACTATGTCGGGGTTGACCGTATATTCTACGCCCAGCCCGTCCAAAAGCGACTTCACCTTTTCAAAGTGCTCCTTGCAGTCGGGGCAGAGATAATCGAGAATTTTCGGCGCGCCCGAGGTTATCTTTTTACACCCCTCTTCCTTACAGTCAAGCATACGGAGGGGATTTTTATCGAACCGCTCCTTACAGGTTGCGCACATTTCTTCGAGGCGGGGGCGGAAATAGTCCTTTAACGCCTTATCGTATTCGGCGCGGCACTGTTTACAGCCGATTGAGTTTAGCTCTAACCTCGCGCTGCCGATACCCAATTTTTTCAAGAAAGACGAGGCGGCGAAGATGACCTCCGCGTCGCATTCCGCTTCCTTAGACCCGAAAACCTCTATGCCGAATTGGTGAAATTCTCTGAGCCGCCCCGCCTGCGGACGTTCGTAGCGGTAGCACGGGGTCAGATAAAACGCCTTTACGGGGAGCGGCTGAGCCGACAGCCCGTTTTCTATGAACATACGCGCCGCGCCCGCGGTGCCCTCCGGTTTAAGCGTGACCGACCTGCCGCCCTTGTCCTCGAACGTATACATCTCCTTGGTAACGACGTCGGTCGTTTCGCCCACGCCCCTTAAAAACAGTTCGGTATGCTCGAATACCGGCGTACGGATTTCGGTTATGTTGAACGCCGCCGCCACTTCACGGGCGGTGTTTTCGATAAATTGCCATTTATAAGAATCTTTGGGCAGAACGTCCTTCGTGCCCTTGGGGATTGATATGTTCATAAGTCTACCTGTATTTTGTTTGCGCTTTTTACCTTACCTGCGCGATAAGACTGCGCGGCTTGAATTTTCCGCCGCGCCGCGCTTTATCAGAGGACGTATTTTTTCAAATCACGGTTTTTAGACAGGTTGGCAAGGTGCTCTTCGACGTACTTTGCGTTGACCTCTACCGTGATTACGGGATAATCGTTACCGCCCGCGTTAAAGGAGATATCCTCCAACAGATATTCCATCACGGTATGCAGACGGCGCGCGCCTATGTCCTCGCTGGTAGCGTTGACGTCCACGGCAATTTCGGCAATCTTTTCGATTGCGTCCTCTTTGAATTGCAGGTCGATATTGTCCACCTTCAATAGCTCGGCATACTGACGGGTAATGGCGTTACGGGGCTGGGTGAGAATGTTTATAAAGTCCTCCTTGGTAAGGCTTTTAAGCTCTACCTGAATGGGGAACCTGCCCTGCAATTCGGGAATTAAATCCTCTACCTTGCTGACGTGGAACGCGCCCGCCGCTATAAAGAGTATATAATCTGTGCGGATAGGGCCGTACTTGGTCATTACCGTGCTGCCCTCTACGATGGGCAATATGTCGCGTTGAACGCCCTCGCGCGAGACGTCGGCGCCCTGATTGCCCTTGCCCGCTATTTTATCTATTTCGTCGATAAAGATAATGCCGTCGTTTTCGGCGCGGCGAATAGCCTCGTCGGTTACGGCGTCCTTGTCGATGAGCTTTTCCGCTTCCTCGGCGGTAAGCAGCGCCCTCGCCTCCTTTACGGTTATGCGGCGCTTTTTCTTTTTCTCCATTCCCAGACCGCTGAAAATCGAGCCGAGGTCGATTGCCGCGCCCTGCCCGGGGGAGAGCTCCAACGGCTTGGGGTTGTCGGCGACCTCTATTTCTATCTGGTTGGTATCGTATTTGCCTGCGTGAATGCCGTCTACGAGGTTTTGCATAAACACGTCCTTAGAGGTTTCGCCGCGTTCGGCTTTCATAGTGTCCGCCAGCGCCGCGGCTATGCGCCTTTCCGCAAGAGCAGCCGCCTTATAGCTTACCTCCTGCGTCTTTTCCTCTTTAACAAGCCGTATGGCGCATTCCGCCAAATCGCGCACCATGCTCTCCACGTCGCGCCCGACGTAGCCGACCTCGGTATACTTGGTCGCTTCGACCTTGATAAAGGGCGCTTTGACGAGCTTTGCCAGCCTCCTCGCAATTTCGGTCTTGCCTACGCCCGTAGGTCCTTTAAGGATAATGTTCTTGGGCGTAACCTCGTCCTGTAATTCGGGGGAGAGCCGAGAGCGGCGGTAACGGTTTCTCAAAGCTATCGCAACGGCTTTTTTCGCTTCGTCCTGACCGATGATGTATTTATTCAGTTCGTGTACTATCTGTTTGGGTGTCAAATCCATAATTGCTCCTTTATTGACCTCGGGATATGCCGAGTCCGCCTGACGGGCGCTTCGTTACGCCCGTCCTGAAAGGCATAATTTTCTTAAAGACGTTAAATTGTTTCCACCTTTATATTGTCGTTGGTAAACACGCAGATCTCGCTTGCTATTTTAAGCGATTTATGCGCTATTTCCTCGGCGGTGTAATCGGTATTCTGTATAAGCGCGCGCGCCGCGGCAAGCGCGTAATTGCCTCCGCTGCCGATTGCGGCTACGCCTCCGTCGGGCTCTATCACCTCGCCCGTGCCGGAGATTATAAGCATTAAATCCTTGTCTGCGACAATCATAAGCGCTTCGAGCTTTCTGCCCAGCTTATCGCCGCGCCACAGCTCTGCAAGTTCGACGGCGGAGCGCATAAGATTGCCCGAAAATTTGTTGAGCATTCCCTCGAACTTTTCGGAAAGCGAAAACGCGTCCGAAACCGAGCCCGCAAAGCCTAAAATGACTTTGCCGCCGTATATCCTGCGCACCTTGACCGCGCTGTTTTTGAATATGACGTTCTCGCCCATGGTGACCTGACCGTCGCCAGCGATTGCCGTCTGCCCGTCCTTTTTTACTCCGCAAATAGTCGTTGCGTGAAATTCAGTCATAAAAATTCTCCTTGATACGGATAGGCGCGTTGAAATTACCCGACGCGCGCGCGCCTGAGCCGCACGTCACACTTTATATTTAAACGCTTTTACCGCCAGGAAAACGGCAAAGCGCAAATTTATCGGGGAAACGCCGCGGCAAGCTTTGCCGCGCCGCCTTAACGCTTATCCGCCGCCGGATAAACCGAGGGCCGATTTGAACTTTCCGATATCTTCAAGCGCCCTTTCGGACAGGGCGCGGCAGCGCAGCTTTTTGTCACGCGGAGCGTTCGGCAGGGGCGCAAGCACGCCGTAATTGGCGTTCATAGGCTGAAAATCTTCGGTTGCGCCGCATATATGCGCCGACAAAGCGCCGCTTACCGTCGTAGGGGGCGGCGGCGTCACGGGTCTGCCTTCGAGCCTGTTTTTCATATGCACCGCCGCGAGCAGACCGCTTGCCGCGCTTTCGACGTAGCCCTCCACGCCCGTTATCTGCCCCGCGAAAAATAACAGGGGATAAGCTTTGCAGGAGAAATCGGCGTTCAGTATGCGCGGAGAATCGAGGTAGCTGTTCCTGTGCATAACCCCGTAGCGGAGAAATTCCGCGTTCTTTAAGGCCGGGATAAGCGAAAAAACCCTCTTCTGCTCGCCGAATTTAAGGTTGGTCTGACAGCCGACGAGGTTGTACATATCGCCGTTTAAATTTTCCTTTCTCAGCTGTAAAACGGCGTAAAAGGCGTTGCCCTGCTTATCGCGGAGCCCGACGGGCTTAAACGGTCCGAAGCGGAGGGTTTCCTCTCCGCGCGCCGCCATAACCTCGATAGGCATACAGCCTTCGAATATCTCCCTTTTTTCAAACCCGTGCGGGGTGACCTTTCCGGCGTTCAACAGCTCCCGCACGAAGTCGGCGTACTGCTCCTTGGTAAGCGGACAGTTTAAATAATCGTCGCCGCCCTTGCCGTACCTGTCGCCGTAAAAGGCGTGCTCCATATCCACGCTTCCGCGCGTAACTATGGGCGCCGAGGCGTCGTAAAAATGCAAGCCCTCGCCGAAGCGCGCCGTAATATCCGCCGCCAGGGCTCCGCCCGTAAGCGGTCCCGTGGCGATTATGCAGGCTCCGTCGGGTATGCTTTCAACCTCGCCGCAGACGCAGGAGATATTCCCCTCGCCCTTAATCTTTTCGGTAATATATGCGGCGAACCGCTCCCTGTCCACCGCGAGCGCGCCGCCCGCCGGTATTGCGGAATAATCGGCGGCTTGCATAATAAGCGAGCCGATGACGCGCATTTCCTGCTTTAAAAGACCGCACGCGTTGGAATAGGCGTCCGCGCCCTTTAAGGAATTGGAGCAGACGAGCTCGCCGTAGTCGGGATTGCAGTGGGCGGGGGTAAACGCCTTTGGCTTGATGTCGTGCAGCTCCACGAAAAAGCCGTGCTTAGCCAAAAAATAAGCCGCTTCGCAGCCCGCGAGCCCCGCGCCTATGACCTTAATCTTCTGCATTTTCGTCGGGGGCGGCGGCAGAGTAACCGCAATTTTTATCCGAGCACTTTATCTCTTTGCCGCGGCGGATTAAAAACTTTCCGCATTCGGGGCATTTGTCGCCCGTGGGGATATCCCAGCTGAGGAATTTGCAGGAAGGATAACCCGTACAGCCGTAATATATCTTGCCGTTCTTGCTCTTCATTCTCCTCATCGGCTTGCCGCAGTCGGGGCATTTGCCCTCGGTGCGTTCGCCCTCGCGCGCCTTGCCGTCGGGCTTGACGAGCGGCTGTTTAGAGCCGCATTTGCCGCACTCTAAATAAGTCCCGTACTTCCCCTTTTTGACGAACAAATAAGCGCCGCATTCGGGGCATTTTTCTTCTGAAATTTTAACGTCTATCGGCAATATGAGCGAGCACTCCGGATAATTCGGGCAGGCGAGGAACTTGCCGAACTTACCGCTTTTAACCACCATATTCGCGCCGCATTTAGGACAGCGCACGTCGGAAATTTCCGCCTCGCTTTCGCTGACTATATTAGAGCATTTGGGATAGTTGGAGCACGCCAGATATTTGCCGTATTTGCCTATGCGGCGTATCATGGGGCTCGAACACTTTGCGCACTTTATATCGGTAAGCTCGTCGCCGTCGCAAGCCGCCGTCTTTAAATTTTCGGAAAAGGACGGATAGAAATCGGCTATTATTTTGTGCCAGTCCACGCCGCCGTCCTCTATCTTGTCCAGCTCCTCCTCCATCTTGGCGGTAAAGCCGACGTCCATGATATCCTTAAAGTACTGCACGAGCAGGTCGGTAATCTTATACGCGACCTCGGTCGGCACCATATATTTGCCCTCCTTTTCGACGTAGCGGCGTTTGGTCAGAACGGATATAATAGAGGCGTAAGTAGACGGTCTGCCTATGCCCTTTTCGTCCATAGTCTTGACGAGCGACGCGTCCGTGTACCTCAAAGGCGGACGGGTGAACTTCTGCTCTTTCGTAAGCTCGGTCAGGCTGAGGACTTCGCCCTGCTTTAAGGGGGGCAACAGCTTTGATACCTCTTCCTCCTCGCCGTTGGCGGCAACCGCCTGCTGGTACGCGGCGGTAAAGCCCGCGAACTGCAACGCCTTTCCGTTTGCCTTAAAGACGTAGCCCGCCGACTCGGCTTCTATCTGCATAGAATTATAGCGCGCCTCCGCCATCTGCGAAGCGACGAAGCGGTCGTAGACCAGCTTATAAATATTATAATGCTTTCTGTCCAAAAAGGCTTTGACGCTTTCGGGGGTGACTTCGAGATTTATCGGTCTTATGGCTTCGTGCGCGTCCTGCGCGCCCTTCTTAGTTGCGTAATAATTGGGCTTGGCGGGCACGTATTCGGCGCCGTACGTCTTGCCGATGAACCGTAAAGCGCTCTGCTGCGCCTCTGCCGCGATACGGGTAGAGTCCGTCCTGATATACGTTATAAGCGCTATATGGTCGCCGCCGACGTCCATACCCTCGTACAGGTGCTGTGCGATAAGCATCGTCTCGGGCGACGACATACCGAATTTTATAGAGGCGTCCTGCTGTAAAGAGGAAGTCGTAAAGGGCGCGGGGGCGTGCTGTTTGGTCACGCCGCTCTTTACCTTAACGACGGTAAATACGCCGCTTTTTATCGCCTTTTCCGCTTCCTCCGCGTTGGCTAAGGTCATCTGTTTGCCGCTCTTTTTAAGCTGATAAACGGCTTTGAACGGGGCATATTCGGCAGGTAAATCGCGCAGGGTCGCCGTAAAGGTGTAATATTCCTCGGGCTTGAAGGCGGCAATCTCCCTCTCCCTGTCCACGATAAGGCGCAGCGCCACCGACTGGACGCGCCCCGCCGACAGACCGTCCTGTATGCGGTTGTTCAACAGCGGCGAAAGCTTATAGCCCACCAGTCTGTCTAAAACGCGCCTCGCCTGTTGCGCGTCCACCAGATTATAGTTAATCGTCCGCGGATGCTCTAACGCGTTTTGTACCGCCTTGGGGGAAATTTCGTTGAATTCCACCCTGTTGAGTCCTTCGGGGTCCAGACCTAAAACCGTCTGCAAATGCCAGCTGATAGCCTCGCCCTCGCGGTCGGGGTCGGTCGCCAGATAGACTTTACCGGCTTTTTTTGCCTCGGCGGAAAGGCGTTTGATTATATCCTTCTTGCTTGCGGTAATTTCATAGCGGGGCTCGAAATTTTCGGTAATCTTTATTCCCAGCGTCTTTTCGGGCAAATCGCGGACGTGTCCCGTAGACGCGTCCACCTTGTATTTGCCTTTGAGATACTTAGTGATTGTCTTTGCCTTGGAAGGCGATTCTACGATTATTAAATCCATAAATGCTCCTTATTCCTGTTTCCTTTAAACGTCGCCGCGCCGCGAAAAACCTGTACGGGTTATCGGCCGTGGTGCGGTATCTGTGCCGTTTAACGCCTTTTAAAGGGCGGAATATTTGTTGCCGCCCGTCTTGACGAGCAGTCCTTTTATTTCCAACGACGCGCAGATAGCGCTTACCTCGAACGGCTTTTTGCCGATTGCTTCGGCAATCTTTTCGGCGTGCAGCTCTCCCTCTCCGCGCAGAAGATCTACGATAGCCCTTTCGTCTTCGTCGAGGGTAAGGCTTTCGGTTTTTGCGGCGCAGGCGTACCCCAGAGCCGTCAAAATATCCTCCGCGCGGTCGCACAGAAACGCGCCCTTTTTGATTAGATTGTTGCACCCCTCGCCCGAGGGTATGCCCGGGCTGTACGGCATTGCGAACACGTCGCGCGAATAGTCCGCGGCATACGCCGCAGTGTTCAACGCTCCGCTCCTTACCGCCGCGGACACGACCAGCACGCCCCTGCAAAGCCCTGCGATTATCCTGTTCCGCAGAAAAAACGTAAATCTTTTTGCCTGCGCGGCGGGCGGAAATTCGGTCAGCGTAAGCCCGTTCCTTTCGACCTCTCTTAAAATCTTAACGTTAGAAACGCAGCCGCCGTCGTGACCGCCCGGCAATACGCAGATTACGTTACCGGACGGCAGCGCGCCCGCAGCCGCCGCGCTGTCCGCGCCTTCGGCTACTCCCGTGACCACCGTCACCTTTGCGGACAACTCCCCGCAGATTTTTCTGCACTCCTCGTACGCGGCGGGCGTCGTCTTGCGTGAGCCGACCACCCCGAATTTTTCGCCGTCCAACAATCCGAGATTGCCGCGGGCGTATAAAACGAGCGGCGGCGTGGGAATTTCCCTCAACTCCTTCGGGTAGCTTTCGCTTTTATAGGTTACGCATTTTACGTGCCGTTTGTCAAGGGATTCGAACAGCTTGCCGCGGTATTTTGCGTCGTAAAATTTATCCTTTATTTTATTATATACGCCCCCGCCGCAAACTTTAATCAGGGCTTCGGCGTATTTCGACGGGTTGCCGTTATTCCCGGGTAACGACGCAAGGAACAGCTTCTTCTGCTTATAGTTCAGTTCCGTCAAACCGTCGGCGGCTATTAAATCACTTTCTTTATCGTTATAATTCATCTGTCGTTGCTGTCAAAGTTTCTGTACGAGGTCGCCTCTAAAATATGCTTGGGGCGTATTTCCGCCGAGTAATCCAAATCGGCAATCGTCCTTGCCACCTTGATTATCCTCGAACGCGCGCGCGCCGAAAGCGACAGCTTTTCGAAAGCCGTGCGCAGTATGCCTTCGCATTCGGGCGTCAGCCTGCAATACAGCTTTATCTGCCTCTCCCCCATGTCCGCGTTGACGGTTATATCCGCCTCGTTGCGGAAACGCTCCCTTTGCACGGCGCGCGCCCTCTCCACGCGTTTTTTCACCTCCGCGCTGGTCTCCTCCGCGGCGTCGGAGGACAGCTCCTCGTATTTGACGGCGTCCACCTCTACCTGCAAATCGATTCTGTCCAGAAGCGGACCGGATATCTTGCTTCTGTATTTCCTAATCTGCGCCGCCGAGCAGGAGCAGACCTTTTCCGCCGAGCCGTAATTGCCGCAGGGGCAGGGGTTCATGCTTGCGCACAGTATGAAGTCGGCGGGGAAAGTTATTGCGCCGCCCGCACGGGTAACGGTTATCTTGCCGTCCTCCAACGGCTGCCTTAGCGCCTCCAACGCGCTTCGGGAATATTCGGGCAGCTCGTCCAGAAAGAGCACGCCGCGGTGCGCCTTGGAGATTTCGCCCGCCTTTATTTTTAAGTTTCCGCCGCCGCACAGCGAAACCGTGGTCGCCGTATGGTGGGGCGTACGGAAAGGGCGCAGGGAAACTATGCCCTCTTCGTTCAATTCCCCCGAAACCGAAAGAATTTTAGTGACTTCCAACGCCTCTTCGAAGGTCAAATCGGGCATAATCGTGGGAATACACCGCGCAAGCATGGTCTTGCCCGTTCCCGGGGGACCCGAAAGCAGTATGTTGTGTCCGCCCGCGACGGCTATTTCCAGCGCGCGCTTAGCCACCGCCTGTCCGCGCACCAAGGATAAATCGCAGCCGTAGGAGGCGCGGCTTTTAGCCGTTTCGAAGCTGCGCACGGGCACGGGGGCAAAGCCCTCCTTGCCGGAGAGGAAGTCGTAGGTTTCGCGCAGGGATTTAAGCGCGTATACCTCTATGCCCTCTATAAAGCTCGCCTCGTTTGCGTTGCCGTAGGGCACTATGAATTTTTTATATCCCCTGCCCTTGGCGGATATAAGCACGGGCAGCAAGCCCGTAACGGGGCGCAGTCCGCCGTCCAACGCAAGCTCGCCGAGCATTACGAAGCCGTCCGTATCCGCAATCAGCTGTTCGCTTGCCGTCAGCAGAGAGACGGCAATGGGCAAATCGTACTGACTGCCCTCCTTTTTTATGTCCGCGGGCGCAAGATTGACCGTCACCTTGTTTATGGGGAAGCGCAGCACGCTGTTGCGGATAGCCGAATACACGCGCTCTTTGCTCTCCTTGACGGCGGCGTCGGGCAAGCCCACGAGCTCGTACCGCACCGCGCCCTTATTTATGTCGGTCTCCACCTCGACGGGTACGCCCTCCAGACCGACGAGGGCATAACTGGTTATTTTAGATAACATTCTCTTCCTTCCCCCTCTTCCGTAAAACAAACCGTACCGCGGTAAACGCCCCGTTACAGTCGGTACATTCTTCGAAGCTTACGGACACACCCGTGCACGCGGACGCATAGTCCGGCGTAAAGTTAAGCTTGTACTTCTTCATTTCAGCCCCAAAAGAAAAGCTCCCGTACATAACGGGAGCTTTTTTAAGTGTTACTTTCTGATTTCGGTTATCTTTGCAGCCTTACCGGTCAATCCCCTCAGATAGTAGAGCTTAGCCCTTCTGACCTTGCCCCTCTTTACTACCTGTATAGAGGCGATTTTGGGGGAATGCAGGGGGAAGGTTCTTTCCACGCCTACGCCGAAAGAAAGGCGGCGGACGGTGAAGCTCTCCCTTATGCCGCCGTGCTTCTTGGCGATGACCACGCCTTCGAAGTTCTGGATTCTCTCCTTCGTGCCTTCGATAACCTTGAAGCCTACCCTTACGGTGTCGCCGACGTTAAACGCGGGGACGCTCTCTTTCATTCCTTCTTTTTCGATTGCTTCGATTAATTTGCTCATTTGACTTATCCTCCGATTTCTGCCAAGTATTCGTGCCGTTAAACTCCTTACGCAGAGGAATACCCGAAGTCTTTTTTTAATTTCCTAAACATATTAACAGACGCTTTGAAAATTTGCAACTCATTTTAGGGGGTGTGTCGAAATTTTCACAAAAGAAATTTCCGCGGAAATTTCCGCCGCGACGGCGGACGCTGTCCGTCGCGAAATTTTAAGCCCGCCCGAACCTTGCCGACCGCCCTAACGGGCCTTTTACGCCCTATATTATATATAACATTATATATAATAGCAGTCCGCACGGACGTCCGAAACGGAAAAAATCAGCTCCATTCGAACGCGTTTTCTATGTGGTTTACGCCGTCCTTCGTGACCTCCGCAATGTCGAAACGCGCTATAAAATCTTCCTCGCGCAGGTTGTTGACGTAAAAATAAAACCTTGCGGCGTTGATATAACGGCGGCGGCGCTGTGCGTCCACCGCCTCGCAGGGGGCGCCGAAGCTGTCGGACGTGCGCGTCTTGACCTCGATAAACGCCAACACCTCGCCCTTTGCGGCGATAAGATCTATTTCGCCCGCCTTGCACTTAAAATTGCGCTCTATGATTTTATAACCGTTTTTCTTCAAGCAGCGCGCCGCCTTCCGTTCGCCGCGGAAGCCGAGCCTGCGCTTTTCTCCCTTTATTGCCATTTGGTCGTAAAGCTCCTGCGGTGGATAGGGGTCAGCCCGTATTTTTTTATCGCCTCTATATGCGCGGCGGAGCCGTAGCCGACGTTACTGCAAAAGCCGTACTCGGGGTAGAGCCGCCCGTATTCCTCCATAATTTTATCCCTGTACACCTTTGCGATTATTGACGCCGCGCCTATCGTATAGCTGAGGGCGTCGCCCCTGACGATGCTTTTTTGGGGAATAGACAAATCGAGGGTCATATTTCCGTCGGTTATGCAAAAGTCGGGCGCGACCTCCAACCCCTCGACCGCGTTTTTCATACACAGGCGCGTAGCCTGCAATATGTTTATTTGGTCGATAACCTGCGGTTCGACGCGGCATATGCGGCAGGCAACCGCTCTTTCGTGAATTTTTTCGGCGAGCTCCTTTCTCCTCTTTTTCGTGAGTTTTTTGCTGTCGTCAACGCCCTCGATAAAGTTATCATTAGGCATTATCACCGCGGCGCACACGACGGGGCCCGCAAGAGGACCGCGCCCTACCTCGTCCGCGCCGCATACCAATTTATAGCCTGCGGCAAAAAGCTCCTTTTCGTATTTAAGCTTTGCGTCGATATCGTAAATTTTCTTCATAAGTAAACGCCGCCTCCTTAAAACGTAAAGCCCTTGCAATCGGCGACCTCGTCGAGCGTGACTCTGCCGAGCCTTCCCTTGCGGAAATCGTCGATGACGGCTTTTTCCGCCCTTTCGTAGTCGAAATCGTTGCCGCGGAGAATAAATCCGCGCCGCACGCATACCCTGTTGAGCATTTCAAGCGGCTCGCTCTCCTCCTCTATCCCGTACCTCTCCTTTAAATGCTGCGGATATTTCTCTTTCAGCTCCGCAAGCAGGGCGAGGGCGATATCGTCCAAATCGAGAATATCGTCGTTAAGACTGCCCACATATGCAAGGCGCAGCGCAAGCCTTTGGTTTTCGAAGGCGGGGGGCGTAGTGCCGGGGGTGTCCAGAAGCTCCCACCCGTCGAGGCGCACCCACTGTTTGCCTCGCGTAACGCCGGCCTTGTCGCCCGTCTGCGTACGGGCGCCGCGCGCGATGAGGTTTATAACCGTGCTCTTGCCCGTATTAGGAACGCCGCACACCATAAAGCGGAACGTCTTGCTGTATCCTTTAAGCTCTCCCTCCTCGCGCTTTTTTGCCGTTAATTTTTCGATTGCACCGCATATATCACGCCGCGAACGGTTATCTACGGCGTTTATCCTTACGCAAGCCGCGCCGCCGTCCGATATCGCTTTGACGAACGCATCCGCGCCGCCGTCCGCCAAATCGCCCTTATTGAGGACGTACAGCACGGGCTTTGCGCCGAACATCTTTTTGAGCTTCGGATTGAACGACGAAGCCGGACAACGCGCGTCGAGGACGTAAATAATTCCGTCGCACAGCTTAACGTTATCCTCCATCATTCTCATCGCCTTGGTCATATGACCGGGGAACCATTGCAGTGTTTTCATATAACGATCCGGCCTTGCTTCAAGGCTTTCTGTCCTTTAATAAATCGGGGCGGCGCCGAGCGGTAAGCTCCTCGCTGCGCTCCCTGCGCCACTTGTCTATCATCGCGTGATTGCCCGAAAGCAACACCTCGGGCACGGCTACGCCCTTAAAAACGGAAGGTCGGGTATACTGCGGATATTCTAAAAACCCGTCAGAAAAGCTTTCGTCTATCAGGGAAGCCGAAGAGATAACCCCGTCCACATACCTCGCCACGCAGTCGCAGATGACCATAGCCGGTAGCTCGCCCCCCGTAAGGACGTAATCGCCTATTGAAATTTCCTCGTCGAAATACATATCGAGCACGCGCTGGTCTACGCCCTCGTAATGACCGCACAGTATCAGGATATCACCGCACGAGGAGAGCTCCGCCACCTTCTGCTGGCACAGCGTCGCGCCCTTGGGCGAAGTGTATATCCTGCGCGCCTTATGCAAGGGGTCCACCGCTTCTACGCAGCTTGCAATCGGCTGCGGCATCATCACCATTCCGGCGCCGCCGCCGAACGGGTAGTCGTCGCACTTAGAATGCTTGTCCCCGGAATAGTCGCGGATATTGACGACGTCTATACTAAGTTTGCCGCCGCCGCAAGCCCTGCCGATTATGCTCTCCTTTAAAGGCGCGAACATATCGGGGAAGAGCGTCAGTACGGTTATCTTCATTTCTCCTCCAAAGCGACCTCAAAAAGGCGCTTTTTATTAAGCGTGACCGTGCCGCCCGCAACGTCGATATCGAGGATAACCCCCTCCGCCGCGGGGAATATAAGCCGCGCGCCGTCCTCTTTTTCCACCTCGTAAATATCGCAACGGGCGGGCGTGACCGATTTGACGACGCCTACCGCCGCTCCGTTTTCGAAAACCGCGTTGCAGCCTATCACGTCGGCGATATAGTACCTGCCTTCGGGGAGAGGCGGCGCGTCGCCGCGCCTGACTTCCAATACCGCGCCGCGCAAAAGCTCCGCCGCGTTCCTGTCGCAGACGCCTGCCAGCGCTACTATCGCGCAGTCGCCGCCGCAGGGGCGTACGTTGAGCATTTTATATTGATTGCCCCCGACATATACCCTGTCGAATTCGCATAAGTCCGACGGGCTGTCTGTCAGGGCGAGCACTTTAAGCTCCCCCTTTATGCCCTGCGGTTTGACTATTTTTGCTACCGTTAAAATTTCTTCCATTATTTTTAAATAGGGGAGCCGCAGACTCCCCTTTATAATTAAAGTTCAACGGCGGAAACGCCGTATAAATTGTAACTTTCGGGGAAAAGGCGCTTACGCCTCCTTTTCCTTTATCTCGATTATATATTTTTTACCGTCACGGGGAGTGTAGGCGTTGACCAAAGTGCGGAGCGCCTTGGCTATCTTGCCCTGCTTACCGATGACCTTGCCCATATCGGAGGGAGCCAGCAGTACGTTCACTTCGACGGTCGTTCCCTTGTCCTCTACGCGGTATTCTATTTCGTCGGTCTTTTCGGCGAACCTCTCGACGATATACTTGATTAATTGCAAAGTATCCATTTTTTTCTCCTGAACGGGTCAATTATTTCTTCTTTTTCTTGTCGTTGGTCTTGGGTGCGGAGAGCTTCGCGCTCTGCTCCAACGCGCCGACCTTTACGAGGTAGCTCTTTACCGTCTCGGTAGGCTGTACGCCCTTGGAAAGCCAGGACTTTGCCTTTTCAACGTCGATGTTGATTTCGGCAGGCGTCTTTAAGGGGTCAACATATCCGATTTGGTCGATATATTCGCCGCTCTGCGCCTTTCTCGAATCGATTACAACCACTCTGTAAAAGGGGCTTTTCTTGTCGCCCATTCTGGTAAGTCTCATTTTAACTGCCATTTCTTTATTCTCCTGTTATATAAAAATTATTTATTTTTTATTTGGTCTGTCGGACGGGGCTCGAACCCGCACTCATTATTAATTTAGCATAGCGATTGAGGAAAACCCGCTTCCCTACACGTTTCAGTCTGTCGGAACTTCCCCGACGTCGGCTAATTTGCCTTTCGGTGCCTCCGGAACCTCTCGCTTGCGACGAAAATCCAAGTTTTTTTCCGCTCTGTCCGTTGAGCTACCGACAGATTTAGAAGGGCAACCGCTTTTTGCCGCCCTTTAACTGCTTCATCAGCTGTTTGGTCTGCTCGAACTGCTTTAAAAGCCGGTTGACTTCC
>CAZUYN010000011.1:26010-29248 GCA_964624495.1 uncultured Clostridia bacterium
CTGCTTCATCAGCTGTTTGGTCTGCTCGAACTGCTTTAAAAGCCGGTTGACTTCCTGCACGCTCGTGCCCGACCCCGCCGCGATACGCTTTTTACGCGATGCGTTTATTATCGACGGCTCGCGCCGCTCTGACGGGGTCATCGAAAGTATAATCGCCTTGATTTTGTCGAACCTGCTCTCGTCTATGTCCCCGTCCTTGACCTTGCCCGAAAGCCCGGGCATCATAGAAATCAGCGCCTGCGCGCCGCCCATCTTCTTCATGCTTTCGAATTGGGTCAGATAATCCTCTAACGTGAAGGAATTTTCCAACATCTTCTTCTGCATTTTTTTGGCTTCTTCGGCGGTGACGGCTTCCTGCGCCTTTTCAATCAGCGTCAGAACGTCGCCCATACCCAAAATACGCGAAGCCATTCTGTCGGGGTAGAAGTATTCGAGGTCGCCCGACTTTTCGCCCACGCCGATAAATTTTATGGGCTTGCCCGTGACCGCCTTGATAGACAGGCACGCGCCGCCGCGCGTATCGCCGTCGAGCTTGGTCAGCACTATGCCCGTGACCTCTAACCGTTCGTTGAACGTCTTTGCCACGTTGACGGCAACCTGACCCATCATCGAATCGACCGTCAGAAGAATTTCGTCAACCCGTACCGCGGCTTTGATATTTTCAAGCTCCTGCATAAGCTGTTCGTCGATTTCAAGCCTGCCCGCGGTATCTATGATAACCGTATCGTACCCCATCGAACGGGCGTACTCCACCGCCTGCGGAGCCGTCTTTACGGGGCTTTGCGCACCCTTGTCAAAGACCTCTACGCCGACGTTTTTGCCTACTACTTTAAGCTGTTCTATCGCCGCGGGACGGTAGACGTCGCACGCGACCAAAAGGGGCTTTTTGCCGCCCTTTTTCAATAAAAGCGCAAGCTTGCCGCAAAGCGTGGTCTTGCCGGCGCCTTGAAGTCCGCACATCATTATGACCGTGGGCGGATTGGAAGCCACCGTAAGCTTGGCGTTGGCGGGGCCCATAAGGTTAACCAGCTCTTCGTTGACTATCTTTATGACCTGCTGGGCGGGGTTCAGACTTTCCAGAATTTTCTGCCCCACCGCCTTTTCGGAGACGGTCGCGCAGAACTCCTTAGCCACCTTGATATTAACGTCCGCTTCGAGCAAAGCCACGCGCACTTCGCGCATGGCGGTCTTTATTTCGAGCTCGGTAAGTCTGCCCCTCTTCGTGAGCTTGGAAAATATATGATTTAATCTTTCCGATAACGAAGCAAATAGCGCCAATTCAGTAACCCTGCTTTTTAAGTCCTTCTTTTATTTCTTCCCCGTAATCCTTGTCCAAAACGCCCTTCAATTCGGCAATATCTGCGGCATATTCGGGGTGCAGCCGCAAAAATTCTTCCGCCCAACGCCCGACGTCGGTCAATACGTACGACATAAAAGCGTCGCCTTCCGCCAAAAGTTTATCGTGCCCCAACCTATCGTCATACTCTTTAAGCTCTTTCTTGCAGACGGCAAGGCAATCCGACACGCTTTGACGGGAAACGCCCTTCTGTTCGGCGATTTCGGATACGGTTAAATCCAGATTGAAATACATATTCGTTATCTCGCGCTGGGTGGGCGTCAACAGACCGCCGTACAAATCCCAAAGGCGCATAAATCTCAATTTATCCATAGCGTTTCCCGAAAAATACAGACGAATTATATAACAATAAAACAAAGCTGTCAAGCAATTTTACTTGACTTGTTTAAATTTAAGCCCCGTTATGAAAATTACGCCGCAAAAGGAACCGAAAAACAGTGATAAATTTACATAATATGTTAACAACTGTTATTTTTGCCCGTAGCCCGACCGTCCGCCCAACCTTTTATTGACTAAGGCGGCAAATCGTGATATTATATAAAAAGAGGTTTTAACCATGAGAAAGATTATCAACGGCGCTGTATACGACACGCAGGAAGCTTCCATAGATAAAAAATTCACTTACGGCGCACCCGGCGACCCCGTAGGCTTCGAGGAAACTTTATACATTACCCCCGACGGCAGATATTTCATCTATACCAACGGCGGCGCAAAGTCGAAATACAACCGCGAGGACATCCTCCCGATAGAGCGCGAAAAGGTGATAGATTGGGTAATGAGCCACTGATTACTTAAAATAAAATATCAAGACGGAAGCTTTTCCGTCTTTTTTATTGCGCCGCGCGGCATATTTCACAAAACGCTCACCCGGCGAACGCCTATTTTTCTTGCCAAACGGGCGGTGCGCGGCTATAATATACTGTATAAAAACTTTAAGGAGTAACGTATGATATTCAATTTAGCGGCGTCTGTTATCGCCGACGGCGACACCACCGACACGGTAACCGAATCAAAACCCTGGTATTACGATTTTTTAGATACCTCCACCACCCTCGGGCACATATCGCTTATAGTCATTAAGGTAATTATAGCGATTGCGATTATGGCAATCTGCTTTGCCGTAATAAACAGGGTATGCAAGGGTCTGTACAAGCATTTGCAGAAAAAGCACGCCGACGAAACGCTTTCGCGCGTGGGCACGTCCACCGCAAGAATAGCGCTTAAAATTATAGTGCTGGTCTGCTTGATAGGCTTTGTGGGCATAGAAACGGCTTCGATTTCCGCGTTGATCGCCTCGCTCGGCGTAGGCATTTCCCTTGCCGTCCAGGGCACCCTTTCCAACTTCGCGGGCGGCGTTATAATAATCGTAATGCGCCCGTTCAGAATAGGCGATTACATCGTATCCAACGGCTTCGAGGGCACCGTAGAGGACATAAAGCTGTTCTACACGACGCTTATTACGACCGACAACCGCGTAGTGTCCGTCCCCAACGGCACGCTTGCCAATAACGTCATAGTCAACAACTCGGGCAAAGATACCCGCAGGGTTGACCTCGTTATACAGGTCGCGTACGGTTCCGACGTGGACGAGGTAAAGCAGATTATAACGCAGGTTTGCTCCGAAAACGAGCTGGTATTCAAAGACCCAGCGCCCTTTGCCGAGCTTAAAACGATGAACGAGAGCTCGCTCGATTTCACGGTGCGCACTTGGTGCAACCGACCCGATTACTGGACGGTTTATTACGCGCTTTTGGACAAGATTAAAAAGGCGCTGGACGCAAACGGAATTCAGATACCTTTCAAGCAAATCGACGTGCACGTCAACCCCGAAACGCCCGCAATCGCGGAAAAGTCCGAAAGCTCCGCAGAATAATTTACACA
>CAZUYN010000012.1:0-2244 GCA_964624495.1 uncultured Clostridia bacterium
GTCAGACGGCTTTCTTTTCGCTCGGCTTTTCTTCCCTGCCGGGAATGGCTTCGCGGTCGAGAATGACGTGACGGGGGCAGACGGCGACGCAGGTCTTGCAACCCGTACACTTGGAATAATCAAATACGGGCAGGTTATCGACCATAGTAATAGCCCCGTGCGGACATTTCCTTGCGCACATACCGCAGGCTATACAGCCCGCTTTGCAGGCGTTCATAACGTCCTTGCCCTTGCATTTGGAGGAGCAGGCGACGTATACGGGCGCGGAAGCCGGTATTCTTTCTATTATGTGTTTGGGGCAAGCTTCTATGCAGGCGCCGCAACTGATGCACGCGTCGGGGTTGACCTTGGAAAGTCTGTCGGTGATTTTAACCGCGTTTTCGGGGCAGACGCGCTCGCAGTCGCCGCAGCCGAGACAGCCGAATTTGCACGCCTTGTTGCCGCCTAAAAGCGATGCGCAGGAAGCGCAGGAGGGGTTGCCCTTATAGATAAAGGCGTCGGCGGCGTTAAGTCCGCCGTTGCACTTTACGACCGCGACGGTACGCTCCTCGTCTTTAAGCTCTATGCCCAACAGCTTGGCGATTTCAGCCTTCTTTTCGGGCGAGGTGACGTGGCAGGCGGATAGGTCTCCGTCGCCCTTGGCAAGCTTGTCGGCAAAGCCGGCGCAGCCGCTGCAACCGCAACCGCCGCAGTTCGCGCCCGCAAGATTTTCCAAAATTTTCGTCACCTTTTCGTCTACGTCTACCTTAAACACCTTGCCAACTATCAGTATCAAAGCCCCTATAATTAGGGCGGAGCCTGCAAATATGGCTGCGACTATGCCCACGGTTTTGCCGATTTCGGCGGCGGAAGCAAGTAATAAATTCATTGTAAATTCCTCCTTAGCCCACCTTAATCTGGGCGAAAATGGTAAACGCCATACATATAAACGCCGCAGTCACCATCGATATGGGGAAGCCTTTAAGCGACTTAGAGAACTTTATGCACGCAAGCTTTTCGCGCATGCCGCTCATAATTACCATAACGAGGGTGAAGCCCAGCCCCGCGAATAATGCGTACAGCACCGCCCAGCCGAGGTTCATTGCGCCGCTTGCGCCGTTGACTATTTCGCTTAAATTTTCCACGCCGTTGAAAAGCTGCGTCACGCCGAGCACCGCGCAGTTCGTGGTGATAAGGGGGAGATACACGCCCAT
The DNA here is from genome assembly GCA_964624495.1 of uncultured Clostridia bacterium. GTDB lineage: Bacteria > Bacillota > Clostridia > Christensenellales > Borkfalkiaceae > Coproplasma. Next base: position 1,194 of record CAZUYN010000012.1, read on the forward strand.
GGTATTATACAGGGAGGGCGAAATCTTTCTTATAACCGTTTCCAGCATCTGCACGAGGGCGGCGATTATGAAGATAAAGAAGATTATCCACAGGAAGGTTATGTTCAGCGGAGCCATTATAAATTTGTAGATGGGGTAGGTTACCAGCGTAGCCAAAGCCATAACTACCGTAACCGCCACGCCCATTCCGACCGCCGATTTGGTGTTTTTGGAAACGCCGAGGAAGGGGCAGATGCCGTAAGTTTTGACCGTGATGAAGTTGCTCGTCAAGACGGCGGAAAGAATAATCAATACTAAATTCATGCGTTTACCTCCCCGGCGGCGGCGTTGTCCGCGTTTGCCGTATCCAGCAGATTTTCCCTTGAAACCGCGTTCGCCTTAACGCGCTTAGCCCTTAAAAACGTATCCATACAGTAGGTGAACACCGCAATGCTCAGCCCGTATACCACGAACGCTCCGGCGGGAGTGGAGAAGAACTTAATCTTAAAGCTCCAGGGCATCTTTACGCCGAACAGCGAAGCGCTGCCCAAAAATTCGCATATGATACCCATAAGGGTCAGGGCGATAGTAAAGCCTATGCCGTTTGCAAGTCCGTCCAACGCGCTTTCGGGCACGGTGTGCTTGTTGGCGAACGCCTCCGCCCTGCCGAGGACTATGCAGTTTACGACTATCAGCGCGAGGAACGTGCCCAAGCTGTCGTATAAATCGGGCAGGAATTTTTCCAATACCATCTGCACCAACGTAACCAAAGTGGCTATGATTACGATATAGCAGGGTATGCGCACCTCGTTGGGAATGACCTTGCGCAGAGCCGATATAATCATATTGCTTAAAGTCAGTACGATTATAACGCACGCGCCCATGCCCAAAGCCGACATTGCCGAGCTCTTAATCATAGCGAGGGTGGGGCATGTGCCCAGCACAAGCATAAACGTCGGATTGTTGAATATAATTCCGTCAAGCGTTATCTTTTTATACTTATTCATAATCAGTTACCCCCTTTGGGCGCCGTTTTGCAGACGTCGTAGTTGGCGAGCGCAAACGCCGCGGC
>CAZUYN010000012.1:2344-17842 GCA_964624495.1 uncultured Clostridia bacterium
CCCCTTTGGGCGCCGTTTTGCAGACGTCGTAGTTGGCGAGCGCAAACGCCGCGGCAGAATAACAAAGAGTATTCGATCTCGTTGCTCCCGTATGCAGGACGGCGGCGTCGTCGTCCTCTGCAGCCAGACAATCTAACACGTCTTGCAAAGTCTTGCCGTTAAGGTTTTTGGCGTCTGCCGACATTTTGTCTATATAATCCTGTGAAGTCGAACCGTAGGTTACGATAGTATAGTTTTTAATTATCTCATCGCTGTCAACGGTAAGGGTAATGGTAAACGCTCCGGCAGGGGAAAGACCCTGTGTGACTATATTGTAATTAACGGTCGCGCCGTCAACCGTCCAAGTTGTTTTATCGCCGTCGATATGGTCGGTATAGATGTAGCCGTCAAGGGGGTCAACCACGCTGCCGCCTGCCGCGAAAGCCTTGATAAACGAAACCGAGCCGTTTACGCAGTTGCATATCGCCGACATAGTGTAGGTGGCGCCCGTCTCTATATATTGGTCGCCGTCCTTTGTGCCGTACCCGAAGATTTTGCCGTCCTCGTATTCGTCGGCGAACTTTTCATAGATTTCGTCGCCTATGTTGCCGATAAGCTCCGCGCTGTCGGCAACCGCGTATTTTATGACCTTGCGGATACCCGTAACCGAGGTAAGTCCGTCGTTCATACTTACGGCAACCCAGCAGGTTACGTCGCCGCCGTAACCGCGCGACGACGCTTGCACGAGGTAGTCGTTCTTCTCTTCGATAAGCCATACGCTCTGAATTGTTGCGCCGCTTACCGAGGTGGTCGTCTCCGAAATGTCCTGCTCGACTGAGGTTACGCTTTCGCCGTCGTAAAGCGCGTTTATCTTACGGTTAAAGCGTTCCTCGTCGGTTACCTCCAAAAAGCCCCAGCATACGGAGAGGAGTATGCCGCTGACAAGCAAAATACACATAAGCACAATAATGCACTTGAACGCTTTGCCTTTAAAAAACTCTTTAACGGTCATCTTACTTGCCCTCCTTTAACTTTTTAACTTTTTTATAGCCGAAGGGCTTGCGTACGACGTAAGTATCTATAAGGGGAACTACGAGGTTCATAAGCACTATGACGAACGAAACGACCTCTATCTTGGTAAGATATCTCAGAACCGAAGTCAGCACCGCCAGCGCGACGTAGTAGACCAGCTGTCCGTATACTCCCTTGGGGGAGGTGACGTAGTCGGTAGCCATAAATATTGCGCCGAACATAAGACCGCCCGAAAGCGCGTAGTCTATAAACAGCCCTATTTCGAAGCTTCCGCCGATAGCCGCAAGGCAGACCGAAAGGAATGCGGAGAGCACGACGTATAAAAGGGGTTGCCACCATTTGATGACCTTGCGCACGACGAGGTAGAAGTAGCCGAGTATCAGCGCGAGCTTGCAGGTTTCGCCTATGCACCCGGCAAGTCCCGTGCCGAGAAGCAGGTCTATCCAGGCGACCTTGCCAGCGTCGTCGCCCTTTAAAAGGAAGCCCGAAAGGTGGGTCGCGCCCGTGTATATCTCGCTGTCAAGGCTTATCGGCTCGACTTGGCAGATTGAATATACCGTAAGCGTAAAGCTCATAAACATAAATATTCTGCCCGTCGCGGCGGGGTTGACGAGGTTTTTGCCCGTGCCGCCGAAAAGCATTTTGACCACCGCGATTGCGAATATCGCGCCGAGCATCGCCTCGTACCACTTGGTGGCGGGCGGCAGGATAAGGGCGAGTATAAGCCCCGTCACTATCGAGGTATAGTCAAACTGCTTCCACCAACGGCGGCAGACCTTGCCCGCGTTCCTGCACTTTTCGCCGAAGCCCTTGTTTGCGATGAAGTAATAGACGAACTCCGTCGCGACCGAGGTAAGCACGGAAGTAATTATAACTATGAACGCGTCGAGGCGGAAGTAGACGATTCCCATAACCGCCGCTGGGATAAGCGCGATTATCACGTCGAGCATTATTCCCTTGGTAGTCCTCGGCGATTTGACGTGGGGAGGGGTGGAAATTACGATTTGGTTATTCATTTCTCTTCCTCCTTTGACGTATTTTTATCCGCAACTTTGGGCGTCTTTTCCGCCGTTTCGCTTATAATCTTGTGGTCGCCCTTGTCAACGTATTCGCCCGTGGGCTTCTGTTCTTCGGAAACGGTGGGCGCGCTTCTGCCCTTCATATCGGTGGGCTTAACTATGGGCGCCGCGGCAGCCTTGGTCTGAATAGCCCTCATTTCAGCCTTGGTTTTTCTGATAGCCTGAATTAAGGGGCGCTTGGCGGGGCAGATATATTCGCACGCGCCGCACTCTATGCAGGAGAGGGTGTTGCCGAATTTTGCCGCCGATTCGAAGTCGCCCGCCGCCGAATAGAACGCCGTCTGCATAGGCATAAGGTGCATAGGGCATACGTCCGCGCACTTGCCGCAGTTAAGGCAGGGGGTGGGCTCCTGCGCGTCGGCTTCCTTACCGCTTAGCAACAGCACGCCGGAGGTGGTCTTGTGCGTGTACACGTCGTAGGTGGAAAGCGCCACGCCCGTCATAGGACCGCCCTGGACGACCTTCTTCGGTTCTTCGCTTTCTCCGCCGCAATATTCTATTATCGTTTTTATAGGGGTGCCGACCTTGACCCAAAGGTTTTTGGGCTCTTTGACCGCTCCGCCCGATACGGTTAAAATTCTTTCGTACAGCGGCTTGCCCTTTTCGACCGCCTCGCACACGGCGAATGCGGTGGCTACGTTTTGTACGACGACGCCCGAATCGGCGGGCAGCTTGCCCAGACCGACCTTTCTGCCCGTGCAGACGTATATAAGGTGCTTTTCGCTGCCCATCGGGTACTGCTTTTTAAGTATTACGGGCTGTATTTCGTCGTATTTTTCAAACGCCGCGATGCAGTCGGGCTTGTTTGCCTCTATACCTATATAAATTTTGCTTACGGTAAGCGCCTTGGCTATCATAAGCGCGCCGCGGACTATTTCGTCCGTATGTTCGAGCATAAGCCTGTGGTCGCAGGTGAGGTATGGCTCGCACTCGGCGCCGTTTAAAATAAGCGTATCAACCGAGGTCTTGGGCGCTACCTTGACCGCCGTGGGGAAGCCCGCGCCGCCCAGACCGACTATGCCGCAATCGCGTATGCGCTGCTTAACGGCTTCGCCGTCGGGGTTTTCAAGCGGAGGGAGCCAAGCTTTTCCGTCGCTGCCGTCGCCCTTTATGACTATATAGGTTTCGGCGCCCCCGTTCGCCCCGACAATCTGTTTTACGTCCGTAACTTCGCCGGAGATGCTTGCGAAAACGTCGGAAGATATGGGACCCGCCGACTTGGCTATAAGCTCCCCTTCCTTAACTGTCTGACCCTTTTCCACGCAGGCGACGGCAGGCTTGCCGAGGCTCTGCGAAAGCGAAATGTACGCTTCCGCGGGGGGCGGCATTATTTCCGTCTGCTTATCGCACGCCAAAGCCTTTCTGTCCTTGACGTGTATTCCCGCAAAAAAGGGTTTGCCTTTTATTGCTTTCAATTTATCCCTCCTATCAGCTTAATTTAATAAAACGGGTTGCCGACCCGTAGATTTAACGCGATTAACCGGTTTTAGGCTGTCCCTTTACGCCGAGCAGGTTTAAAAAGGCGCTTTCGGGCACGCGCTTTACCGTAAGCGTGACGGCAGCCCCTATAAACGCGCCCGAGGCGACGCCTATCAACGCAAGATAGGGCGCGTAGGCGAACGCGAGGGGGGTCTGCGAAACCAGCGCGAACACCGCGTTCTGCGTAAGGTTATGCGCCACCGCGGCGGCTATGCTTACGCTCAGCAGCGAAACGCGCGGATGGGCAAGACAGATAAGCAGCGAGCTTATCCCCATGGAAACCGCTCCGCCCGTAAAGCTGTACATAACGGCGGAAATATTGCCTGCAAAGATTGCGCCGAGCAGCGTGCGCACGGCGACGACGGCGAAGGCTTCGAGCGGCGAATAGATTATAAGCGCAATGAACGAAAAGGCGTTTGCAAGCCCGAGCTTCGCCCCCGGAATGAAGAGGGGCGGAAAAAGATTTTCTATTAAAAACGCAACCAGACTCAGCGCCGTCAATACGCCGAGCACGGCGATTTTTTTTGCGTTAATATGCTTTCCGCGATTGCTTTTGCTCATACGTATTAATTATATACCATATTTGTAAATTAGTAAATAGCAAATCGGAAATTTGATAAATAAATTTTTAAAATTCTCCTATTGACAAAAGATATAGTTTCGGCTATAATACACCCTGGAAAAACTAAAACGAGGTAAATTTTTACTCTGTTTATCCGCAGACATACGATTAAAAATTTTTTATGGGAGGGTTAAGTATTAATATGGATTACGAGTACAAAAGAAAGAATTATTACAAGGAGGCGGACGAAGAAGAATTAAAACGCATTTTCGCCTATGCCGAGGAATATAAAAAATTCCTCTTCACCTCTAAGACCGAGCGCGGCGCGGTCGCGACCGCCAAAAAGCTTGCCGAAGAAAAGGGCTATAAAAGCTATACGTTCGGCGATAAGGTTGCCCCGGGCGACAAGCTCTATTTTATCAACCGCGACAAAAATATTTTCCTTATAAGGGTGGGCAAGAAGAACCCGGAAAAGTTCGGCTTTAAAATTATGGCGGCGCACGTCGACAGCCCCCGTCTGGACTTAAAGCCCAACCCCGTGTTCGAAGCCGGCGGACTCGCCTATCTCAAAACGCATTATTACGGCGGCATCAAAAAATATCAGTGGACGACAATTCCTTTGGCGCTTCACGGCGTAGCCGTCCTGCCCGGGGGCAAGCGCGTGGACGTATGCGTCGGCGAGGAAGAAGACGACCCTATTTTCTATATTTCCGACCTGTTGCCCCATCTCTCGCAGGAGCAGAACGCCCTGCCGCTCGCCAAGGCGATTTCGGGCGAAAATTTAAACGCCGTGCTCGCCTCGATTCCCGAAAAGGACGAGGAGGAAAAATCTGCCGTGAAGGCGGCGGCTCTCAAGCTGTTGCACGAAAAGTACGGCATTACCGAAATAGATTTCCAGACGAGCGAGCTGACCTTCGTTCCCGCCGGCAAGCCGCGCGACGTAGGGCTTGACAGGGCTCTCATCTCGGGTTACGGTCACGACGACAAGGTGTGCGCCTATCCCGAAATGACCGCGCTCTTCGAATGCAATTCGGACGATACTTTGATTTCCGTATTCGCCGACAAGGAAGAAACGGGCAGCGAGGGCGTGACGGGTATGCAATCGCGCGTTATCCTCGATTTGATAGAGTGTCTGGCGCGCGCGCTGGGCGCCGACCCCGTACTCGTGCGCTACCGCTCTAAGTGCGTATCCGCCGACGTTACGGCTGCTTACGACCCCGCGTATGCCGACGTTTACGAAAAGACCAACGCGTCCTATATCAACTGCGGAGCGTCGCTCACCAAGTATCACGGTTCGAGGGGCAAGAGCTCCACTAACGACGCCTCTGCGGAAATGGTGGGATATCTCCGCGACGCGCTGGACGGCGCGGGCGTAATATGGCAGACGGGCGAGCTTGGCAAAATAGATATCGGAGGCGGCGGTACGGTCGCTATGTTTATCGCAAACCTGGGCATAGACACCTGTGATATGGGCGTTCCCGTGCTCTCCATGCACGCCCCTTACGAAATAGTCTCCAAGGCGGATTTGTATTCTATGCACAAAGCCATGGTGGCTTTCTGCGAAAAGTAATAACCTGCCGCCCGTAATCCGCGGAAAACCGCGTCGGGTAAAATTAATTTATAAGAAAAACGTGAACCCGTCGTCATACCGTTTTTAAGCGGTATAACGACGGGTTGTTTATTATATCGGCGGCGCTTATCCGCCGAAAACCGCCTTTAAAATCAAGCCGAAGATAAACGTCGCCGCCGCGCCGACGAACGCCGTAAAAATTTTGTTTAACAGCTCCTGCCTTTTCCGCTTTGCGCCGCTTTTGAACGACTGTCCGCTCTCCTTTAAGGATACGACGTACATTCTTTCGCCCTTGCGTTCGGAGGAAATCAAATCGAGGTAGCCCTCGTTTTTAAGCTCCCGCAACGCGTTTTCCACCTTTTCCGCGGTGTATTTTTTACGCGTCGGCAAAACGCTCATAACGTCGAAAGGGGATATAAGACAGCCGTCCGTGCCGTCGCACAGGCTGTATACGGCGTTCATTACGTCGTTTTCGCAACGGTTGAGCATATCAGATCACCGCGGCGACGACCGCGCCCGCCGCCGCGCCCAAAAAAGCCGATACGGCGGTTATCAGACACAGTATTTTAGCGTTATGGGGGCGTGGGCTGCCGCAAGCCTCGCAAACCTTGGCTTCCGTTCGTTCGTCCTCGCGCGGCGGAACGTAGTCTTTAAGAAAAGCAAGGCAGAACGCGTCGCCCCTGACGTATTTGACGTCTACGCAACCGTCCTGCGAAAGCTTCTTCAACGCGGCTTCAAGCGTTTCCCTCGTCCTGTAATCTTCGGGAAAGGCTTCGAGCATTTCGTCCCCGAAAACGATTTTATAACCGCCCGTTCCCGTCTTGTTCAGAAAAGACGAAAGCGCGACCAAAATATCTTCCATTACTTGACATTATGCCGCACTTTAAGTATTTATATTCGGTTTTCGTTTAAGACCGCGCCGTTTTTCTCCGCGGAAAGCGGCGGTAAAGCGGTTAATCGGCGATGCCGCTCGCCACCGTGCCCATAAGAAATATCGCGAGCGCCGCGCCCATGACGATATAGCTTAAAATCACGAACGCGAACCGAAGCTTGCCGTCGCCTCCCTTTTTCTTCTGCGCGTTGAGGAAGGATACCGCGGCGAGCTCGGCAATCATAGTCGCTATTATAAAGTAATACGCCGTTCCGTTCTTAACCGCAAAGGTGAACACCATAGCCAGCGCAAACAGCGCGCAACCGACCGCAAAACAGCCGAGGGCGATAAAAAAATATATCGCCGCACTCTTTTTATCCTCTTCGCCGTCGGGCTTCCCGTCGGCATTTTGCAAATCCTTTTCGTTTAAATCCTTATCGTCTTTATTTTCGCTCATCGAGTCTCTCCTTGCCGTGCGCGTCGGGCGCGACTATTATGGTTTTGAAATTTGTATATTCGAAAAAGCCCGCGTTTGCGCCCTTAGGCTTTTTGACGTTTTTCTTCGCGGTATAGTCTACCTGAACTTTGCCGTTCTGCCGCGCCCCTGAATAGTAGGCGCATACCTCTGCGGCAAATTTAATAACGCCGTCCGACGGTTGCCTGCCCGAGGTTATTATGCCGACGTGCGCGGAGTGGTAAGTCTTTGCGTGCAGCCATAAATCGTCGGCGGCAAGCCCCTTGGTCAATCTGTCGTTCTGCACGTTATTCCGTCCGCACAGCACCGTAACGCCTTCGTAAGAATATTCCCTAAATTTTGTTTCGGGCTGTACGGTTTTGCGCCGTCCGCCCCTGGGCGCGGGCGGCGGAGGGAGCAGGGAGAGCGATATCAGCTCTTCTTCGGTCTCCTTCAAATCGGTAAGGTTTTCCGCAAGGTCGAGGTTGTTTTCTATCGTCTTTAAATAAGCGAGCTTATCCTCTTCGCCGCGCTTACGCACCGCCAGATTCTGTTGCGCGCGCTTCATTTTGGCGTATTTTTTAAAATAGCGCTGCGCGTTCTGCGCGGGGGTTAAAAGGGGGTCGAGATTTATGGTAACCGTGCCGCCGTTTTCGTCGTAATAATTCACCGCTTCGAACTTGTCCATACCGCGTTCGACGGCATATATGTTGGCGGTAATCAGCTCTCCGCACAGCTTTACGCTTTCCGCCTTTTCGCATTCCGAAAGCTTGTCGTAAATGTCCGCAAGGCGCTTTTCCGATTTTTTTACCGAAGAGGCGAGGGCGGAGCACAGCCGCTTTTTCGCGTCCGCGAATTTCTTTTTTCCTACGGCGTAGTCGTAAAATTCGCGCTGGGCGGCAAGCAGACTGTCGCGCCTTTGCGCGCCGTCCGCGCACCGCGCTTTAAAGTCGCACGCCTCGCCGCCGCGGTATATCACGCAGGGGTAAAACCCGTCGCCGTTTAAATAATCGTACAGCTGCTTTGCGGTGATCTCCTCGCCGTACAGCGCGACCGCGTCCTCCGCAGTCGTATACGCCACGCCGGCGATTTTTTCGGCTATGAATTTAGCCGCGCCGCCGTCCGCATAACCGTCCCTTAAAGCGAAAGCCTCCGTTACGGCGTTTAAGTCGGTCTGGTCGGCTTTCCCCTGGCTTGCGGGCAGCAGATACCGGGCTCCGCCCAACGTAACGCGCCGCGCACCCGTCTCCAACGAAGCCGTCTTTAACGAGCCGGCTATGACGCCGCCTTTGGTAAGTATGGCGTTGGAATATTTGCCCATAATTTCAAAGTACAGTCGCATATCGCTTATTTCGAATTCCGAAAAGCACTTGAAATCGAAGTAAATCACCCTTTCGCAGCCGACCTGCTTTACGTCCGTGACCTCGGCGTTCTGCAAATGCTTCCTCAAAAGCATACAGAAGTTGGGCGCGATGTCGGGGTTCGGTTCCGCACCGAGCTCCCCGGCGGAAAGTCGGCAATATTTTGCCGAAAGGTCGCAGGTGAGTTTAACCGTGCCCTTACGCGTGTATATTAAAAGGGAGAGCACGTCCTTGGAGGGCTGGTTGATTCTGGAAATCTTACCCCCCGTAAACAGCGCGTTTAGCTCCCTTGCTATATATTTCAAAGTGAATGCGTCCTGCGGCACGAAAAAACTCCTTGTCCGCCGCGGCGGCGGTTTTATACCGTTGTTTACACCATTATATAGTAAAAATTTTAAAAAGTAAATTGATAACGGGCTTATAAATTGCTTTTCAAAATAAAACGAGTATGTTAAAATATATTGAGTGTTAAAACGGCTTGACCCGTAAATAAGACTTTTCGGGTCGCGCCGCCAAAAAATTCGGCAATTCAATCAGGAGAAATAAAATGGAATACACGTTTTCGGCATCTGAAAAAAGTACTGTAAAACTCACCCTCACCTTCACGGGGGAGGAATGGAAGCAAGCTCTGAACCTGGCTTACACCAAAACGCGCGGCAAGTACGCCGTGCCCGGGTTCAGAAAGGGTAAAGCCCCCAAGCCCGTAATCGAAAATTATTACGGCAAGGGCGTATTCTTCGACGAGGCGTTCAACGTCCTCTATTCGGAGCATTACACCGCAGTCCTCGACAAGGAGAAGGAAAGCTTCACCCCGGTCGGCGCTCCCGACCTCTCGGTGGACGAGCTTACCGACGAAAAAGTGGTTATGACCTTTACCGTTCCCGTTAAGCCCGACGTAAAAATCGGCGCTTACAAGGGGCTCGATATCAAAAAATACGAATATACGGTTACCGAAGAGGACGTCAAAAAGGAAGCGGACAAAATCCTTGCGCGAGAAGCCAAGACCGTGGACGTTACCGACAGGGCGTGCGCAACGGGCGATACCGTAAACATAGACTTCAAGGGCTATGCCGACGGCGAGGCTTTTGCCGGCGGCGAAGCGGAGGGGTATGATCTGGAACTCGGCAGCGGCGCGTTCATTCCCGGCTTCGAGGAGCAGGTTGCGGGTATGGCTATCGGCGAGGAAAAGGACATCACCGTTCATTTCCCCGCGGACTATCAGGCGGACAACCTCAGGGATAAGGACGCCGAATTCCACATCAAGCTCAATTCAATCAAGGGCAAAGAGCTGCCCGAGCTGACCGACGAATACGTCAAGAAGCACGGCGGTTGCGAAACGGTGGAGGAATACCTTAAAAAGACCCGTGAACGTCTTGAAACCAATGCTGAAAAAGACAGCCGCGACCAGACCGAAAACAGCATAGTTAAGGCTGTTTGCGATACCTGCGAATGCGAAATTCCCCAGGCTATGATAGAGTCCGAAACAGATACCATCGTACAGGACTTCTCTTACAGGCTTATGTACCAGGGAATAAAGCTCGAAGAGTACGTTTCCTATATGGGACAGACTATGGAACAGTTCAGGGCGCAGTTCGCCGGGCAGGCTCGTTCGAGGGTTTTATCACGGCTCGTCATCGAAAAGATTATAAAGACCGAAAATATCACCGCTACGCAGGAAGAAATCGACGCGAAGATAGCCGAGCAGGCGGCGTCGGTTGAAAAGCCCGCGGAAGAGTACAAAAAGAATATCGATTCGCGCCAGCTTGAATATATCGCAAACGATTTGGTTATAACCAAGCTGTTCGAATTCCTTTCCGCAAACAACAACCTTACGTTGTAATTGCAAACACGGTTAAGTTGAGTACTATGGCGGCAATTTGCCGCCATACGCATTAATATAATATTTTGCGGCGTAAGCCGTAATACGGGCGGCGCGAGCCGCAACGTAACAAGGAGTATATAAATGATTAAAGAAAGAAACGGGGCTCTCGTTCCAATCGTAGTAGAGCAGACTTCGAGGGGCGAACGCTCTTACGATATCTATTCCAGACTTCTGGACGACAGAATTATATTTTTAAGCGGCGAAATCGACGACGCGGTGGCGAATACCGTGGTGGCGCAGCTCATCTATCTCGAAGCGAAGGACCTTTCCAAGGATATCAGCCTTTACATCAACAGCCCCGGCGGCTCGGTTTCCGCAGGGCTTGCGATTTACGACACGATGAATTATATCAAGTGCGACGTTTCCACTATATGTATAGGTATGGCGGCTTCGATGGGCGCGTTCCTGCTTTCGAGCGGCGCCCGGGGCAAGAGGTTCGCCCTGCCCAACAGCGAAATTATGATTCACCAGCCCTTGGGCGGAGCGCAGGGTCAGGCGAGCGATATTAAAATCGCCGCGGACCACATACTCAAAACCAAGAGTAAGTTAAACAACATTCTCGCTTTGAATACGGGCAGACCCATAGAGGAGATAGAGCGCGATACCGACCGCGACAATTACCTTTCGGCGGAGGAAGCCAGGGCATACGGTCTTATCGACGCCGTGTACTACAAGAGATAAAACGGCTGCAAAAGCGGTATGACCGAAAAGGTCCCTGCCGTATAAGCCGCGCCGTATGCGGCAATACTATTAAAAGTTATCGGAGTTAAAATTGAAAGAAAGTCAAAGATTTTGTTCTTTTTGCGGTAAGCCCGAAGATTTGGTAAAAAGGCTTATCGCCGGTCAGAACGGCGCTTATATATGCGACGAATGCGTGGATATATGCAGGGATATGCTTGCGGAAACGACGGAAAGCGTTGCCGCACAGCCCGTTCCTTTAAAAAAGCCTTCCGAAATAAAGGAAGAGCTTGACAAATATATCGTCGGTCAGGACGAGGCGAAAAAGGTTCTGTCCGTCGCGGTCTACAACCATTACAAGCGTATAAACAGCCTCGGCAAGGAGGAGGGCGACCTCGCCGACGTCGAGATAGACAAGAGCAATATTTTATTGCTCGGACCCACGGGTTGCGGAAAGACTTTGCTTGCGCGTACGCTGGCAAAGATTTTGAACGTGCCCTTCGCCACTTCCGACGCGACCACGCTTACCGAAGCGGGCTACGTCGGCGAGGACGTGGAAAATATCCTGTTAAAGCTTATTCAGAACGCCGACTACGACATCGCCAAAGCGGAGCGCGGAATTATCTATATCGACGAGATAGACAAAATCGCGAGAAAGAGCGAAAACGTGTCTATCACGCGCGACGTTTCGGGCGAGGGCGTACAGCAGGCGCTGTTGAAGATTATAGAGAGCACGGTTGCGAACGTGCCTCCGCAGGGAGGGCGCAAGCACCCCCAGCAGGAGTGCCTGAGAATAGACACGACCAACATCTTATTCATATGCGGCGGCGCGTTCGTCGGGCTGGATAAGATAGTGCAGGCGCGTAAGGATTCGACCTCGCTCGGCTTCGGCGGCGACGTAAAAGCTACCGACGACGACACCTATAAAGCCCTCGCGGAGGTAAAGCCGCAGGATTTGACCAAGTTCGGGCTGATTCCCGAATTCGTGGGGAGGGTACCCATAGCCGTCGCGTTGCATCCTTTGGACGAGGACGCGCTCGTATCCATTCTCACCGAGCCCAAGAACGCCATAATCAAGCAGTATCAAAAGCTTATTGCGCTTGACGGCGTTAAGCTTACCGTCGAAACCGAAGCGGTACGGGAAATCGCCAGAACGGCCATAAAGCTCAAAACGGGCGCGAGGGGATTGAGGACGATAATAGAAAACGTTATGACCTCGGTCATGTATAAAATTCCGTCGGAGGCAAACGTATCCGAGGTCGTGGTTACGGGCAAGTGCATTACCGATAACGCCGAACCCGTGATAATATACAAAAAAACCGCATAAATTGCATACGGGCGTTTTGTTTAGACGTAGACGGTTTATATTACTATTATGGGGGAGGCGGTAAGTCTTCCCCTGTTTTGTTTAGAAGTTGAACGGATAAGGAGTGAACAAAGATGTCAGACGAAAGAATATATCTCCCCCTCGCGGCGTTGCGCGGCAGGGTGGCGATGCCTATGACGGTAATGTCGTTCGACGCGGGCAGAATGATTACGCTGACTGCGATTAAAAGCTGTCTGGAAAGGGGAAAGACCCTTATACTCGTCGCCCAGCGCGACGAAAAGGCTGCCGAGGTCAGCGACGAAAGCGACTTGTACGGCGTCGGCGTCGTGTTCAATATCGCCCGAATCGCCAATCTGCCGGGCAACAGGGTGCGCGTTTCGGGCAACGGGCTTTACCGCGTAAAAATTTTCGGGCTGGAAATGCGCGACGGCTCCTTTTACGCTTACGCCGATAAAATACCAGACAAGACCGAAGGCTCGGATATGGAAGAGGCGTATTTCCGTTCTGCAAAGTACGCCATAAATGAGGCGCTTACCCCCGACAGGGTGACGGGCGACGACACGGGCAACATTTTAAGGGACAGCGAGGACAAGGTCGAATTTTTATATAACGCCGCCAACGCGCTCCGTCTGCCGGTAGCAAAAAAACAGCAGATATTGGAGTGCGCGGATCTGTGCGCCCAGTATGATTTGCTGTGCCGCGCCATTAACGACGAGGCTGAAATCGCGCGGCTTGAAAAAAAGATAAACGCGTCGGTAAAGCGCAATATCGAAAAGGGGCAGAAGGACTTCTATCTCAGGGAACAGCTCAAAGCCATTCATACCGAGCTCGGCGACGACGACGAGGAGTTGGAGGAGCTCAAAGCCGACATAATTAATAAGGGACTGCCCGAAGAGGTCGAAAAAAAGGCGTTGAAGGAGTTTTCGCGTATGTCGCGTATGCAGACCTCCTCCCCCGACTATAACGTAATACGCAACTATCTCGATTGGATATTGGAGCTCGAATGGTCGAAAGAGACCGAGGATACCCAAAAGCTCGACGACGCGGTTGCGGTGCTCAACGCCGACCACTACGGGCTGGAAAAGATAAAGGAAAGGATAGCCGAATACCTCGCCGTGCTCAAACTGACGGGGGGAATGAACGCGCCGATACTCTGCTTTGTCGGACCTCCGGGCGTGGGCAAGACCTCCATCGCGACCTCGGTCGCGCGCGCATTGGGGCGCAATTTCGTAAGAATGAGCCTGGGCGGCATCACCGACGAATCGGAAATAAGAGGTCACAGAAAGACCTACGTCGGCGCTATGCCGGGGCGCATAATCACCGCGATCAAGAACGCCGGCTCGGTCAATCCCGTATTCCTTTTGGACGAGGTGGACAAGCTCTCTTCGGACAGACTGCGCGGCGACCCTTCGAGCGCGCTTTTGGAAGCTCTCGACCCTGCGCAGAACGCCACGTTCCGCGACAGATATCTGGAAGTACCCTACGATTTATCCAAGGTACTGTTCATAACCACGGCAAACGACCTTTCGGCTATCCCCGCGCCCTTGCGCGACAGAATGGAGATAATCGAAGTTTCGGGGTATACCTCCGAGGAAAAGAGGGAAATAGCCAAACGCTATCTCATTCCCAAAAAGCTTGCCGCAAACGGGCTTGACGAAAACAACGTTGCGTTTACGGATAGGGCTGTGGACGCCGTAGCCGAGGGCTACACGCGTGAAGCCGGCGTAAGGGAGCTTGAACGGCAGATAGACGCGGTGTGCCGCAAGCTTGCGGTCAAAAAGGCGCGCGGCGAAGATTTTATCCGCACGGTAGACGCGGAGGACGTGACTTCGCTGTTGGGTACGCCGCGCTTCGAACGCGGCGATGAATTGCCCAAGACGGATATGGTGGGCGCCGCGACGGGGCTTGCCTGGACGGCGGTGGGGGGTACGACCCTGACCATAGAGGTTTCGGCAATGCACGGCAAGGGCGAGGTTTTGCTTACCGGTAAGCTCGGCGACGTTATGAAGGAGAGCGCGCGGGCGGCGTTAAGCTATATACGCTCCAACGCGGAGAGCTTCGGACTTGACGAGGAGCAGTTTGAAAACACCGATATCCACGTCCACGTCCCCGAGGGCGCGACCCCCAAGGACGGACCGAGCGCGGGCATTACCATGGCTACGGCTATACTGTCGGCTTTTACCAAAAAACCCGTCAGAAAGGACGTGGCTATGACGGGCGAAATAACTCTGCGCGGAAGCGTGCTGCCTATCGGCGGTCTTAAAGAAAAATCGCTCGCCGCTTACAGGATAGGCGTGCGCGACGTGATTATACCGCGCGACAACGTAAAGGACTTGGAGGACGTGCCGGAGGTTGTTAGGGAAAACGTTCACTTTATCCCCGTCAATTCGGTCGGCGAAGTGTTCCGAAATGCGATAGTCGGCATATAGTACGGGGTTAATCGGTCAAATTTGCGTTATAAGGACAGCCGCCGCGGCAGTCGGAATTTACGGGAGAGGCAAACCATATGGGCATATATACAAATGCGAAATTTATTACGAGCGCGGCTTCGAAATCGCAATTTCTGACGGGGGAGGACAAGCCCGTAATCGCGGTCGGCGGCAAATCGAACGTGGGGAAAAGCTCGTTCATCAACGCGCTTGCGGGGCAAAAAAAGCTTGCCAAGGTTTCTGGCGACCCCGGCAGGACGCGGCTTATCAACTATTTCGATTTCGGCTCGTTTATCCTTGCCGATTTGCCCGGGTACGGCTACGCGAGGGTCAGCAAGACGGAAAAGGCAAAGTGGGCTAAGCTTTTAGACGACTTTTTTGCCTTCGGCAACGTATCGCACGTCATCGCGCTGTGCGATATCCGCCACGAGCCCACCGCGGACGACAAGCTTATGCTTAATTTCCTCTACGCAAAAATAATTCCCTTTACGGTCGTCGCCAATAAGGCGGACAAGCTCTCACGGGCGCAGACGGACAAGGCGATAGGCGTAATTGCAGCCGCCTTCAAATGCGGCAGGGACGACGTAATCGCCGTTTCCTCCAAGACGGGCTACGGTTTGGAAGCGCTTAAATCGGAGATTGCCGCCGCAATTTCGCGGAAATAAAATTAACGGCGGACGCCGCAGTGCGCGGCGTCCGCCGATTATATACGCGCCCGCCGAATTTCGGCGGGCGCGTCCCTTTATTTTCTGTCTTTAAGACAGACGTAGTCGCGTGCAGGCTGGACGCATTGGT
>CAZUYN010000012.1:17942-29110 GCA_964624495.1 uncultured Clostridia bacterium
CTTTATTTTCTGTCTTTAAGACAGACGTAGTCGCGTGCAGGCTGGACGCATTGGTATGCGGGGCGGATAATCTTTCCGCCGTTGGTCAGCTCCTCTATGCGGTGCGCCGACCAGCCCGCGACCCTCGCTATCGCAAACAGGGGGGTGTAAAGGCTTTGCGGCAGGTTAAGCATAGAATAGACGAACCCCGAATAGAAGTCCACGTTGGGGGATATGGGCTTGTTCAGATTTTTCTGTCGGGCAAGCATTTCCCCGGCGACCTCCGCAACCGTGTTATACAGCCCGAATTCTTCCTCCCTGCCCTTTTCGGCGGCAAGCTTGCCGGCGTAAAGCTTTAAAACCTCCATTCTGGGGTCGGAAACGGTGTAGACCGCGTGCCCCATTCCGTAGACCAAACCCGTCCTGTCGAACGCTTCCTTTTTGATAATCTTGCCGACGTAGTCCGTAACCGACGCCTTGGAAAAGTTCTTGACGTTTTCCTTTATGTTTTCCATCATCTGGCAGACCTTTATGTTTGCGCCGCCGTGCAGGGGACCTTTCAGCGAGCCGAGCGAAGCGGCGACCGAAGAATAGGTGTCCGTCCCCGTGGAGGTTGAAAGGTGGGTGGTAAAGGTGGAAGCGTTGCCGCCGCCGTGGTCGGCGTGGAGGATAAGGCATATATCCAGAACCTTTGCCTCCAAATCGGTAAACTTGTTATCCTTTCTTAAAACGTGCAGAATATTCTGCGCGGTGGAATATCCGGTAACGGGCTTATGTATGTACATAGAGCCGTCGTTGGTGTTGTAATATTTATACACGCGGTGCGAATACGCCGCAATCATAGGGAACTGCGCAATAAGTTGCAGGCTTTGCCTTAAAACGTTGCTAACGCTTACGTTGTCGGGGTCGGGGTCGTAGCTGTACAGGTTGAGCACGCACCGCGCAAGCATATTCATCATATCCTTACAGGGCGATTTCATAATTACGTCGCGCACGAAATTTCTCGGCAGCACGCGGAAATCCGCAAGCATGGAGGAAAAGTCGTTTAAATCCTTCTGCGTGGGCAGGTTGCCGAATAAAAGCAGGTAGACCGTCTCCTCGAAGCCGAAACGGTTTTCGTTTTCGCAGTTGGCGATTAAGTCTTTCACGTCGTATCCGCGGTAGCGCAAAACGCCGGGGACGGGCGTCCTTACGCCGTCCACGTCGGCCCAGCCGGTAACGTCGCTTATTTCGGTAAGTCCGCACAGCACGCCCTTGCCGTTCTTATCCCTCAGTCCTCTTTTAACGTCGTACTTGGCGTATAATTCGGGCTCGATAACGTCCGTCTTTTTAAGCTGCGCGGCAAGACGGGACATCGTGTGGGAATATTTTACTATCAGGTTAATCTCGTTAAAATCCAAAATATCACTTCCGAAAACTATTTGAGTATATAGAAGCATTATAACATTTGACGGCCGCTCTTGTCAATGACTTTTCCCGTATGCGACGGTAAAATGCATAATCTTTCATGAAATTTTATAATTATAAATTTTTAACGCGTGATATGCGCGCGTTTAATTATACTTTATTTATAAACGCGTAATTTGAAAATCAGGTAACCGTTTTGTTAAAATACGGAAAAAAACGTGTGTATGCAACCTATACGGGGCGGCGCGGGCGGTTGACAAAGTGCGGCGGAGGGGGTAAAATAACGTCGGGGTCGTTTAACGCCGTGCGGTTTTTAGCTGTCCGCGGTTTGGCGGAGCGTTATAAGGTTTATAAAATAAATACGGTAAACCGACCCGAATGAAATTTTGTGGGAGATTGCAATGCAACAGGTAAAATTGGTATCCGCCGACGACGTGCTTGAAATCGCGCTCACGGGCGAAATAGACAGCGCTTCGAGCGACGATTTTTATGCGGAAGTTACGGCAATGTATCTGAACGATAAAAAAGACGTAGTGTTCGACTGCGCGGGTCTGGAATTTATAGACAGCACCACGCTCGGCACGTTCGTCAAGCTGTACAAAGCGGTTAAGGCGGAGGGTAACGGACTGAAATTGGTGAGGGTGCGCCCCAGAATTAAAAAATTATTTGAAATATGCGCCCTCGACAAGCTGATAGGTATAGAAGAATGAAGACTTTTACTGTAAAGTTCTGTCTTGCGGACAGCGAATTTATGACCGCCCTGCGCCTTAGCGTCGGCGCGGTCTGCGCCTCTGCCGACCTGGACGTAGACGCGACCGAGGATATGAAGGTGTGCGTTACGGAAAGCTGCCTGCTTTTAAAGGATTGCGGATACGAAAGCGTATATGTGGAGCTCGCCTGCGACGGCGGCGTTAGGGCGTCCGTCGGCGGAGAGGGCGGCGCGCCCGTGGACAGGGATAACGGGTTTTCTCTGGCGTTGATTTCGGCGCTCGTATCCTCCTGCGAAATTATAAAAGATAACGGCATTATAAGCGGACTGACTTTAAAGATATGACGAACGAGGAAGCGGCGGAGCTCTTCCGCGCCTACAAAAAGACGGGCGACACGGAGATAAGGAATAAGCTCGTCGAAAATTATATGTACGTTGCCGAAATACTTGCAAAGAAGTTTTCGGGCAGGGGGGTGGAGTACGACGATTTGCTTCAAATCGCGTCCGAAGCCTTGATATCGGGCGTCGAAAAATTCGACCCCGATATGGGCAACCTGTTCACGACGTACATAACCCCCACCATAACGGGCATTATCCGCAATTATTTCCGCGATTATTCCCGTTCGGTCAGGGTGCCCAGGAAGCTCTATACGCTCAGCTACAAGGTCAAAGGGGCAATAAACGATTATTACCAGAAGAACGGCGTCAAGCCGACGGTAAGACAGCTTTCGGCGATTTTAGGCGACAGCGAGGAGGAAATTATACAGGCGATGGAATGCCATACGCCCATAAGTCTGGACGCGACCGTCTCCGGCGAGGATTCCGACGTGCCTTTATACGAGGTTATAGAGGGCGACAACTCTTCTTTTGAAAAATTCGAGGACGGCGAATCCTTAAAAAGCGAAATTGCCAAGCTTTCTCCCGTGGAGCGGCAGGTGGTCGCTATGCGCTTTATAAAGGGTATGTCGCAGGCGGAGGCGGGGAAGGAGCTCGGCGTAAGCCAGATGTTTATCTCCCGTACAGAGCGTAAAATAGTCGAAAAATTACGGGAAGCTTTGAAAGATGATTGAGTTTGAGGTTGACGGCATTGACGAAATGAACGGCGGACTTAAAAGGTTCGTCGAATATTTGCAGACCGCCGAAGTGGACGACGACGCGGTGTTTTATTCGCGCCTTGTCTCCTGCGAGCTTATAACCAACGTCCTGCGCCACTGTAAGGGTTCGGCTTTGTTCAGCGGCGAGATATCCGAAGGCGGCGTTACCATAACCGTTTGCGCTGCCTCGCCCGTAGGCAGGATAGCCGTGCCTCCGTTGCCCGACGTGCTTGCCGAAAGCGGCAGGGGGCTGTATATAGTCAACGCCGTGTCGGGCGGCAACGTGTTTATTTCCGGCGGCAACGTTACCGTGGTCATAAAAAGGAATTTATAAACGCCAAAAGCGTGAAATGTGCGCGGCGCGGAGCCATTCCATAATTTAACCTTATAATTTTATCCGCGTTTCCGCGCAACAGGCGGCGGAGGGGGGGGAGCGTTGCTTCGGCGGTTAAATAAGAGCAGTACAATAATAAAACGGCAACCGTCGGGTTGCCGTTTATTGAATTTGGTGTTTTATCAGTTTTTGCCGATTTCGCCGTAAATCTTGTTGAGGAGCGAATCCGAGCACATTTCGCGCGTTCTGTTGATGTGTACGAATACCGACGGGAAGAACGCGGAGTTGTTTCCGTTGAGCTCATATACGGGAACGGTTCCGATTTTGCCCTTGTTCCTGTTGACGAACACGTCGAAGAATTCGGCTCTTTCGGAGTCCGTAAGCTTATCTACGAACGGGTCGATATGGCGTATTTCCTGCTCGGCAGCCGCCTGTACGGGCTGTTCCTCTTCCACGGTTTGCTCCTCGGGAGCCATATAGACGGGGAAGGACTCTTCGGCGGCTTCCGCGACCTCTACGGGCGCGGGCTGTTCTTCCGCGACCTCTACGGGCGCGACGGGGGCGACGGGGGCGGTCTGCTCTTCGAAGACAACTTCTTCGGCGGGCTCTTCGACGGGCTGAACTTCGGTAATTGTCAGCTGTTCCCCGTTATCTTCGGAAAGCTGTTCTTCGGCAGGCTCTTCGACGGGCGCCTGTACCATGACCGTATTTTCGCCCAGGAAGTTGAGCTGCGCGTTTTCTTCAATTGGCTGCCCCGCAATCACTGCGGCGTTCTCTTCCGCGGTTTGAAGAGCGGGGTCTACTATGATAAGCTTTTCCGTATCGAACAGACGCTTCTGTTCTGCGTTGTATTTTTTAAGTTTGGACTTGGCGACGCAATATCTGATCACTTCTACAATAAGCGAAAGGATAACGACGACCGCCGTGAAGTACATATAAAGACCGGCTTTCCAGCTGTTGTCGAGGAACGTTCCCAAGAGGACTGCCGCAACGATAAGCAGGACGATAAGGATATATCTGACGAGGGCGAACACGAACCGACCCTTGTGGGTAAGGGGAACGCCGGACTTTTTGTCTCCTTTAGCTTTCTGCCTTACCTTGTTTCCTACTACAAGCGCCAACAAGTCGGTAATAACGCTTAAAACGACGAGTATGGAAATTACCGCGAAGAGTATGCGCGATACGAGCTCCGTCGTCTGTAAGCCTTCCGCAAGCAGGTAGTCCGTATTTTCGTAGAGCATTATAATTTCATACAGACCGCTTAAACCGTTGGGATAAACGCCCATAAACGTCAACTTATTCTTTGACGCGCCGAGCATTTCGGAAATAGAAAGGAGAGGCGATTCGAGCGCGGGTATGATTGCCGCTATATCGAACAACGTAAACAAGGTTAAAAGAGCGAGGAGGAACGCGATAAATTTAACCGTGCCCAGCCAGCCCTTGTATTTTATCGACTGCGCCGCCATAACGAGTATAGCCAGCCCGAGGGGAATAAGCGTCGCAAAGTTAGCCCATTCGACCTTAACTTCTACGCCTGCGGCGACCGTATAATCGTAAAGCTCGCATACGGCGAAGGCAAGCGTGAATATAAACGCAATGAACTCCCCGGCGAACGCACATTTAAGGTTTGTGCGCTTTGCGGACTTGCCTGCGATTACGGGTATGAGCAGTATAAGGGCAAGCACGAGCGAAACCGCCAGCGCCAGAATAAGCACCCACTCATAGAGCATAAGCCCCGTATCCCGTATGAAGAACGTGCCGTATGCCGAGGAGGGAATCTCGATTATATTTCCGACCGCCGCGAGCAGATATTTGGCGAGCATTTCACCCCCGTACAGCGGAACGAAGAACGCGGCTATAAGACCTGCGAGCACCAGCGCGTAAGAGAGGATAATAAAAAGCTTACCGGGTTTTTTATCCTTTTTTACGGGCGCGTCCGCGCCGTTTGCCGCTTCGGTTAATCCGGGCAATTGTTTTTCTTTTCCTTTCATTGCATAAATCTCCGTATCGGTTTGGTGAATCCGCATTATAAAGCGGAGTTCACAGTTAATATACGAATTAATTTTATTAACTATACTATATTATAGTACTAACTGTCGGATATGTCAAGGTTAATTAAGGTCTTGGCGGAAACTTTCGTAAAATTTCGCAAATGCGGCGGCGCGGAATTGGTCGGAAAACGCCGCAATAAGGCGGTATGTGCGCCGCCGTGCGGTTTTTTGCGCGCGTTTTGCCCGACGGGGTATATCCGACGCGCCTTTCGGTCATATAAATGTACGGCGGAATTATCGTAAAATCGGTTGAAAAAGCTGAAAAATAAGTATATAATTAGTATATCCTGATTTTAGCGGAGTTAAACAATGGCAAGACAAAGTTCGTGCAAGGCAGGCGGATGCCTTTTCCAGAAAATACTCGATTATTCGTTAAAGAGCAATCCGGCGCTTGTTTCGGGCGAAGCCGCCGGGGAGGGGTTTGCCGAGGTCTTTTGCGACGGCGACCTCGTGGAAAGCTGTATGAGCCTTTTCGAAAACGACCTTAACGTCAGTCTTGCCGCGCAGACCCTGTATATGCACCGCAACACGCTGCTGTACAGGATAAAAAAGATTAAGCGGCTGACCAATCTCGACGTGACCGAATTCGGAGACGCCGTGACGTTTATAATACTCTACCGCGATTTTCAGATCAAAAAAAAGCTACGTTAGCCGCGCCCGCGCTTTTTCCCGTACGGAGCGTCGGTAAATTACGTTTAACAGGATATCGGTATGAAGTTTAAAAAAATTTTAGCGCTTATAGCAACCTTGTCGCTCGCCCTCGTCTTTGCCGTCTGCGGCTGTTATTCCGAAAGCTCGGCGTATAATTGGGCAAGGTCTTATATCGATAAATATTATTATTGGGATTTGCCCGACGATTGCGAATACAACGGCTCAGTCAAGCAGTTCGTTTCGGATTATTTAGACGCTTACAGCGCCTTCTACACAAAGGAGGAATACCTTTCGGTAACCTCTACCGCCGCGGGTAATTTAAGCGGTCTCGGCGTCTCCTACGAATACGTCCCGGAGGGCACGCATCCGCAGGGCGGAAGCGGAATTCTGCTCGTTAAGGTAATAGGCAATTCGCCCGCTTACCTCGCGGGGCTGAGGGGCGGCGAGTTCGTGGAGAGCGGTACTTACGGCGAGGAGACGGTCGTTTTCGACAGCGCGGCGTCGTTCGCCAATTTTCTCAACTCGGTGCCGTCGGGCGTAAAATTTACCCTGACGACCGACAAAAATACTTACGAGGTGTCCAAGGAAGCGTACACGGCGACTTACTGCCGTATGGCTACCAACGACTCGGAATGGACAATCGGCTACGACGGCGGCAGTCTGACCGTAAACCGTTCGGACGGCGGAATTGCCTGTCTGCCCGACGGGGCGGCTTATCTGCGCCTCGACCAGTTCTACGGCGACGCGGCGGACGAAATGGCGGCCCTCATCGAAAAATACAACGCCGAAAACTGCACCTCGCTCATTCTCGATTTAAGGGGAAACGGGGGAGGCTACGTCGATTTAATGGGCGATATCTCCAACATATATACGGGTCAATTGCAGGACGCGTACACGGTTTCCTGCTATGCGGAATTTAAAGGTGGGTCGCGCATAGGGTATTATTCGGACAAAACCTATTCGCAGTCGCAGAGCTTCCCCGCCGGAATGAAGATGAGCGTTCTTGCGGACAACGGAACGGCGAGCGCGTCGGAAGCGCTGATAGGCTCGCTCATAAGCAACGGCGTTATAGATTATTCCGACGTCTATATCTCCGATTTTTCGGAAGCCTATCTCGGATACTCGGGTTCGGCGGCAAAGAACGGCCGCACCTACGGCAAGGGCATAATGCAATCGACCTACGTCCACCGGCTTTACGGGTATGCGATTAAGCTGACCACGGCGAAAATCTATTGGCCGGACGGCGTTACGTGCATACACGGCTCCGGGCTCGGCGCGGAAACGGGGTGCGTAACCGTCGGCGCCGATTGGGACGTTACCTACAACGACGAACAGCTGGCAAGCGCGGTAGCCATAATCTACGGCTGAAAATCTGCGCGCACATCAATTTGACGAGCTTTTTTAACCTGACCCGTGCGGCTGCGCACGGGTCAGGTTGCCTTTCTGAAGCTGCGCACTCTCGCCGCGTCAAAGATTATGCAGACCGAAAGCCCGTCAGCCGTGGTGGCAACGTCTACCGCGTATTTATCGCCGCCCTCGAAATACTCTGCGCAGACAGCCTTTAAATCCTCTATGAAAAGCTCTTTTTCCCCGTCCGTAAAAACTACGTTTTCGTTGGTCATACGAGCTCCCTCATTTTTCGTTTAATTGCGCCTTTGACCCCAGAATATCCCTTAATTACGTCGTAAATTCTATCCCCTCCGAGCAGAAATTCGGCGGTATAGGCAAAAGCTTTTTTCGTGCTCTTTTTTATCTTGCCCGAAGCTATCAGCAAATCCTCGGGTATGACCCCGACGAGTCCGCACCTCGTCAGCTCGGCGAGCTCCTGCGGGGTCGGTATCGCGCCGTCGAAAACCAGCCCCCCGTTGACCTTGTTCGCAATCAGTCCGACCGTTTTAAAGCCGACGTCTTTAAGATAGGCGGCGGCTCGCTTTGCGCTTTTGACCGAGGAGGCGTAGGGCTCCGATACGACGATTGCGCGTTTGCACGCGCCCATTGCCGCGCCGTCGCAGATAAGCCTGTCGAACTGCCCCGAGCACGCTTTAACCGACTCCTCTATAAAGCGCCCGTCGTTACAGCCGAGCGTGGGCAGGATATATAAGTTGGGCGAAAGGGGGTGGTTGATTAACGCCTGCTTTACCCTGCAAGCGCCCCTCTGCGCGTCCTCTAAGGTATAGGAGCACAGCTCGGCGACCCCCGCGACGGTCAGTCCGTTTCCGCAGCGGACGTCGCCGTCCACGATCAGCGTGCGTTCGCCGCGCAGGGCAAGCGCAAGTCCCGTCCTTACGGCGCAGGTGGTGGCGCCCGCGCCGCCCTTTGCGCTTGTCATATAAACCGCGTCCGACATATGACAAATTTACCTCCTTAAACGATTTTTTTAATTATATAATGTGGAAAAATCGGATTTTTGGTATTATTTATCGTTTTTTGGAATTAAATATCATAATCAGTAATAATATTTTATGACAAAGCGTTTAAATCCTTTGACATCTGTGAAATTACCGTGTATAATCGTATCGTAATATTTTGCGCTTTCGGCGGAAAGCCGGGGCGAAGGGTAAGAGTTTTACGGTATTTTACAGCCGTAATTCCAAAGCAAGATAATATTGAAACGGAGCGAGATAATTAATGAAACGGAAATATAATTTTAAAAAACTCATAGCGGCCTTGCTGTCGGCGGCGTGCGTAAGCGCGCTGGGAGCCGGCGCGGCGGGCTGTATGCCCAAATCGGTGGACAAAAGCGAGCCGACCGATAAAAACGTGTGGACTGACAGACTTGCGCCTCCCACGGACGGAAGTCTGCCTACCGCGTATTCCTGCGCCGAAAACCTTGCGTATATCGTCGGCAAATTCGACAGCCAGACGCAGTACCATTCCTACACGGACGGCGTGACCTCGGCTTCTATCGCAACCCAGACGACGAGGAATTGGAAGGACTATAAAGACGGCATACTCATAAACAGCGACATAACGTATTCGTCTATGGTTAAGGGCGGTACGCAGACCTGCACGGTCTTTTCTTACGACGAAGAGGGCAACAGCGTTGCGGATACCTATTTCCGCACCTCGGCGACCCCTTCCCAAAGCACCACCTCGACCACTGCGCAGTGGAGCACGGACGCGCCTACCCAATTTACCGAAAGCGCGTATCTTTATACCTACGGCTTTCTCCCCAACGAGCCTTTCAATTACGCGGTCAACGCCGATACGATAATCTCCTCGGAGGAAATTAAGACGGAGGCGGACGGAACGTATACTTTAACCTTCAATCTCGACCCGTCGGGCTCCACTTTCTATTATCAGTTCGGTATGAAGACGAGGGGCGGACTCTCCGACTACCCCGAATTCCAGTCCATACAGATGACCGTCAATTTCGATAAGAATTGGCAGATGAACACCTGCGACGTCCACGAGGTATCCAAAATCAACAAGGGCATCGTGGTGACCTCGGTTTCCGATTTCTCGGTCGTGTATTCTTACGGCGGCGACGGCTTTGACGACGCGCATTTCGCGTATTACGAAGATTATTATAAAAATTATGTGGGCGATTCCACGCTTGATCAGGGTGGCGACGGCGAAGAGGAGCTGGCACTCGACGTTACGAGCGTGCTTTCCAACGGCTTCGCAAATATAATGAACGGCGGACAGCAGTTCGAAATATCTGTCGCCCTCGGCGAAAATAAATACGTCGGCTACGTCTATCTCGCCCTCGACCTCGAAGATATCGCGGGCTCGATAAATCTCAAACTGAGCTTGGGTAAGGAGTTGGACAGCCAGACCTTTTATCTGGAATACGCCGACGGTGAAATTTCCGCATATTACGGGGAAGATTTTGCGCTCGGCGCCAATCTTGCCGCCGTAAAGCTCGAAGCGGAAAATTTCGGCGAAATTATCGGTAAAATCACGGACGCGCTGACCGCGCCTTCGGCTGCGGATTATTCGGCGGAAGCTGACGGCGAAGAGGAAGGGACGGACGCGCTGACCGCGCTGATGAACAGCATGGCGCTCACGTCAGGCACAAACCAGGCGTTGCTTTCGCTCGATACCGACGATTTGCTCGGACTGGGCATAGGTATTAAAGCCGACCTTCTGTTCGGCATAAGCGGCAATACCATAACCTTCCGCGGCGCGGATATCGGCGGAATTTCGCTCGGCGGCGAAGCGCTCGACTTGTCGGTAGGGCTTAAAACCACTACCGCGGCGCTTATCTCGCATAACCCTTCTTCGACCCCTGCCGACCTTGCCGCATACGTCGCGGACGTCTATTCGCTGCTAAACAGCGATTTGATAAAGGTCACTGCGGAATTAAACGGCGATTCCGACAAAGTAAACATCTCCGCATTGAAGGGGCTGAACGTGCGCGTGGACGCCTACGCCGACCTCGGCGGCATAGCCGTGGGTGCGGACGCAACCGTTTCCTATACATATAAAGGCAATAAAATTTCCGCAAAGCTTAACGTTTTGTATGAATATAATTCAAACACGGGCAAATACGGCAGGGCTTATCTCAGCCTTACCGAATTTAACGGCGCGTCCTTCGATTTGAACGTGACTTGCGACATAGACGAGCTGGTAAGCGGCATATCCGCGTTGCTGTATAACGCCGGCGCGGAGAGCGGCTCGGCTACGGGCGGACTCGTAAGCATTCTCAACAGTGCGCTCTCGGCTGATTTGTCGTCCTTGCTCACCGATATGTACGCCGACTCCGCAAAGATAAAAATCGGGGTCGATACCGACCTCGTGCTTAATATGCTCGGCGTCAACGCAGGCGTAAGCTTCGGCTCGTGCGAGCTGGCGTACGCCATCGGCGACGGCGATAACGGCGGCAATCTCTCCGTTGCGCTTCCGGCTATCGGCTTTTCTATGAACGTGTGCGGAGCCGACGGCGAGCTCCCCGAGCCCGACCAATCCGCTTACCTCGATTTGTCCGATTTGCTCGGCGA
>CAZUYN010000013.1:0-11622 GCA_964624495.1 uncultured Clostridia bacterium
AGCAGAGGGGAGGGTATATAACGCACCACCAGTTGTCGCCCGTGCCCGTGCCGAGCTCTATTATCAGCGCGTCGTAAACGCCTTCTTCCAAAGTCAGGCTTCCGTAAACCCTCGTGGGAAATTTTTCCCGTCTGATTTCGGCTTTCGCCCCGTAATAATAGCCGCGCGCCTTCAAGGCGTCGTCGCATACCTCGGCAATCTCGTCGGTTATCGCGCCTATCGCTTCCATAGCCGCCCGCTTCGTCACGCATTCTTTTACGTAGGGAGTTATAAACGCCACGACTTCTTCCTTGACCTCGTACTTTACCTTCTGGTCGGCTTCGGAATTTGAATTTGCGCGGACGTGTATTCTTAAATATTCGCAGTCGTCCGACCCCTCCGCGTCCGTATTTTTATTAAGCGGAACGATTAAAATCACCGTTACTATAACCAGCAATACCGTCAACACCGCGATACAAATTTTTTTAGCCATAAATTTTACCTCCGACGGCAAATTTATAGCCCGAAGTTAAATAATTTATACATTAAAAAACCGCTTTTTCAAGGCGGTTTAAAATTATCTTAAATTTTGTTTTCTTTTACAGAATATATATCTCCTTTTCCTTTTTAGAGGCGTAGCCCACGGTATAATCGGTGCCGCCGTCGCCGTTCCTCTCGTACGCGATTACCTTACTGCAATTATCCACCATAAAGCGGTTACGGGTAAGCATACAGCCCTTATAATATTTTTCGCTTAAAATTTTTACCTCGTCGCAGCTCTCCAACACGGAATAATACTTTTTTTTGTCATCTTCTCTAAAATATCTTTCCTGTCCGCGGCAGGGCACGCACGCGATAAGCTTTATGTCGGGGTAGTTTTCTTTCATCTTTAAAACGGTTTCCGCGGCAATCAGGTCGAAGCCCCTCGCCATACCGTCCAAAAAAGTTTTTATTCCGCTTTCTATAAGCGTTTTTATAAGCTCTTCGAGTATTTCTATATTCAAATCTTCCCCGACGTCCCTATGTCCCGTAAAGGCGCAGGTGGTTGCTACGTTCATAATTTTCCTCTTAAATGATGGGCGATTTTCTCTCTTTCCCCTGTCCGCGCGGATATTTTAAAGGGGTAGGGGCGACTTTTTTTATTATGACGAGCGACCTCTTGTCGCCGTTGGGCAGGACGTATTTTTCTACATTTTCAAGCTCGCCGCCCAAAATTTTTATCGCCCGTTGCGCCTCTTTTATCTCCCCGCCGCAATCTCCCTTATAGGCTATAAATCTTCCGCCGTCTTTAACCAGCGGCAGGCAGTATTCGCACAGCGTATTCAGCCTTGCCACGGCTCTCGCTTCCGCAACGTCGAATTTTTCGCGGAATTTATCGTCCCTTGCGGCGTCTTCCGCCCGTCCGCAGTAGATTTCCACGTCTTTAAAAGCTAAGCTTTCCGCGGCTTCCTTTAAATAATTGCACTTCTTTCCCGTGCTCTCTATAAGCAGAAATTTTAAATCTCTTCTTACAATCTTTATAGGAAAGGAGGGAAACCCTCCGCCCGAGCCGACCTCCGCCACGTGAGCCCCGTTTTTTATAAAGCCTTCGCCCGCGACCGAATCTACAAAATGTTTATTGAATATATCTTCCCTGTCGCTTATCGCCGTAAGATTTAATTTTTTATTGTTTTCGACAAGCAATGAACACAGCTTTTCAAAATCTTTTCCGTAAAGCCCTTCGGCAAGCTGCGCGTACTTTTCAATATCCATATACAGATAATACCACTAAAAAACAAATATTTCAACTAAAAACAAATCTTAAAATTTGTGTAAAAACGTTTCCACATTTACACAATTTGCTGTCGATAACGCCGAAAACTTAATTTTTCCGACAAAAATTTTTATTTTAAGCGCGGCAGCCTTAAAAAGTTATCTACTTTCCCGCAATTTTATCAACACTTTGCCCACATACTTTTAAACATTGTGAAAATTTATAAAGCGGGCATATTTTAGAGTATTTTTATTTCAATTTTGTTGCATTTAAAGGTATTTTTTGTTATCATTAAATAGGCGTTTCAAAATAATTCAACAATTCGACATCCGCTATTAATACTACTAACCTATTATTTAATAAATAAAATATTAATTATTAAAAATAACAGGCGGTTTTGTTAGCGGCGGGGCGTAAATCAATATAATTATTCTTAAAAATAATAAGGAGTCAGCCAATGAAATTTGTTTGCGAAGGTTTGGATTTGTCCGAAGCCGTACTGAAAGTCGTCAAAGCCTGCGCGGTGAGGACTACCGTTCCCGTAATGGAGTGCGTGAAAATATCGGCGAAGAACGATACTTTGACTTTGACCGCCACCGACGGCGAAATAACCATACAGAAGAAAATCAAAGCCGAAATAGACGAAGAGGGCGATATCTGCGTACCCGGAAGATATTTTTCCGATTTTATTAAAAAGCTCGAAACCGTCCAGCTTGTCATTACCGCCGAAAACGGTAAAATGGATATCAAATACGCCGACAGCAACACCTCTATGCAGGTGCTTTCCGCCGAAGATTTTCCCGCGGTGGATACCTCTGTGGACGAGGATTCCATAGTGCTTAAAACTGCCGAGCTTAAAAAGCTTATAAATTCGACGGCTTTCTGTTGCGCTTCCGACGATTCGCGCCCCATTTTAAAGGGCTGCCAAATTGTCGTCGAAGGCAATGAAATATGCGTTACCGCCCTCGACGGCTTCCGTCTCGCCACGGCGAAGGGAGAGGTTATCTCCTCTTCCAAGGATATGGAAATAGTCTGCCCGGCAAGAACGCTCAACGAAATTTTAAAGATGCTCCCCTCCGAGGACGGCGAAACCGAGCTTAAAGTGAAGAGGGGAATGCTTCTCGTATGCGTGGAGGACACGATTTTAACCTCTTGCCTGTATAACGGCGACTTTATAAAAAAGGAAAACATTATCCCGAAGAGCTTTATAACCGCAGTCACCGTAAACAGGGAACTGCTCAAAGCTTCGATAGAGCGCGCGGCTATACTCGTCCGCGGCGATAAAAACAGCCTTATAATTATGGATATAACGCAGGATAAGATAGAGATATCCTCCAATTCCGAAATAGGCAACGTGAAGGAGCCCGTAAAGGCGGCTTGCGGGGGCAAGGACTTAAAGATAGCCATGAACTCCAAATTTATAACCGAAGCTATAAACGCCCTTCCCGAAGAGGAGATAGTTTTATCGTTCAATAACCAGGTACAGCCGTTTATTTGTCAGAATATGCAAAATAAAGACGTTCTTTATTTAATTTTGCCTGTAAGAACGGGCAATAATGCTTGACTTGAACTATTAAAAAAATGTACAATTAATAGGCTTTAATTTTGCGCACTTGAAAAAGTTTGAAATTTCGGCGGTTTAAAAATAAAAAATAAAATAAAAATTCAAGTAAAGAAAAAAACGTAAAACGGAGTAAAAGAAATGAAAAGAACTTATCAGCCCAAGAAGAGAACGAGAAGCAAGGTTCACGGATTCAGGAAGAGAATGGCGACCACCGCAGGCAGAAAGGTACTGAAAAGACGCAGAAATAAGGGTAGAAAGCGCATTTCCGCATAATCCTTAAAGGGATGAAGTATATAAAGCTTAAAAAAAGCGGTGACTTTTCAAAGCTGTTCAAAAAAGGAAAAAGGGTTTATTCCCCCTGCCTTACGGTAATTTATACCCCGTCAAAGCAGACGGTTATGGGTATAGCCGTTTCTAAAAAACACGGCAAGGCGGTTAAGCGCAACCGCATAAAGCGCCTTATAAGGGCGGTATTCAGAGAGAATGCGGACAAACTTTCGGAGAGCTATTGTCTGGTGATAATGCCAAAGGTTCTGGAACAGTATTCCTATAAAGAGTTTGAAAAGAGTCTGCTGTCCTGTTTCAAAAGGATGGGCGGCTGATGACGGGGGACTTGTTAAAGCCGTGGATGTGGCTTAAAATTTTGGGTATGCGCGCAATCGTGCTATACCAAAAATATTTGTCCAAGCATACTTGTTTGTACGAACCGTCGTGTTCGGAATACACGTTAAGGTGTATAAATAACCACGGTTTTATCATAGGCGTAATTCTGGGTGCGTGGCGGATACTGCGTTGCAATCCCTTTTCCGGGGGTGGGTACGACCCGGCTCCCGAAAATTATTTTAAGGTAAAGTGGGTTTTGTAATCCGCAAATTCAGGCAGAATGTATAATTTATTGGCAGCAGAAAACGGTACGTTGGGGTACGGCGTGGCGGCAATCGCCGACGTCGGTCTCAACTGGATTGGTCAACTGATACGGATATTGATAGAGGGCATAGGCATAGTAGGCGTCGGTATAATCGTATTCACGCTTATTTTAAAGACTATCGTCCTTCCGTTGGATATATATTCGAGGATAAACGGAAAAAAGCAGGCGCTCATTATGGACAGAATGAGGCCGCAGATGGAAAAGCTGCAAAAGCAATACGCCAACGACAAGACTATGTACAACCAAAAGGTCATGGAGTTGCAGAAAAACAGCGGCTATTCTATGTTCGGCGCATGCCTTCCTATGATAGTTTCGCTCGTAATATTCATCATAGTATTCAACGCGTTTTCAACCTATTCGCAGTACGCCAATTTAAAGACGTATAACGACATGGTGAACGTCTATAACGGGGTCGTGCAGACCTACGTTGTGGAAGACCCCGACAGCTCCGCCCCGGACGACGGCTTCTTATACGCGGTCGACGAGGACGGCAATATCCTTAAATTAGACGAAAACGGCGTTCCCGTTGAAGAGGGCAAAACCGTATACGACTATACCGCGGACTATGAAAAGTTTGCCGACTACTACAACGCCGCCATGGCGCAGCAGAACAGCGGTTGGCAGGAAAAGGATCAGGACGGAGTATTTACCTACCTCGCAACATCGTATAAGCAAGCCCATACCGATTACGACGGGGCGTTCGATATAAACCTCGTAAACGCAAAGGACGCAAACGGCGGTTATACCGTAACGGCAAAAAGTCTCCGCAACACCCTTATTAATTATTATATGGAAGAACCGGCTGCGCAAGCGGTCAAGGATTATTACGAGGACGGCAATAACAGCAGCTTCCTCTGGGTTAAAAATATCTGGTATCCCGATTCCACGCTGAACAAGGAGCTGCCCGACTTTTCGAAGTTTAAGTCCACCGTAACCAAGGCGACCATAACCGACGCGGACGAAGAGGCGTACGAAAAGGTTACCGCCGCACTGACCGACCAAAAGGATCGCTATAACGGCTATTTCATACTGATCGTAATTTCGATAGGCGTCATGCTGTTACAGCAGTGGCT
Source organism: uncultured Clostridia bacterium (assembly GCA_964624495.1). Lineage (GTDB taxonomy): Bacteria > Bacillota > Clostridia > Christensenellales > Borkfalkiaceae > Coproplasma. Next base: position 5,298 of record CAZUYN010000013.1, read on the forward strand.
GTCTATGCGCTCCAACAAATCGGTAAACGAATTGAGTACGGTAGACGGTTCGGGGGCGAGAACCAACAAAATGATGATGATTATGATGCCTATCATCTACGGTATCTTCTCATTCTTTTACAGCGCGGCGTTCTCCCTGTATATGATAACCAACACCGTGTACAGTCTGGTTACCATGCTTGTAATCAACAAATGCGTGGACGTATGGTTCAAAAAGAAGGAAGAAAGGGGAGAGCTGGACGAAATTCTCTCTAAAAAGGCAAATAAGCGAAAGAAGAAAACGGCGCAGAGAGCCAATAAAGCAAGCAGTTCAAGAAGAGTAAAGTAAATTTTCGGGAGTTAAAATGGAAAATAACGTATTTACCGGCAAGACGGTAGAAGAGGCGGTAAACGCGGGGCTGGAAGCTCTGGGCTTATCGCGCGGGGAGGCGGAAATAACCGTCATCGAAGAAGGAAAGAAAAAGCTTATAGGCGGCGTAAAGGCGCAGGTCAAGATCGTTAAAAAGCAGTCCGACGGCGAAAGGGCGGTCGGCTTTATCGAAGGGCTTTTTGAAATAATCGGCTTAAACGCCGTATGCGAACTCGTTTCCGACGGCGAAAAGGTAGAAATAAATCTGACCTCCGCAGAGAGCAACAGGATTATAGGACATCACGGCGAAACGCTGGACGCCGTACAGACGCTCGCCGGGGCGGTTGCGAACATCGGCAGGGACGATTATAAAAAGACCATCGTCGATTGCGAAAATTACCGCGAAAACAGGGAAAAAACCTTGATAGAGCTCGCCAACAAGCTCGCCAAAAAGGCTGTGGAAAAACGCAGAAGAATTTCGCTTGAACCTATGAACCCCTACGAAAGGAGAATTATCCATTCCGCCTTATCGGAAAGCCGGGAGGTAAAGACCATATCGGACGGAAAGGAGCCTTACAGGTTCGTAGTAATCGTTCCCAATAACGAGCGCCCTTACGAGAGGCGCGACAACCGCCGCGACGGAAGGTTTAACCGCGGCAGAAACGGCAAATACGACCGCCGCGACAACAGGGGCGGAAACGACGGCGGAATCAAGACCGCCAAAAAAGAAATTCGTTTCGGCACGTTTTTGGGCAACAGCGGAAACAAGGACGGCGAATAAGTCGGTAAGTGCGCAGACTGTGCGCGATTGCTCTTTTCCGCACGGGAAAGGATAAGAATAAATTAAATTAATTAAGAAGGTAGGTTTTCGGCTCAACACTACCGCATAAAAAAACCGAGGAGAAACGCGTTAAATTTATGCGGAGACGGGCAGTCTCCGCATTTTTTGCGCCGTAACGCGTATAAAAGAAAATGTCAAAACAAAAAATTACCACGCTTATGATTTGCCGCGCCGGAATAATCGCCGCACTGTACGTCGCTCTCACGCTTCCTTTCGGACAGTTCGCGTTCGGACCGTTCCAGATTCGTCCGTCGGAGGCGCTGACCGTACTTCCGCTGTTTTATATAGAGGCGTTGCCGGGGCTGTATATAGGCTGCGTGCTTGCCAATATCATATCCGCCTACGGCGTTTACGATATCGTTCTGGGCAGTCTTGCAACGCTTATTGCGGCGGCGCTGACCTTTGTAACCGGCAGGCTTGTTAAAAACAAGCCGTTAAAAGTAGCGCTCGGCGGATTTTTCCCCGTAATAATAAACGCTTTCCTCGTGCCGGCGGTATGGCTGTTGGCGGGCAGCGACGTTGCGTATTGGGTAGAGTTCGGCGTTATGTGTCTTAACGAAGGGGTATGGGTGTACGCCCCGGGAATTCCTCTTTTTGTCGCTTTCGACAAGCTTATCGCGCACGGCGCAAAGGGTATAATGCCTTACCGTTTGATAAAGTTAAAAAATCAATAAATTTCACATAAAAACAGCTTAAAAAACTTGCATTCGGGCGAAAAAACAAATATAATAAAAATAGCGAATAGAAACAGGAGATGAAAGCAAATGACAATCACTGAAGCGGTCGCGCAGCGTTTAGGCGCTATCTTAAAAGAGCGCGGAATGAAGAAAAAGACGTTGGGTAAGCTCCCCGGGGTAAAAGCGCAGAGCATCAGCAACATTTTCAGAAGCAAAAGCGTTTCCGGAATAAGCATGACGACTTTGTACAGAATTTGCCGCGCGCTCGGTATGAGCATGTCGGAGTTTTTGAACGACCCCGTATTCGACCAAATCGAATTGCCCGACGAAACGGAGAAATAAGCTGCTTGGGAGCATTGTTCTTAAAGTAAAAAGCGACTCTTACCGATAGAGCCGCTTTAATTTTACCCGTATTGACGCAGACCGTGCGCCTATTTCGAAGCCAGATACTTCCGCACGCTTTCCAAACGCCGTTTTATATCCTCCAATTCCTTGACGACGCTCGCGTTGTCGGTGAAATTCCTGTCGGAAATTCCCAAAAGATAGTCGCTCGTCACGCCGAAGAATTCCGCAAGACGGATGATTGCGTAGCTGTCGGGGTTGGTCTTTCCCGTTTCGTAATTAGACAAGGTCTTTTGGTCTATTCCCGTCGCCGCCGCAACGTCGGTCTGTCTTAAATCTCTGTCTTCCCTTAATTCTCTTATCCTGTTCATAGAAAAATTTTTCCTCGGTGTTATTAATTTACTACTTTTTTAGTAAAAACTATTGACATAGAATAAAATTCCTATTATACTAATAATATAGTAAAATATTAGTAAGGTGAGAATATGGGATATATCGATTCGCATCTCCTTCAAGGGGAAAAAGTTATAATACAGGGGAAAATCAACCCGTTGGCGGCAGTTCCGTTTTTCTTATTGGCATTCGTTTGCGTTATTGCGGCAATACTTGCGGTTGCCTTAATCAAGAATGTCGCGCTCTGTATTTTAGCGGTAATGTTGTGCGCGTTATTTATCGTAATAGGAATCGTTTACATACGTTCGCTCGTGCTGGTCGTTACCGACCGCCGCATTATCGGCAAAAAGGGAATTTTATCCGTAAAGTCTACCGATTATTATGCGGAGGCGTTCGAAGCAATCGGCATAAAGGCGGGGCTTTTAGGCAGAATGTTCCATTATAAGACGGTGGTCATTACGGGAGCGAACAGCTTCTTTTCGATACGTTTCCGCGGAATCAGCAATTCGGACGAGGTGCGCGCCGCGATTATAGAGTTGATGGAGAACAGGCGGAGGGAAGCCCGTGCCGCGCTTTCCGATGAAATTGCGCAAAAGCTTGCGACGTGCGTTGCGAAAGTCGGTTAACAAGATTATGAAAGCGGCGGAGCGTTTAGACGCTCCGCCGCTTTTTGTTTGGTCTTATTTAATTATTCGGAACAATTCTTTTTAAGGGTTTCGAGACAATCCCACAGCTCGGCGGGGATACGCGTCTTGATAGTGCCTTTGTAGTAGCCTTCGATTTCTTCGGCTTCTTTAAGCCACTTCTCCTTGTCTACCGCGAGAATCTGCTTCAAGCTGTCCGAATTGAATTTTTCGCCGGGCTTAATCTCGTAATCGAGGTCGGTAAGGTCGATATCCTCAGCCTTGGGGACGTATCCGATAGCCGTTTCTTCGGCGTCTACCGTGCCGTCGCAGCGTTTGAGTATCCATTCGAGCACCCTCATATTGTCGCCGAAGCCGGGCCACATAAAGTTGCCCTCGTCGTCCGTTCTGAACCAGTTGACGTTGAAGATCTTGGGGGGATTTTTAACCGCCTTGCCCATATCTATCCAATGCTGGAAGTAATCGCCCATATGATAGCCGGCGAAAGGCTTCATTGCCATAGGGTCGTGACGGAGAACGCCTACCGCGCCCGTAGCCGCCGCGGTCGTTTCGGAGGACATAGCCGAGCCGATGAATACGCCGTGGTTCCAATCCCTCGACTGGTATACCAGAGGAGTGGTGGAAGCGCGTCTGCCGCCGAAGATAATGGCGGACAGGGGCACGCCCTCTTTGGAGTTGAAGTCGGGCGAAACGCAGGGGCAGTTCTGCGCGGGGGCGGTAAAGCGCGAATTGGGATGAGCCGCGCACGTCGATTTATCCTTTTTGTCGAATTTTTCGGGGTTCCAGGGCTTGCCCGTCCAGTCTATGCAATGCTCGGGCAATTCCTTGGAAAGTCCTTCCCACCACACGGTCATATCGTCGGTGTTGAGGGCGACGTTGGTGAAAATCGTGCCGCGCTTGGTTGCAGCCAAAGCGTTGGGGTTGGATTTATCGTTCGTGCCGGGGGCTACGCCGAAAAAGCCGTTTTCGGGGTTGACTGCCCACAGTCTGCCGTCCGCGCCGACCCTTATCCAGGCGATGTCGTCGCCCACGGTTTCGATTTTATAGCCCTTTTCAAGATAGTGCTTGGGGGGAATGAGCATTGCGAGGTTGGTCTTGCCGCAGGCAGAGGGGAAAGCCGCCGCAACGTACTTTTTGGAGCCGTCGGGGAAGGTTACGCCGAGTATAAGCATATGCTCCGCCATCCAGCCTTCGTACTTGCCCAGATAGGACGCGATACGCAGCGCAAAGCATTTTTTGCCGAGGAGCACGTTTCCGCCGTAAGCCGAGTTCACGGAAATAATCGTATTGTCTTCGGGGAAGTGCATAATGTATCTCTTTTCGGCGTCTACGTTGCACTTTGCGTGTAAGCCCTTGATGAAGTCGCCGTCCTTGCCGAGCGCTTCTAAAACTTCCTTGCCGACCCTCGTCATAATGCACATATTCAGAACGACGTATATGGAATCGGTTACTTCGACGCCGTATTTGGCAAAGCTGCTGCCGACTACGCCCATAGAGTAGGGGATAACGTACATCGTCCTGCCCTTCATGGAGTTAACGGCGATTTCTTTGCAGAGCTCGTAAGCCATCTTGGGGTCCATCCAATAGTTGATGGGACCCGCGTCCTCTTGTTTTGAAGTGCAGATAAAGGTTCTGTCCTCGACGCGCGCAACGTCGTTGACCTTGGTGCGGTGCAGATAGCAGTCGGGGAGCAGCGACTGGTTGAGCTTGATAAGCTCGCCGTCTGCCACGGCTTCTTTTCTTAATTGGTCAATCTGGTCCTGACCGCCGTCTATCCAAACGATTTTGTCGGGTCGGCACAGAGCCGCGCTCTCGTTTACGAAATCGAGAACTTTCTGATTTTTAGTAGGTATCATATATAACTCCTTAAAAATATAATCTTTATAAAACGGGCGGCAAATTGCAATTCCGCCGTATCGGTTTAGGACGAAACACCTTTTTCCGTCAGTTTATATTATATCAATAAAAATGCAAATTTGCAAATAAATTGATTAACTTGCGCGAAATTGATTGCGCGGCAACGCCGTTAAAAGTATTTATGACAAAATAAGCGTTAATTATTCATAATCGTTATAAAATTTCACGTCCGTTTCGGTTATCATAAATAAAAAGCCGACGGGCGCAGAAAGAGGGGGTTGAATTTGGCCGGATATTTAAAAAAAATTGCCGTGATAAAGCAGGTCAAAAGCGGTTTTTCCGCAGACGGCGGACAAATATCGGGATTGGTCAAGGCGGAAACGTACGCGGGCTTTTTAAAGGTCGAGGTATCGCTTTTGAATCTCGCCCCGCTGTCGGAGGGGCGCTACGTGTTCGGCATATCCGACGGCGTAAACTTTGCCGTGTTCGAGGACGTGTCTTTCGAGTGCGAAACGGCGTTCGATATGCGCGGCGGATTCGCCTTTTTAGTCTGCTTCTGCCACGGCGAAGCCGCGCCCGTGGCAAGCGCGTACTGCGGAAACGCCGCGTCTGCGCTGCCCGCCCTCAAAGAGGAGATTGCGCGGCGCGAAAAAGTCAAGCCCGAAAAGCAGACGGGCGGCGCGGCTTATGACGACGAAGCCATTGCGGAGATAAATTATTATGAAAATCAAGCTGATAAAGACTGTCAGTCTGTACGCGAAGATAAAGAGGAAGAACAAGCTAAGGGCGCGCGCGGCGAAGATGAAAAGGCTGTACGCCCTGTCCAAATCCAGACGGACGGCGTAGACGGCGGCGGTATGCCGCAGGCGGCGTTTTCGGCGGACGGCGTGGAAGAGCCGTCCGCGGGCGGACTTGCGGGGGGAGATTTCTATACCCGTATGCGTGGCGATATAGAGCGCATATTTGCAAGCTTTCCCACCGAAAGCGATTTGGAGGAGGCGGTCGAAGGCAGCCGCTTCGTCAGAATCGGTTACGGACGGAACAAGCACTACGTTTTCGGCGTTCTGACGGTGGAGGGAAAGCCCGCGTATATCTGCTACGGCGTGCCGTCCTCCGACCCGTCCAAGCCGCCCAAAAGCCTTTCGGGCTGTTCGAGCTACATACCCTGCAAAAGCGGCGGTTATTGGATGACTTATCAGGACGCGCGGACGGGGGTGAGCGT
>CAZUYN010000013.1:11722-26502 GCA_964624495.1 uncultured Clostridia bacterium
GCAAAAGCGGCGGTTATTGGATGACTTATCAGGACGCGCGGACGGGGGTGAGCGTTGATATTGTTTCTTATTAACCTACTCTCCGCAAATATGCTTCGCATTTCCGCGTTGCGCTCCGCTCCGCAAAGCAACAATCAAAGGCGCCGTATATAATTAAGCCGCAAGCCCCGGGTTATTTTAGCCCTTTAAAGGGCTTAAACACTAACAGGGCGTAGATTTCGAACAGGGCGGAGACCGCGCATATCCCGAGGAAGGAGCGCATAGCCGTCGTACTGCCCAAGCTTAAAAACAACAACAGGTTAAAGCCCGTAAAGGCGTAGACTCCGCCCGACAGGGCGAGAATTATCAGATTGAGCGTACATAAAATACAAGTAAGGCGCATACAGAAAGTATGGGTCTTTTGGCTTATAAATATCAAAAATTTGATTAAATTTCCGCCAAGCCCCGTCATACGGTTTACATTTGCGCTCAAATTTAGTACAATGCAGATATGTTCAGAATTTGGGCAAAGGTTTTCAAAGACGGCAAGATAATCGGTCAGACCACCTACGAAAAGGACGATAAATTTGCTTATTCGCGCTTTTTCGAATATCTCGCGGATATCTGCGAGGAGCTGGATATCGCCACGCCGATTTTGCTCAAAACGCACATCTTCAACTATGCAAAATTCAACACCGTGCGTTTTCTGCCCCGCGATTTTGCGGAAACGGTCGACTTCGATAAGCTGATTCTGGAAAACGTAGTGGTCAGATAGACGATCGGACGGAGGTTTTTAAATGGAACAGACCGAAAAGGATATAATCGAAATTTTAAGCGCCGATTCGCGTACCCCCAACGACAGGCTTGCGGCTATGCTGGGAGTATCCGAAGAGCGGGCGGCGGAAGCCGTCCGTTCGCTCGAAGAGCGCGGCGTGATAGTCAAGTACACCGCTATAATCAACCGCGACGCCGCCGGCGACGACGACGTTGTGGAAGCGCTGATAGAGGTAAAGGTAACTCCGCAGAGAGGCACGGGCTTCGACAACATTGCGCGTGAAATCGCCGAGCACGAGGAGGTCAAAAATCTCTATCTGATGAGCGGCGCTTACGATTTGGCGGTAATCGTCGAGGGCAAGTCTTTAAAGAGCATTTCGCGTTTCGTGTCGGAGAGAATTTCGACCTATGAAAACGTGCTTTCCACCGCGACCCATTTCATATTAAAGAAGTATAAAGTCGAGGGCGCGCTGATGAAGAAGGACGAAGAGCGCAACCGCCTCTCCTTCCAGCCCTGACTTGTGCGGCAGACGTTATGAGAAGCTTCGTAAACCAACGCTCGTCCGGACTTAAACCGAGCGGCATAAGAAAATTTTTCGATATAGTACAGGTGATGGACGGGGCTATATCCCTCGGCGTGGGGGAGCCCGATTTCATCACGCCCTTTTATATCCGCGACGCCGCGGTGCGCTCAATCAAAAAGGGGCTTACGCAATACACGGGCAACCGCGGTCTGCCCGAATTAAGGGAAAATATCTGCCGCTATATGCGCGAGAGGTTTTCGGTCGAATGCGACCCCGACCACGTCCTCGTCACCGTGGGCGCGAGCGAGGCGATAGATTTGACCCTGCGCGCCATATGCGAAAACGGCGACGAAATTTTGGTGCCCGAGCCCTGCTACGTTTCATACGCGCCGTCGGTGACGCTTGCGGACGGCACGCCCGTAGCGGTCAGATGTACGGCGGACAACGACTTCGTACTTACCCCCGGACAGCTGGAAGCGGCTATAACCGACAAGACCAAGGCGCTTATACTCGCCTATCCGAACAACCCCACGGGCGCGATAATGTCCAAAGAACAGCTCGAAGCGCTCGTTCCCGTGATAGAAAAGCACGATTTGTTGGTCATTTCCGACGAAATTTACGCGGAGCTGACTTACGGGCATAAGCACGTTTCAATCGCTTCGTTGGGCAATATGCGCACGCGAACCGTGGTTATAAACGGTTTTTCCAAGGCGTTTGCAATGACGGGGTGGCGCGTCGGCTTCGTTTCCGCCCCGGCGGAGATAGACGAGGCTATGTTCAAAATTCACCAGTACGGCATAATGTGCGCGCCGCGCGTTTCGCAGCACGCCGCCAACGCCGCCCTCGCGGAGGGATTTGCCGACGGCTTTTCCGAGGTCGGGCATATGCGCGCGGAATACGAAAGGCGAGGCAGGTTTATGGTCAACGCGTTCAATTCTCTGGGCTTGAAGTGTTTCAGCCCCAAGGGCGCGTTCTACGTCTTTCCCTCGGTGGAGAGCACGGGACTGAACGGCGAGGAATTCGCCACGCGGCTGCTTAACGAACAGAAGGTAGCCGTCGTACCGGGCAACGCCTTCGGCGAGGCCGGCTTAAACCACGTCCGTTGCTCCTACGCCACCTCGCAGGAAAATTTGTCCGAAGCGATAGGCAGAATTTCGGCGTTTGTCAAGGGTCTGAAAGGTTAGACGCGATGAGAAAGAGCCGACGAGGACGAGGTAGTAAGGCTGCCCGGTACGGATATGCGCCGCGCGCGGACGTTACTCGATCCGGCGGTAAAAAGCGTTTCCGGACCGACAGGCATAGCGGTAATAATTTGACAAATTAAAAAAATGGCTATATAATGGTTTATATAATAAAGTTTAGGGTACGCGATTCCGCTTTATCGGAGTCGCTATCTTGGTTATATTAAAATTTCAGCCGCGCAAAAAAGCGGCGCAAAGAGGTATTAAAAAATGGCAGACCAGCAGTATGTAATGACTAAAAAGAACTACGACGATTTGGTTGCGGAGCTCGACAACCTCGTTAAGGTCAAAAGACCCGAAATCATCGAAAGAATAGCCGAAGCGCGTTCGCACGGCGACCTTTCGGAAAACGCGGAATACGACGCGGCGCGGGAAGAGCAGCGCTCCAACGAAGGCAAGATTGCCGAATTGGAATACCAGATTAAAAACGCCGTAATCCAGAGCGATATCGCCGATAATTCGTACGTTCACCTCGACTCCGTAGTCACTGTCGTGGACGAGGAAACCGGCGACGAGGAGACGTATACCATAACCTCCGTCACGGACGTAGACGTTATGGCGGGGCGCATTTCTTCGGAATCGCCCGTCGGCGCCGCGCTTATGAGGAAGAAGGTAGGCGACAAAGTCGCCGTTCCCTGCCCCGACGGCACGAGCTATACTTTAAAAATCAAGGGAATCAAGTAATCACTATGCAGAACAACGAAAATTGCACGCCTTTGACCGCGGAAGAGGAACAAAGGGAGCTTGCCGAGCAGGCGCAGATACGCCGCGATAAGCTGGCTAAGCTGATATCCGAAGGCAAAAACCCGTACGAAAAGACCAAGTATCCGGTTACCGCCGGTTCCGCGTCCGTAAAGGAAAATTTCGGCGGGTTGGAAAATAAGGAGGTCTGCCTTGCGGGCAGGCTTATGAGCCGCCGCATTATGGGCAAGGCAAGCTTTTGCCATATAGCCGACCGCGACGGGCAGATACAGCTTTACGTCCGCCGCGAGGACGTGGGCGAAGAGGACTACCAATCGTTCAAAAAGGACTACGATTTGGGCGATATAATCGGCGTAAGGGGCTTTGTTTTCAAGACGCAGACGGGCGAAATTTCGGTTCACTGCAACCATATCGAAATGCTTTCCAAGGCGCTTTTGCCTTTGCCCGAAAAACAGCACGGACTGACCAATACGGACATACGCTACCGTCAGCGCGATCTCGATTTGATTGTCAACCCCGACGTAAAAAAGACCTTTATAGCGCGCTCTAAAATCTTAAAGGAAATCAGGGCGTATCTCGACGGAATGGGCTATCTCGAAGTGGATACCCCCGTGCTTACGCCGCTGGAAATAGGCGCGGCGGCGCGTCCTTTCAAAACCCACCACAACGCGCTGGACTTGGATATGTACCTGCGCATAGAGACCGAGCTGTACCTTAAAAGGCTTATAGTCGGCGGTCTCGAAAGGGTTTACGAGGTGGGCAGAATTTTCCGCAACGAGGGAATGGACGCCTTCCACAACCCCGAATTTACCACCATAGAGATGTATCAGGCGTACACCGATTACTTCGGCATGATGGACTTAATCGAGGATTTGTACAGGACGGTTACGGTCAACGTATGCGGCGGCGCGGATATCAGTTATCAGGGCGTCGAAATAGATATGGGCAAGCCTTGGGAAAGGCTGACGATGAAGCAGGCGGTCAAGAAGTATTCGGGCGCGGACTACGATTTATGGCGGAGCGATGCGGAGGCGCGCGCGGCGGCAAAGGAGCTGGGCGTCGAAGTCCCCGAAGGCGAAGCCGCCACGAAAGGTCACGTTTTAATCGCGCTTTTCGACGCGTTTGCAGAGGATAAGCTGGTACAGCCTACGATTATATACGACTACCCCGTCGAAAATTCGCCCCTTGCAAAGCGCAAGCCCTCCGACCCCGCGTTTACCGAAAGGTTCGAATACTTTATATGCTCGCACGAGTTCGGCAACGCCTTCTCCGAGCTGAACGACCCCATAGACCAGCTTCAACGCTTTACCAAACAGGCGGAGGAGAAGAGAGCCGCGGAGCCCGGCTGCAACGCGCGGGTAGACGAGGACTTTATAACCGCCCTCGAATACGGTCTGCCCCCTACGGGCGGTCTGGGAATGGGCGTAGACAGGCTGGTAATGCTGCTGACCGACAGCGCGACCATAAGGGACGTAATTCTGTTCCCTACGATGAAACCTAAAAAATAACACATTTTAGGGCGGTTAATAAACGGAGAATTTTATGTATAAATACGAGATATTAACCCAACTTAATAAATTCAAGGGCAAGGACAAGGTGAGAATGCACGTCCCCGGGCATAAGAACTCTTCCGATTTCAGGTCGAACTTTCCCGTCGCGCCCATAGATTTCACCGAGCTCGACTTTTCGGACGATTTAAATTGTCCCTCCGGCGTCGTCAAAAAAGCGCAGGAGGACATTGCCGAAATACTCGGCGCACAACGCGCTTATATAACGACGGACGGCTCGTCCTCGGGCGTGATGGTTATGATGTTCTGCGCACAGGCGCACGGCAACAAGATAATCGTGCCCAGAAATTCGCATAAGAGCGTGTTCAACGCCTGCCGCATACTGAACATCGAACCGGTAATCGTGCAGGGCGAAGAGACGGACGGCGTGCTTATGCCGCCTTCTCCCGACCTTATCGAAACGCTTATCGTAAACGACGTAAATATTTCCGGGATGATTATCGCTTCCCCCGATTACTACGGCAATATAGCCCCTCTCGGCGCCTATTCCGCCATACTCAAAAAGTATAACAGGCTGCTGTTCGTGGACGAAGCGCACGGCGCGCACCTCGCCCTGAACGAAAACAGGGAAGGACACGCGAGCGCCTATGCCGATATATGGGTGGACGGGGCGCATAAGTGTCTGCCCACGCTTACGCAGGGCGCGGTACTCTGCGTCAATAACCCGTCGCTGTTCGCGCGCGCCGAGGAGGGACTGTCGGTTTTCCGTACGACCTCCCCGAGCTATCCCGTTATGGCGAGCGTGGAATACGGCGTAAAATATTTTATAAACAATCCCAAACAGCTTGCGAAAGCCAAGGAGCTTGCCGAAGAGCTGAGGGTAGCGCTAAACGGTCTTAAACTGTACCCCTCGCGGGATTGGACTAAGCTTGCGGTCGATTTCAAGGCGCTGGGCATATCCCCCTATCTTGTGCAGGGGTTACTGCAAAAGAAGGGCATATATCCCGAAATGAACGACGGCAGATATCTGCTTTTCTATCTGTCGCCCTGTCTGGAAACCTTTGCGGCTATGGACGTTAAAAACGTGCTTCTGACCGTATGCGCAAATAAAAAATTAAGGGATACCTACGTGCGGCTTCCGTCGATACCCAAATGCGAAAGGACGTACAGCTTCCTCTATGCTTACAAGCAGAAATACGAATGGATACCTCTGGACGGCGCGATAGGCAAGATGAGCGCGGATAACGTCGGCGTGTCGCCCCCTTCGCTGCCCGTGCTGGTAGCCGGCGAGATCGTCACGAGGGAAGCGGTCGCTAAAATTTCCGCCGCAAAATCGACCTACGGCGTAATCGACGGTATGATTAAGGTGGTCAAAAAGTGAGAGGGAAATTTGTCACCTTCGAAGGGTGCGAGGGCAGCGGAAAGAGCACGCAGGTCAGACTGCTTTCCGAAAAGCTTAAACAGGCGGGCGTGGACTTTATTGTCACGCGTGAGCCGGGCGGAAGCGCCGTCGCCGAGCAAATCAGAAAAATCATTTTAGACGGCGCGAATTCTGCCATGTGTGACGAATGCGAAGCGCTTTTATACGCCGCGGCGAGGATACAGCACCTTAAAGAGATTGTAGAGCCTGCGCTTGCGGAGGGCAAGCTTGTCCTCTGCGACAGGTTCGTCGATTCTTCGCTCGCATATCAGGGGTATGCGCGCGGATTGGGCGAAGAGTACGTCGCGTCGGTCAATTCCGCCGCGCTGAATAAATACGCGCCCGATTTGACGCTGTTTCTGGACATCTCCCCCGAGTCCGCGTTCGAGCGCAAGCACGGGGCGGATAAGGGCGACAGGATAGAGCAGCTCGGGCTTGACTTCCACCGCAAGGTCTACGAGGGATATCTGGCTCTCGCCGCAAAATATCCGCGCATATGCGCGGTCGAATGCGGCGGCACCAAATTCGAAACCTCCGAAAGGATATTTAAAATTTTAAAGGATAAGGGAATAATCTGAACGGGGCGCGTTGGCGCGGAAACCGCGTTTGGGGCGGCTAAACGTTATGAAACAGCTATTACAGGGCACGGCGGCATACAGAATACTTAAAGGGGACGCGGAAAGCGGCAGGCTTTCCCACTCCTATATGCTGTACTTTGCCGACGCCGTAAATTTACGGGCGGCGTTAAAGCTGTTTGCGTTGCGGTTTTTCCCGACGGACAAGCCCTCTCTCATCGAAAGCGAGGCGCTGACCGATTTGCAAATCTATCCCGAACGGGATAAAAAGCTGACTGCGGAAGCCGCGGCGCAGATTGTGGCCGACGGCGCGATAAAGCCCGTCGCGCACGATAAAAAGCTGTTTATAATCTCCGGCTTCGACGGCGCTTCGCCAATATTCCAGAACAAGCTTTTAAAAATTTTGGAGGAGCCGCCTCGGGGCGTGTATTTTCTGCTGGGCGTAACGTCGCTCGCGCCCGTGCTCCCCACGGTGCGTTCACGGGTAAAGCTGTTGGAGATACCGCCTTTTACGGAGGAGGAGGTGTTCGCGGCGTTGGAGAGGTCGCGCTCCGACCCCGAAAACCGTCTTGCGGCGAAGAGCTGCGGCGGCGTCCTCGGGACGGCGCAGAACCTTTTAAGCGGCGGCTGGTACGGCGAGGTAAGCGAAGCGGCGGAGGAAATAGTAAACGCCGCGACGTTGCCCAAGGCGATTTCCGCGGCCGTCAGATGGGGCGAATGCAAATACAAAAACGAGCTGCTTTCGGAGCTGCAAAGGCGGTATTTCGATATCGTAAAGAGATACGCCGCCGAGCCCGATTACAGCGGCGATATAACGGTCGGGGCGGCAATATACGCCGTCGAACGCATAAATAAGGCGTTCGCGGATATGCGTTTCAACGCCAATTTCCCTTCGCTTTTATACAGCCTGCTCGTGAGTATCGCGCAGAAAAACGCGGAGAGCGCCGTCAATCGATAAGGATAAAAAAATGGTAAAAGTAGTAAGCGTAAAATTTAAAGACGGCAGTAAGCCGTACTATTTCTCTCCCTGCAAGCAGCAGCTTGAAAAGGGAATGAACGTCATAGTGGAGACCTCCAAGGGGTTGGAATATGCGACCGTTTCGGAAGCCGAGCACGAAGTCGGGGAAAGCCAGGTAGTCGCGCCGCTGATGCCCGTGGTCAGGATAGCCACGCAAAAGGATAACGAACAGGTCAAGCGCAACGAAGAAAGACGGGGCGAGGCGCTGAAAATCGCGCGTGAAAAGATTGCCGCGCGCGGACTTGAAATGAAGCCCGTCGCCTGTGAATTTTCGTTCGACGGCAGCAAGGTGGTGATTTACTTCACCGCAGAAAAAAGGGTGGACTTCCGCGAGCTTATCAAGGACTTGTCCGCGGCGTTCCGTATGAGGATAGAATTAAGACAGATAGGTATCCGCGACGAAATAAAGCTTATGGGCGGTCTTGCCTCCTGCGGCAGGGAATGTTGCTGCGTCAGGAGCTTGCAGGAGCCGATGAAGGTTTCGGTCAAAATGGCGAAGAACCAGGGGCTGTCGCTCAATCCGAGTAAAATTTCGGGGCTGTGCGGCAGGCTGATGTGCTGTCTTTCGTACGAAAACGACTACTATGCGGAAGCCTGCAAGCGGGTTCCTAAGTTAGGCGGCGCGGCTGAAACGCCCGACGGAAAGGGCACGGTCGTCAACGTAAATATGCTTAAAATGACCGTTAAAGTCAAGATAGAGCAGGGGGAATCGGTCAGCTACCGCGACTATCCGCTCGATAAAATAGCCTTTATGCGCGGCAACGAGCGCATAGGCAAGGTCGGCGGCACGGACGAAGAAAAGGTTGAAGCGAGTCTTGACGAAGCGGGGGACGAATACGTCCCGTCGGAAGCTTCGGACGCGGCGCAGCGGGAGAACGGAAACGGCGGAAACAGGAAAGGGAAGAACAACCGCAACCGCCGCGGCAATAATGCAAGTAAGCCGAACGACGCGGACGGACGGCAAAACGCGCAGAACCGCGGCGACAGCCCGATAAACGCGCAGGCGGACGCCAACGCCAACCCCAACGGCGGCAACCGTAACCGCAACAGAAACCGCAACCGCAAAAAGAAGCACGGAAATAACGACGGGGCAACGGCAAATAATAACGGCGACGGCGCGGAAAATCACAAAAATAACGGCTGAAAATTGTCCTAACCCCTTTACAAATAAAAAATTGTGTGATAAAATACTTTAAGACTTAGGTATGGAGTTTGCCGAAGGTCTTTGATCAATTTATTTTTATGGAGGAGTTTTGTTATGGCACACGTAATTAACGACGAATGCGTAAGCTGCGGAGCGTGCGCGGCTACCTGCCCCGTTGGAGCTATAAGCGAGGGCGCCGATAAATACGTCGTAGACCCCGACGTTTGTATCGACTGCGGCGCTTGCGAAGACGGTTGCCCTACGGGCGCAATCGGCGCCGAATAATTCAAGGCGGAACCGAAAGAGGCGGAGCAGGTGCGTTCCGCCTCTTTGTTTTCTAAAACAAAGCATGGGCTTTCGGGCTTACAGACGGCGAAAAAAGGCGCGGAACGAATGGTACTATCTTTAAAGGACGGCGAAAGCGCGGAAGAGCTTTTCGGCGGCAAGATAATAATACAGAATGCAAGCCTGTACCGCTTTACTTCGGACAGTATTTTGCTTTCGCGCTTTGCGCGCGCCAAGGTCCGCGACGACGTCGCCGATTTCTGCGCGGGCTGCGGCGCGGTGGGCTTTCACTTTCTGTGCCTTAACCCGTGCATAAAATCGTTGACGCTGTTCGAATTACAGCCTTCGCTGGCGGATATGGCGCGTCGGACGGCGTTGGCGGACGGCTTCGACGTCCGCGTCGAGGAGGGCAGGATACAGGATATCTCCGCCTCTTACGACGGCGCGTTTTCGCTGATTTTGTGCAATCCACCTTACGAGAGGGGCGGCTTTGAAAATATTTCTTACGAACGCGCAATCTGCCGCAAGGAGATAACCGTCACGCTGGAAGAGGTGGTCGCCGCCGCCGCAAAAAAGCTTAAATTCGGGGGCAGGCTGGCAATACTCAACAGGGCAGACCGCCTCGCCGAATTGTTCTATACGATGAAAAAGTACTCAATCGAGCCCAAGAGAATGCAGTTCGTCAAAGGGTCGGATAGCTCCGCGCCTTACATCGTAATGGCAGAGGGCGCAAAGGGGGGCAAGCCCTCGTTGGAGATTTTGCCGACTTTGATAAACACGCCGCAGAACGGAGGAAGCACGGTATGATTTATTTCGTGGCGACGCCTATCGGAAATTTAAAGGACATATCGCTCCGCGCATTGGAGACGCTGCGCTCCGTGGACGAAATTTATTGCGAGGATACGCGGCATACGCTTAAACTACTCAACGCATACGAAATCAAAAAACCGCTTTACGCCTGCCACAAGTTCAACGAAAGGGAGGCGGCGGAAAGGATAATCGCGTCGGCGAGGAACGGTAAATCGGCGGCGGTCGTCTCCGACGCGGGGATGCCCGTCGTATCCGACCCCGGCAACCTCGTGTGCAGGGCGCTGACCGAGGCGGAGATAGAGTACACCGTTATCCCCGGGGCAAACGCCTTTTTATCCGCGTTGGTGCTCTCCGCGCTGCCTGCCGACAGGTTTGCTTTCATCGGCTTTCTGCCCGATAAAGAGGGGGAGCGCAGGGCGTTGCTCGAAAGGTATAAAAACCTCGATTTGACGCTCTGCTTCCATATGGCTCCGCAGGACGTAGACCGCCATATATCCTCGATTTACGCCGTTTTCGGCGACAGACAGGCGTGCGCCGTGCGCGAAATCACCAAGCTGCACGAGGAGGTTGCGCACTTCAACTTAAAGGACGGGTTGCGCGGCGAAAAGCGCGGCGAATATGTAATTGTCGTAAGCGGCGCGTCCGTCGGAGACAATCCCCTTAACAAGCTTTCGGAAAGGGAGCACGTTCTGTATTATATGGAGCTGGGGGCGGACAAGAAGGAGGCCCTGAAAAAGGCGGCGAAGGACAGGGGCGTAAGCAAGTCCGAGCTGTATAAAGTCACGCTCGATTTATAAGTCAACCGAAGCCGCCGCTAAGGCTTTAAACAAGTTTAAGGAACCGAAATTATGAAAGATAAAAAGAAGCAAGAGACCGCCGCGGCGGACGCGGCGGTAAAACCGAACAAGGCGTTGCAGGTCGCGGCGCCGTCCGACGACGGCAAGACGGCAGCGGAAAACGGGACCGCCAAGATGACCATTTACGAATACGAGGAAAAGTATGTAAAGCGACAGAACGTAAAGTGGGCTAAGACGATATTATATCTTCTGGCGGCGCTCATCGGCATATTCTTCGTGTGGTGCTTTTTCTCCATAAGCAAGACCGTATGGGATATGAACGTCTACGCCGGATACGCCGCGGCGGGCGTTTCGGTCATATTGTTCGTATTCGTGTACATAGTGCCGCTCGTTAAAATTTTCCGCGCCGAATATTTTATAACCAACGTCAACTACAAAACGGCGGCGAAAGCCAAGCGCCACAATAAAAAGGCGCGTTGCAATATCGCCGAAAAGATAGTGGAGTTTTGCGGCACGGTCGCGGGCGTCGGCTGGTACGACAGCTACTCGGTCGAAAAGCTCGAAGCGGGGCTTAAATTCCACGACGACGCGGTGATAAAGGAGGCGTTGACCTCGCTGTATAACGGTTCGGTCAAAAAGAGCGCGAAGCAGATTATATTGCAGAATTCGGTTAAGTCGGCGATGTATTCCGCGCTGTCGCAGGACAAAAAAATCGACGCGATGATGATTGCCGTCGTCAACCTGCAAATGATAAAGGATATCGTATTTTTATACGGCTTCCGTCCGTCGGAAACCCGTCTTGTCAGAATATTCGCGGCGGTGGTCAAAAATTCGCTCGTCGCGTACGGGCTGGGCGGCGTCAAGATAGGCAACGGCTTGGTGCGCACTATGGGCGACGCGGTCAAGGGCATACCCCTCCTCGGCGACGTAATAGCTACCGTGGTGGACAGCTCCGTGCAGGGGCTTGCCAACGGCACGCTTACGGCGGTTATCGGCTTCCAGACCATTAAATATCTCTCCGTAGAGTACAAGCTCCAGAATATTTTGGACGACGTGGAGGTTGCCGAAACCGAAGAAGAGTTGGAGGAGACCTGCGAGGAGCTCGAAAAGGAGCTGAGGAAGCAAAAGCGCGGCAAGGCGCCGGCATAAGGGGCGGTTTGGTTCCGCCGCCTGACGGCAATTTTATAGCCCCCGTACGGAGGACGGCGCGTTCTCTGCACAGGGGCTTTCGTTATGGATTTCAGTATACGACTTTTTCGATTACGCCGCCGCCGAGACAGCGCGTTTCGTCGTAGAAAACGGCGTACTGCCCTTCCGTGACGGCGCGTTGGCTCTGCGCAAACACGACGCGCGCGTTATCTCCGTCGGGTATTACCGTGACTTTCTGTTCGGGCTGGCGGTAGCGGAATTTTGCCGTGCACTCAAAGGGGACTTCGGGCGGCGGAACGCCTATCCAATTAAGTCCGCTTACCAGACATTCGGCAGAATACAGCGGACTTTCGTCGCCGTGCGAAACGTATAAAATATTGTTCTTCAAGTCCTTTTTTACGACGAACCACCTGCCGTCTTCGCCCTTTTTGCCGCCGAGGTTTACGCCCCTGCGCTGACCTATCGTATAGTGCATAAGTCCGACGTGTTCGCCGACCTCTTCGCCGTCGAGGGTGAGTATTTTACCGCTCTGCGCAGGCAGGTATTCCGCTAAAAATTTGCGGAAGTTTCTTTCGCCGATGAAGCATATGCCCGTCGAATCCTTTTTTTGCGCCGTGGAGAGCCCGTTTTCGAGCGCGATTTTCCGCACCTCTTCCTTGGGCAGGTCGGCGAGGGGGAACAACACCTTTTCGAGCTGGGGCTGCGTGACCTGGTTTAAAAAATAGGTCTGATCCTTGCCGCAGTCGCGCGCCTTTAACAGATAGTGGTTGCCGTCGGCGTTGTGGTCGATACCGCAGTAATGACCCGTGGCGATATAGTCCGCGCCGAGCGACAGCGCGTATTCCCTGAAAGGACCGAACTTTATCTCGCGGTTGCACAGCACGTCGGGATTGGGCGTTCTCCCCGCGGCGTACTCGTCGAGGAAGTGCCTGAAAACGCGCTCCCGGTACTGCTTCGCGAAGTTGACGCTGTAATAGGGGATATCCAATAGGGAACAGACCCTGCGCACGTCGGCGAAATCGCTCTCCGCCGTACACGCGCCGTTCGGGTCGTCCTCCTCCCAGTTAAGCATAAACATACCTATTACGTTATATCCCTGCTGTTTTAAAAGCAGGGCGGCGACCGAGCTGTCTACGCCGCCGCTCATTCCCACTACAACGGTCTTCATAAGCGATAAAATTATACCACGCCGAGCCGACTTATTGCAATCAAATGCGGTTGCATTGCCGCCGAAATAGTGATATAATTGCGATATGGCTTTACCGGACGACGATTTTATTTTGCTGTCGCTTGTCAATACCTGTCTCAGGGACGGGGAGGAGTTGGGCGACTTCTGCGCCGCATACGGGACGGACGAGGAGGAGCTGCTCCGCCGCCTGTCCGCGGCAGGTTACAGGTACGACGGGGATGCGCGTGCCTTCAAGAGGATTTGATTATGGAAAAGGTTGAAGAAAAATTTTTAAGATACGTGCGCGTAGATACGCCGAGCGACGAGGATAATTTGGATAATACCCCCTCTACGCAGTGCCAGTGGAAGCTCGCCGGATTGCTCTGCGCGGAGCTTAAAGCAATGGGGCTGGAAGCGGAGATGTCGGACAATGCCTACGTCTATTCGCACATACCCGCCAACTGCGACGCGGCGGCTTCTGTCGGGTTCATTGCGCATATGGACGTCGTCTCCCAACCCAAGGGCTACGGCGTAAACCCCGTCGTTAAGGACGGCGTAATATATTCGGACGGAACTACAATACTCGGCGCGGACGATAAGGCGGGCGTCGCCGAAATTATGGCGCTCGCCGAATATCTTGTTGAACACCCCGGGGTAAAGCACGGCAAAATCGGAATCGCGTTCACCCCCGACGAGGAGATAGGTCACGGCGCAAAGCTGTTCGACGTGAAAAAATTCGGCTGCGATTTCGCGTACACGGTGGACGGCGAGCAGCTCGGCGAAATCTCTTACGAAACCTTTAACGGAGCGGCGTTCGATATAGAATTTACGGGGCGCAATATCCACCCCGGGCAAGCCAAGGGAGTTATGGTTAACGCCATAATATTGGCGGACGAATTTATAAACAGCCTGCCCCAAGACCAACGCCCCGAAACCACGGAGGGAAGAGAGG
Source organism: uncultured Clostridia bacterium (assembly GCA_964624495.1). Lineage (GTDB taxonomy): Bacteria > Bacillota > Clostridia > Christensenellales > Borkfalkiaceae > Coproplasma. The sequence goes on from CAZUYN010000013.1 coordinate 25,769, forward strand.
GCTATTACTTCGTAACAGGTATAGAGGGCGGCGTCGAAAAGTGCCGCCTGCACGGCATTATCCGCGAGCACGACGGAAAACTGTTCGGCGAGCGCAAAGCGTTCGTGGAAAAGACCGTCGCCGGAATGAACAACAAATACGGCGGCAGGGTAACGCTTAAAATGCGCGACCAATATTATAACTGCGCGGAAGTAATCGCGCCGCATATGCATCTTATCGACAACGCGAAGGCGGCGATGCTTGCGGAGGGCGTACAGCCGCTGATTTTTCCCATACGCGGCGGTACGGACGGTTCGTCGCTGTCGTTTATGGGCTTGCCCTGCCCCAATATCTGCACGGGCGGACTGAACGCGCACGGAACGGACGAATGCATAGCCGTCGAAGATATGCATACGGTCGTAAAAATTCTTTTGGGTATCGTGCGCAGGTACGCAAAGGGTTGATTTTTTCGCGCTCGGCGCGTATAATATCAAGTGCCCGACCGTGGTTTAAGGTCAGACAAGGTCGAATCGGGCAGAAAAACAAACAGGCATCCGTAGCGCAATTGGATAGAGCGTCGCCCTCCGACGGCGAAGGCTGTGGGTTCGATTCCCGCCGGGTGCACCATAAACGAAGGATAGGTTTGATACAGTCGTGTCAGACCTTTTCTTTATGTACAAATAGGGGTTTTCCCCATTTACCGGCTCTACGGAGTGACGATGGCGGCGGCTTTTCACCTGTTTAAAGCTTTCTTG
>CAZUYN010000014.1:0-7321 GCA_964624495.1 uncultured Clostridia bacterium
CCGTAAAGGGCGGACGGCGCAAACCCTGTGGGTTTGCGCCGTCTTTTTACGTTTTTGCAGTCGTCGCCTCTTTGATAAATCAGGACGCGGAGCGAAGATTAACCTCGTATACCGCGACCGAAGCCTGCAATACGCTGTCTTTCAGGGTTTCGTAATATCTGTTTTGCTTTTTATACAGCAAATCGGCTACGCCGAGCAGGTCGCAACCCACTCCTCTGGAATACGAAAGCATGCTTTCCATATATTCCCTAATGGTATTTTCACCCAGCCGCAACGCCTCGTCGGGAGCGCGCCTTTCGCTTTCTTTGACCGTTTCGGTATTTTTATCGTCCTGCACCTTCGCCGCCGCGCTGAAAGACAATTTAAGCACGGGCACCCCGTTTTCCACCTTTAACGAAACGCCGCCGTCGCAATTCCGTATGCTGAGCGTCCTCGTTTCGCCGTCTCCGCAACCGACGAAGGTTCGCCGTATCTCCCCGTTCAGAAGGTTGAACGCAAACGCCTGCTCCTTATCCAAAATTCCGGCAAACACCCCTTTATTGAATATAGCCGTCTTGCCGCAGGAAAATTCCACCCTGCTTTGTCCGCCGCTCCCTCCGCTCCGGCTTCCGTCCTGTCCGCCGCCGCTTTCGCCTCCGCTTTCACTCTCCTCATCTTCGTCCGCGTAGGTTTCGATATACGGCATATAGGAAGAGCCGCTCTTCGAATAATATCCCTGCCCGAACCGGTTCAGGTTGACCGTCGAAACGTTAGCCGACTTCTGCGCCTCGTCCGAGAGCAACCGCTCCACCGAGTCGGTAGTCGAATCGCCGAAGGGCAGCCGCATAGAAAACAAATCCTCCGCCTTGCCCTTGCATGCGGCTATTTTTGGGGTCAGTCCCGTGTATTCGTTGGAGAAAAAATAATTCAGCTGTGAGTTTATGTCCTTACCGAAGCAGCTTTCGCCTATGATTATCAGCTTGCAAAATACCAGCTTGGGGTAAAAGCCCGTCTTTACGTTTATTTCGTTCAGCGCCCTCGCAACCGAGGTTCCCTTACCCGTAACCACGGTAAATTCGGTATTTTCGCCGTTTTCGGCAGGGCGCGGCACGGCGAGCTGAGCGGTTAAAGTCATTTCGTCGCCCTCCTCTCCGAAATCAACGCCCACGCCTATAATTACGGACGTCTTGCGCAGATCCACCAATCCGAAATCGTTGGTGAAGAACAGCGCGGTCAAAAACAATATAATCGCCGCGTAACAAAAGCCCGCGACGCGTTTTAAAAAGCTGTCTTTCATCTCTCCCTCCCTTTGAGCGCCCAGGCGCAGAGCGGCACGGCGTATGCAAATATAAGCACGGGTATCCAGAACCACTTGGCGGCGGCTTCGTACAGCTGCGAATACCTGTTGTTGAGTATAAAAGTCACCGCAACCAGAACGACGTTGACGCCGAGCGACAGGGCGGAGCGTTTATCCCACCCGAACGCGAGCGAAAGGCAGTGAACGCACGCCTGAATATACAGCACAATCGCAAATAAAACGACGGTATCCAAGGCATATATGAGGGGCAAATCAATTCTGCCCACATAGCTTATCGCCGAAAAAAACGCGGAAATATCGTTCAGAATAAACGGGCGCGTCACCGTCATCGTTCCGTAAACCGCATAAAAAACCGCCATCAGCGCGACGACGATGAGTCCGCCGCACGCATAGGACAACGTAAGCTTCGCCGCGTCCCCCTTTTTATATTTGAAATGCCCCATAAACAAAAGCAGAAAGGCGCTTTCGGAATATCGGAACAACGAGCCGAGCGCTCCCCGTGCAAGCCCAGAAAAGGGCTGTCTGAGGACGGGCAGCAGGTTGGAATAATCGCCCTCCCCTACGGACATCGCGGCAAGGGCGATAATCCCCGCCAAAAAAATTGGCAGACAGATATCGGCGCACCTTCCCGCGTTGGTAAAGCTCTTTGCGCCCGCGTAGACCGAAAAGATGAAAAAGGGCAGAAATGCGTACAGCGAGGGCACGGTATCGTAAAAGGTCGCGTGGACGAACAACTCTTCCTCGTTCATAGGGACTATCGCCGCGAACAGAAAATAGAGCGCGAACAGGGCGTAAAACACCCTCGCCGCAGTCTTGTTAAAGGTCGTCTCCAACAGTCCGAACAGCGTCTTGTCTGTTTTAGAGCACAGAAAGGCGACCGACCATACGACTGCGGTCTGCACCGCCAAATCGAACAACGCTGGGAAAATAAGGTCGTTCCCGTTTACGCTTGCGGCGGAGGCCGGATAGATTATAAGCTTTAATATCGCGTTGTAGGCAATCAGAATAAAGCAGATTTGCCTTACGGAAATTCTGTCTTTCATTTTTTGGTTTTCATCCTCGTCTTATTCGGCGACCCGAAGGTTCGGGGGCGTTCGGAAAGCGCCGCGGCGTTGGCTTTAAACACGGAGTCCGCCATATCGCGCGTTATCATAGGGGCGAAGGGCGCAAGCAAGGGCACCCCGTAGTCCTGTTCAGTGCACAGGTACGAGATTAAAAAAGTCGTCAGAAGCACTATGCCGAACGTGCCGAGACTGCCAGCGACGATCAGATATAAAAGCCGCAACGTCGCGGAGGTTTCGACCATATCGGGCACGGTGTACAGGCATATCGCCGAAAACGCGATTATTATGACGGCAGGCGTGGAAATTATGCCCGCCTTGACCGCCGTATCGCCGAGCACCAACGCGCCGACTACCGACAGCGCGAGCCCGACGTACTTCGGCATTCGCACCGAGGCTTCGTTAAGCACTTCCAGCACGAACAGCGTCAAAAAAATCTCCACGCTCGGCGAAAGCGGTATGCCCGCAACCGAGCTTGCGATTTTAAACAGAAGCTTCGCCGGAATGAGCTCTATTTTGAAAAGCTGCGCGCAGACGTAAAACGCCGGCAAGCCTATACCTATGAGCACCGCCGCCACGCGCAGAACGCGCAGAATGGTGGCGCGGTAATTTACGGCGTAATAGTCCTCCGCCGCCTGAAAATCTTCGGTGATTATATACGGAACGGTCAGCGCTATCGGCGAGCCGTCCACGATTATGCCCACCCTGCCCTCGCACACCTTCGCGCAGAAGATATCGGGCTTTTCGCAGGTGGCGTTGCGCTTGAAGAGCGAGCGCGGACGCTTGGTTATAAAGCCTGCTATATAGGACGAGTCGGGGATTAAATCAATCTCCCTGCGCATAATCTTCTGTTCTATCTGTTCGGCAAGCCCGTCGGGACAGATGCCTTCGAGATAGCAGATTGCCACCGCCGTCCTGCTCTGTTTGCCCGTCTGCAAGGTCTTTATTTGCAGCTTTTCGCTCTTCAAACGCTTCCGCACAAGCCCCAAATTCGTCTTTATATCCTCGGTGAAGCCCTCCCTCGGACCTTTTATGGTTACCTGCGTGGGCGGCTCCGCAACCGTCCTGCCCGGGGGATTTTTTACGCCTATTATAAAAAACTTCTTCTCGCCGTCGATGAACAGCGCGGCGTTTCCGTCGGAAATAGACTTGACCGCGCCCGTCGCGTCGTCGCCGTCCTTTACCTCGGGCGAAGCCAGAAGCAGCTTGACCTCCTCCGCGCCGTCCTCCGCCTTCGCCTGCCTCAGCGGCTTGACGATAAGCTCCCCTATCATATTTTTATCGGCTATTCCGTCGGCGTAAATCACGGCGAATTTTTTGCCGTCGAGGGAGGAAAATTCAAAGACGAGCACGTCCTCCGAGGTTAATTTTTTCTTGACCGCGTCCACGCGGCTTTTAAGCGAATAGTTCATATCCAAAATATTATCTGCAAAAATATCCGCAAAAATACTTGACAAAATAATACTATGCAATGCATAATATTAGGCGTAACGAGGTATTACAGTGGATTCACAGACTAAAAAGGGCGTGTTGGACGCGTGCGTTCTCTATGCCATATCCAGGGGCGAGAGCTACGGCTATAAGATAATCGACGACCTGAAAGGCATAATAGAAATTTCCGAAAGCACCCTCTACCCCATTTTAAAACGGCTCGAAGCCGGCGGCGCGCTTACGACGCGCACCGCGCAATACGGCGGCAGACTGAGGCGGTATTATAAAATAACCAAATACGGGTTGGAAAAGCTGAAAGAAAGCAGACGTGATTTCGAGGAAATTCACGCAATTTATTTAAAGATTTTCAACTGACAAAAAAGGAGACGTATGACTTATATTAAATGGCAGGACGAATTGGAAAGTTACTTGGGCGTTCTGAGTCGCGAAGAAAAGGAAAAAGTCTTTGCTTACTTTGCGGAGATGTACGCCGATAAGCGCGACGCGGGTCTTTCCGAAAAGGAAATAATAGAAGAATTCGGCGCGCCTTACGACGCGGCAAAGAGAATACTTGCGGAAAACGGGGAAGCTCCGCCCGAGCAACGGGCCGGGAACAGCGCGGGGGCTTCAGAAAACGGCAAAAAGGAACGAATCCGCGAGCAAAAGGGCGGCGGCAACGCCGCTAAGGGCAGAAGCCGCGCGGACATGACCTGGCTGTTCGTACTGCTCTGCATACTGTTCGCAATTCCGATATTTTCGGTCGTCATAGTAATGGTTGTCGTCACCGTAACCTTTTGCGTCGTTCCGATATCGGTGATAGCTTCGGGCATTGCCGCAATAGGCTGCGCGATAGGCGGAGCGGTTGCAGGCGGCGGAGCCGCGGCAGGCGCGAGTTTGTCGGGCTTGGGGCTGATTGTCATAGGAGCAGGCTTTATGCTGTTGCCCCTGTTCTTCGGTCTGGTTAAACTGATGTGGAAGGCGTTCGTTAAATTATTCGCCGCGTTACAAAGATTGTTTTCGGGGAGGAGCAGAGTATGAAAGGCTTTGTCAAATTATTAATCGCAGGCGGCGTGATATTATGCATAGGCGTAATAATTCTTATAATAGGTTTGGCGGCAAACGGCTGGCAATGGGGCGTAAAGGTTGACTTCGAGCAAAAGGAGTTTATTGCGGAAAACACGGTTACCGCATATGATATAAGCGTTGCGGCGGGAACCGTCAGAATAGAATTTACCGACGACCCGACGGTCAGCGTAAGCTACCCCGACAGCAAAGATTTCGGTTACGAGGTAACCGAACAAGACGGCAAGCTTACCATAGCCTATAACAAGACCGTAAACTTCTTTTTCGGCTGGTTTATGCCGATTAATATCCCCGACACCGTCATAAAAATGCCGTACGGCGCGGCGGCGGATATGGAAATAAGAGTAGACGCAGGCAAGCTTATACTTGCAGACGGCGGCTACGGCGATATCGACGCTACGCTGAACGCAGGCGCTATTCAGACGGGCGTAACCGAATGCGACAAACTTAACATTAAGATAAACGCAGGCAGTGCGGAGCTCTCCTCCGTCACCGCCCAAACCCTCGGCATAGAAGTCAACGCAGGCGCAATAACCGTAGACAACGCCGAATGCGACAGGCTGACCGTAGACGTCAGCGCAGGCGGCGCGACGGTAAGCCGCGCAAAATGCGACGATATCTCCGTGGACGTTTCCGCAGGCTCGGCGACGCTGGGCGTGGACGGCGCCGAAGCCGAATACAATATCAGCGTGGACAGGTCGGCAGGACACTGCAACCGCTCCTCGCAGATAGGCACGGACCCGTCCAAACGCGTCACGGTAGACATTTCCGCAGGAAGCGCGGAGATTAATTTCAGCAATTGACACGCTTTTCCGACGATGCTATAATATAATAAACCGCCGCTCTTTAAACGGGGCGGCGGCAATATTTTACGGCGGTTAAACCTATGCAAACCATAACCTTCGACAGTACCTATTTCAACCCCAAAGACGTGCTCGAATGCGGACAGATTTTCCGCTTTCAGCCCTTTAAGGAGGGTTATACGGTCTACTCTCGCGATAAGGCGTGCTACGTCCGCACGGACGGAAAGACCACCTTTATCGAGAGCGACGACCCCGATTATTTTTACAGCTTTTTCGATTTGGGTAGGGAATATGCCTTAATCGTCGAAAAAATGAAGGAGTTTAACGTGCCCGTTTTAACGCGCTCGGCGGAGGCTTCGCAGGGGCTCAGACTGCTTAACCAGGACCCCGAGGAAATGATATTTTCCTTTATCGTTTCGCAGAACAACAACATACCCCGTATCAAAAAAATCATCTCCCGTATGTGCGCCGAGCTCGGCGAAAAGCGCTCCTTTATGGGCGAGGAATACTACGCCTTCCCCACCGCCGCCGCCATGGCGGAAAAAAGCGCGGACTTTTACAAGGCGATAGGCGCGGGCTACCGAGCCGCGTTCCTATATGAAACCGCCGTACGCATTGCCGCCGAGGGCGTGGAAAAGCTTAAAAATCTGCCCTATGCGGAACTGAGAAAAGTTTTGCTCGGCTACAAGGGCATAGGTCCCAAAGTCGCCGACTGCATAGCGCTTTTCGGCTTTAAAAAGACCGAATGCTTCCCCGTAGACACCTGGATAGAAAAGCTGTATAAAGAGGATTTTAACGGCACGTTGACCGACAGAAACGAAATCGGCGATTATTTCTGCGGCATGTTCGGGGAATATTCGGGTTACGTTCAGCAGTATTTATTCTATGCGAAGAGGGAAAACTTATAGTATGCCCGATTATTTTTCACACGCGATTTGCGCACAGAAGATTTTAGAAGGCTGCAAGCTTAGCGTCCGTTCGCGGATAACCGACCGCAACCTGTACCTGTTGGGGGCGCAGGGCGGCGACGTGTTCTTTGCGTACAAGCTCGATTTCCGCCAAAGCAACCTCGGCAAACGGCTGCACCATATGCCTGCCGCGGAGCTGTTCGATATTTTAAAAGAGGGCGATTTGAGCTACGCCTGCGGCTTCGCCACCCATTACGCCCTGGACTGCACGCTGCATCCTGCGGTTTACGCCTTTGAAAACAGCTCTAAGACCGCGTTCGCGCATATGCGCTTCGAAAGCGATTTAGGGTTGTTCATCAGCCGTAAATACGCCGTTACGCGCCACATATTGCCGCGCGAAAGCGTTTTAGGGGCGACCTTCGCCGTCTACGATGCGATATCCAAAGTCGAACCCGAGGTGACGGTTACGGGAGTAGAACGCTGCCTGAAAAGGCATTTCGTCTACTCGCGCGAGCTGTTTAAACGCAAGCGCACCTCCTACGCCCTGCCCTACGATTTTTCCTCGCTTTCGGGCGCGGTGGACGACGCCGTTTCGTTCGGCGCGGAATGCGTGGAAGCCGTCGTTTCGGGCAACATAGACGCCGAAACCTTTTCGCGCTCGTTCAACGAAAAATAACAATCGAACACTCTGTCGTAGACCGAATGAAGCGCCGCCGCTTCGTACAGTTCGTCCTGCGT
>CAZUYN010000014.1:7421-14476 GCA_964624495.1 uncultured Clostridia bacterium
TCCCCGTCCTTCAACTGTAAGACCAGATAACGCTTATCGTCTAACATTCTGAAAGCCTGCAAATAGGTCATGCCGCCGTCGCACAGGACGTATTTAACCTCTATACCCCGTCTTAGCCTTCCCTTTGAGGAAAAATTTATAAGCTCGGTTTTAGGCTCTTTTTCAAACATGGAAACGGTTAAAAAGACCGCCATAACTATGAGCGTGGGGTTATAGCCCGAAAGGAAAAACGCCGCAGTCAGCGCCGCCGCACACAGTGCGGCGCTTATTTTCAGCAGTATGTTCGCCGTGCGCTTAGAGAGAAACCTGCGCAACACGCAACCCAACGCCCTGCCGCCGTCGAGCGGATACGCTGGCAGCAGATTGACGAGCAGCATTGCGAGGTTTGCGCCCATAACCGTATCGGTATAGGCGTAGCTTTCGGGCAGAAACCACCACAGCCCCGCGAGCGCGACGCAGATACAGGCGTTTACGAAAGGTCCCGACAGGGCGAGCTTTAATTCGTCGCGCGCCCTTATCCCGTCTATTTCGTAGACCGCCGACGCGCCGTACGGCATAATTTTGACTTCGCTGCACCCGAACCCCATTTTCGCCGCGCAAAATATATGACCGCTCTCGTGTAGGAGGGCGGTCACAAGACATAACAGCGTAGCCATTAGTCCGCCGAATACTGCACAGAACAGCATTGTGAACAGGAACAGCGGATGAATTTTTACCTTCACGAATTCCAGACGGGCACCGCGCCGCTAAGCGTATAACAGTTAAGCAGCGTTTCCCCGTCGTACATGCTTATGCGCACTTCGGCAGAGCCGTCGGAATATGCAAACGGCAGATTGCCTTTAACGCTTTCGCCCGCCTCGGCATAAACTGTATTAAGCCCCGTAACGACGCTGCAAAAAGAGGACGTGTGCTCTATCTTTACCGTATAGGTTCCGTCGCTTTCGGTCACGGAAGCTATTTCGCCGTCGCACAGAGGATAGACCGAGGTCTTTTCGGTGAAGTATATTACACCCTCCGCCGTTACGGATACGGTCGCGTCCGAGGCGTCGCTTACGGGCGAGGTAAGGGTAAAATCGGTATAAGAGGCTTCCTTTTGGCGAACCGCGGTCAGATTGCCGACGAAGGTGTTGATAGCCGTATCGGGCAACAGAAAGTTACAGACGAATATACCTGCGGCTAAAAGGCACGCCGCCGCCGCTTCGCAGATAATCACCGTCCTTGCCCTGTCGCGCTTGCCCGCCGCCTTTAAGGGCGTTGAATAGTCCTCGGCGCGCACGAAGTTATTAGTATAGCTTTCGCCCCGATATTCGCCCGCGGCGACGTCCGCCGCGTATCCGGGACTTGTATTATATGCGTCGTTGCCGGTATATGTGCGCGTATATGTAGAATCGGCGTTGAAAGCGCCCGTTCTGCCGTTTACGCTTTCCACCACCTGCGCTTTCAAATCCTCCTGCGGCTTTGCCTTACGGGAAAACCAGCTCTTCTTTTTGACTACGTTTACCGTGCTGACGGGTATTTCCAGCATCTGCGCATATTCCAACCCTTCGTTGATATCGTTGAGTTCGTTCATAACATTTGCTCCTTGCGTCGTTGTTTACCCCTAATATACGCAACGGACAAGCGGTTAAGAACGATTTTTTAAAATTTGCGCGGAAGTTTTTTAAAGACGGGCGTGAAAATCAGTCGGCTATCCTACTATGCCCGTCATAGCGTTCGACAGGGCGGCGAAATCTTCGGGGGAGAGCGCTTCGCCGCGTATGCCCTCGGGCAAGCCGCACTGCGCAATCAGGCTTTTAGCCTGTCCGCGGCTGAGCGAAAAATTATTGACGAGATTGTTTTCCAACGTCTTGCGGCGCGACGAAAACGCGGCGCGTACGACCTTTTTATACGTCGGGATATCGTCCACGTCCAGCCGAAGCTCCCGTAAATCAATACGGACGACCGCGCTGTCCACGTTCGGGCTGGGGGTAAACCGTTCGCGCCCGACTCTTTCTAAAATTTCGCACTTGCCGCGCAGGGCTACGCTTGCCGTGATTGCGCCGTAGTCGGGGGTATCGGGCGACGCGCAAAGACGGCGCGCCACCTCCTCCTGTACCATTACGGTCAGAGACGCACATTTTGAGGAATGCTCGACAAATAGCATTATTAGCGGCGTGGTTATATAATATGGCAGGTTGGCGACGACCTTATATTCGGGCAGACTTTTTTCGAGCTCGTCGAGCCTTATACGCATAAAGTCCGCAAAAATTATTTCCGCGTTTTCAACGCCCGAGAGCGCGCGCGAAAGCACGGGCTTTAACGAGGCGTCGATTTCGTAGCCGTACACGAATTTCGCCCGTTCGGCAATGGCGCGCGTAAGCGTGCCCGCGCCGCAGCCTATTTCGATTACGGTCGAAGTCTTGTCCACGCCGGCGCCCTCCACTATCCGCCCCAGCAATACGGGGTCGGAAATAAAATTCTGCCCGAACCTTTTCTTGAAAGTGAAGCCGCTTCCGTCCAAAGCCGCCCGTAAATCCCTTTCCATAAAATACCTCCTGCCGCGCCGCATAGAAAAACGGCGGTTAAAGATAATAATTGTAGCCCCTCGGTCGGGGCGTATATACAAAAGATTAATAAAGCCGAAGCCACGCGCTTCGGCTTTCGGTTTTACTTAATTTATTTACCGCCGCGCTTAACCGAGCTTGGGGAACAGCCTATGCGCGTTTTCGGCTACGCGCTTTGCCGTCTCCTCCGCCGTTACTCCGCGGATATCCGCCATTGAACGACAAATTTCGGGTATGGAAAGCGGCGTGTTCGGGAACGTGCCGTACCTGCTCTGCGGCGGCATATACGGGCTGTCCGTTTCGGTTAAAAGCCTGTCGGGCGGCAACTCCGCTATCGTGCGCTTGGACTTTTTACTCCCCTTCCAGGTGCTCGCTCCGCCGAAGGAAAAATACAAGCCCAGCTTCGCAAATTCCGGGGCGAGCCCGGACGAGTGCGAATAACAGTGTAAAAGCGCGCCGCCGCGCAACAGCGAGGAATTTTCCTTTAATATTTCAAGCATATCCCCGGCGCAATCGCGCGAATGTATCTGCACTGGCATACCCAGTTCGCTTGCAAGGTTAAGCTGTTTTAAAAACGCCTCCCTCTGCAAGGGCTTGTCGGTATCGGGATAGTGATAGTCTAAACCTATCTCCCCTATCGCCACGCACTTGGGGTGGGCGCACAGACGGGCTATCTCCAGCAAATCTCCTTCTTTATAAGAGGAGAGCTCGGTCGGGTGAAAGCCTGCCGTAAAATAGACGCCGTCAAACCTTTCGGCTATGTCCCTCGCCATATAAGACGACGGCAAATCGAAGCCGACGGTTATAAGCCTTGTCACGCCCTCCTTTTCGCACTGCGCGACGAGCGCGGACAAGTCGCCGTAATTTTCATAATCGAGATGGCAGTGTACGTCTATAAACATAAATTTTTAAGAGAGAATGCTTCCGTCGGGCAAATCTTTTTCGGGCGTCACTATCGAAAGCGTGCCGTCGGGGGCTTCCGCACAGACAATCATGCCCTCGCTTTTAAGTCCTTTCATTTCGCGCGGAGGCAGGTTCGTTACGACTATTACCTTTTTACCGACCATCTCTTCGGGCGTATAGTATTTGGCTATTCCGCTCAGGACGGACAGGGTTTTGCCGCCGACCTTTACGGTTTCGTGCAAAAGCTTGCTCTTTTTTACCGCCTCGCACGCGGTAACCAGCCCGACCTGCATTCTGACCTTTGCAAAGTCGTCTATGGTGATTTCGGGCACGCTTTCCTCCGCCGCTTCGGGGGCGGCTTCGGCAATCTGCTTTGCCGCGATTTCGGCTATCCTGCCCTGTATGTCGGCGAAATTAATTCTTTCAAACAGCGTTTCGGGCGCGTCGGTCACGGTATATTCCGCGGCAAAACCGAACTTGCCGAGCGTTTCGTACTCCCTTACCTTTATGCCCAGCTCCGCGGCGATTTTTTCCGCGGTCTGCGGCATAAACGGCTTAATCATAGCCGCGCCTATCGAAACGGCTTCGAGCAGGTTATACAGCACCTGTCCGAGTCTGGGGAAGTTCTCCCGATTTTTGGCGAGAATCCAGGGGGCGGTTTCGTCTATATACTTGTTCGCGCGCCTGAAAAGCGACCATACGCAGTCCATAGCGTCCGCAATCTTAAATTCCTCCATAGCCGCGGCGTACCCCTTAAAGGCGTTTTCCGCCGCCGCCGCGAGCTCGTTATCGACCTCCCGCACGACGCCCGTCGGGCTGACCTTGCCGTTAAAGTATTTATCTGTCATCGCGACCGTGCGCTTGACCAAATTGCCCATAGTGTTCGCAAGGTCGGAATTTATCCTTTCGCACATAAGCTCCCAGGTGATAGTGCCGTCCGAATTGTAGGGCATTTCGTGCAGGATGAAATAACGCACGGCGTCCACGCCGAATACCGAAACGAGGTCGTCGGCATACATAACGTTGCCCTTTGATTTGGACATCTTGTCCCCACCCTGCAAAAGCCAGGCATGCCCGAAAACCGTCTCGGGCAGGGGCTCGCCGAGCGCCATAAGGAAAATAGGCCAATATATCGTGTGGAACCTTATTATATCCTTGCCGATGACGTGTACGTTTGCGGGCCAGAAATCTTTGTATTTAACGTCGGGACGTTCTACGTCGTAGCCGAGCCCCGTGATGTAATTGGTGAGCGCGTCCAGCCAGACGTAGACGACGTGCTTGGGGTCGAAGTCAACGGGTATACCCCACTTGAAGGAAGTACGCGAAACGCACAAATCCTGCAACTTGGTTTTCAGCGTTCCGTCCTCCGCCGCCTTTAAAAGCTCCCCGTCGCTCTTGCCGATAAATTCGTCCGCAAGCAGGAAGTTGTTGAACATTTCGTTCTTCCTTGCAACGGGGCGGATAAAGCCGGGGTGGGTGATTATATGCTTTACGAGTCTGTCCGCATACTTGCCCATTTTAAAGAAGTACGCCTCTTCACTGGCGGGCTTGACTTCCCTGCCGCAGTCGGGGCACTTGCCGTCAACCAACTGGCTTACCGTCCAGAAACTCTCGCACGGGGTGCAGTACATACCCTCGTAAGACGATTTGTATATATCGCCCTGCTCGTAGAATTTCTTGAAGATTTTAGCGACCTCTTTTTCGTGCGAGGCGTCGGTCGTACGGATAAATTTATCGTAGGAGACGTTCATTAAATCCCAAATCGATTTAATTACCCCTGCGGTTTCGTCCACGAACTGCTTGCAGGTTATCCCCTTCTGGGCGGCTTTCTGTTCCACCTTTTGACCGTGCTCGTCGGTGCCCGTCTGAAAAATGACGTTATAACCCTGCATTCGCTTAAAACGCGCTATCGCGTCGCATAAAACAGCTTCGTACGTGTTGCCGATGTGGGGTTTGCCCGACGTATACGTTATTGCGGAAGTGATGTAATAATTTTTCATAGCTATAAAATATTACCATACCGCCGACGAAAAGTAAAGGTTTTATCGCCATAATCGCCTTAATCCGTGACAAATAAAATAGGAGGCCGGGGCGTACGGGGAAGCGTTATCGCGGCGGCGGTAAAGAATAATCGCGCCGTAAAACAAATATAATTACTTTGACAAACCTTGTACACCCCGACGGGAGGCGCCTTTAAAAATGAACGTGATATTTATAGTAATCACCCTGTCGTCGGCAATTTTGCTGCTTATCGGGGCGCCGTCCGAATTTTTGCCCTCCGTGCTTTCGGGTAGCGAGGACGCGCTTAAATGCGCGGTCACCCTTTTATGTATCTACGCGTTCTGGATGGGGCTTTCCGCAGTCGCCGAGGACGCAAAGCTGACGCGCGGCGCGGCACGGCTGCTCGCCCCCGCGTGCAGACGGCTGTTTAAGACGGAGGACGACGAAGCGGTCAAAAACATAGCGATGAATTTAAGCTGTAATCTTTTGGGCATAGGCGGAGCCGCCACGCCGTACGGGGTAAAGGCTGTCGCAAGACTCGAAGAAGAGCAGAACGGCTTTGCGCAGAACCTGCTGTTTATAATAAACGCGACCTCTATACAGCTTATCCCTGCCACGGTGATAGCCCTGCGCGCCTCTTTGGGGAGCGCGGCGGCGCACGACATAGCCCTGCCGTCGCTCATCGCCACCGCCGTATCCACCCTGTGCGGCGCGGGGGGATATATTATCTATCATAAAATCAAAACGCGATGCAGTACATAATTCCCGTCCTGTTCATATTAATCATAGCGTTCGCGGCGTTTAAAAAGGTAAACGTATTTTCCTCCTTTTCGCGCGGCGCGGGCGAAGCGGTCAAATTCGTCTTTACGCTGTTGCCCCTGCTCGTCTGCACGTTTATAATGTGCGAGCTGTTCGAACGCTCCGCCCTGTCGCAGGCGCTGACCGACCTGCTATCGCCCCTGTTCAACCTTTTGGGCGTGCCGCCGCAACTGACCAAGCTGATACTTATAAAACCCTTTTCGGGGAGCGGCTCGCTTGCATACCTTACGCAGATTCTGGAAGAATCCGGGGCGGACAGCTATATCGGGCGTTGCGCCTGCGTTCTGTACGGTTCAAGCGAAACGGTGTTCTATATATCGGTAGTTTACTTTTCGGCAAGCAGACAAAAAAAGCGTTTAGTACCGATAATTATTATTTTATGCGCTACCTTTATTTCCACGGTGACGGCATGCCTGCTGTGCAGGGTTATGTAATTTTTTTCAGTTTATGCGAACAAAAACCAATCGAAATTTGAATTTCTGATTGGTTTTTTCATATTTTGTGACGATGTATAAATTAATGAATTTTTTTAAAATTTTCGCCATATAATTTACTTTTTTGCGAATAAAAGTATAATAATTAATGTAAGTTGAATAACGATTTACCCAAAACAAGTTCATTCATTTTCCCCCTTATCATACGGAAGCGGCGTTGGTTAAACAAATCGGCGTCGTTTCTGTTTTTTTATGCGCCGCTTCCAATATGGACGGAGCGTAGCGGAGTTTCATTTTTTTGCGGCGTATAAATCGGCTTACGATTTTATGCGCCGCTTCCAATATGGACGGAGCG
>CAZUYN010000014.1:14576-21400 GCA_964624495.1 uncultured Clostridia bacterium
GCGGCGTATAAATCGGCTTACGATTTTATGCGCCGCTTCCAATATGGACGGAGCGCAGCGGAGTTTCATGTTTTTGCGGCGTATAAATCGGCTTACGATTTTATGCGCCGCTTCCTAATATTCGTACTAAAAACAGCTACCGCCGCGTCTGCAATCGCAGACGCGGCGGTAGTAAAAATTTTACCGTTAAGTTTATTATTCCATTACTTTTATTTTTTTGTTATAAACCCTGCGGCAGATAAATACGGAGATTACCGCGGTCAGAATTTCGACTATGGGAAAGGTCCACCACAGCCAAAAGCTTACGTTCTGCACGAGGGTGAACAGCCCCACTATCGGGAATACGAATACGACGAGGCGCAAAGCCGATATGATAAGAGGATAAATAGAATAGCGCAACGCCTGCAAAACGCCCTGTATGGCGATGCTCACCGCCATAAAGACGTAGCCTATGCTTGCCACGCGCACGGCGATAACCACGACGTTTTTTATCTCCTCGCCGCTCTCTCCGCTCGCCATTCCGAAGAGCGCCGCCAGCGGACTTGCAAGCCCCTCGAACAGGGCGGTTATGACCAAAGCGACTATTACCGAATCGATTACGCCCCACTTGACGCAGGCGATAGCGCGCCGTTTATCCCCCATTCCGTAGTTGAACGACAATACCGAAATTATGGTATTGGACAGCCCGAAGCAGGCAAACATGGCGAACTGCATTATCTTGTAATAAATGCCGAAGCTGCCCTGCAACAGCGCGGCGGTCTCGCCCGCCGTGCCTAATATAAGGTTGACGCCCAGCATCATAACCGACAGAAGCCCCTGCATTATCGCCGCGGAAAGCCCTATATGGTAAATTTCCTTTATAATCTTCCAGCTCGGCTTTATATACTTCGGGTTGCCGCTTACTTCCTTATTGGTTATATAGTGGAATAGCGCCGCCAGAACAAGCGCGAGTATCTGCCCGATAACCGTCGCCCACGCCGCGCCCTGTATACCCATATCGAGCGGATATATAAAGACGTAGTCGAGCACGATGTTGGTTACGGCGCCCGATATCTGGGCGATGGTCGAACACAAAGTCCTGCCCGTGCTCTGCAAAAAGCGCTCGTATATGGCGTAGCCTATCGCGCCGATAGAAAGACAGCAGCAGATTTTAAGATAATCGCCGCCCATTTGCGCGACCTTTTCGTCGCCGTTCGCCTGCATTGCGATAAAGGGTTCCGCCGCAAACAGTCCGAAGATAAAGAACACCGCGAAAATGACAATCGCTAAAAATATGCCGTTGCCGGCGACCTTGTTCGCCTTTTCACGGTTTTTTTCGCCCAGCGATTTGGCGAGCAGCGCGTTTATGCCCACGCCCGTGCCCACGCCTATCGCGATGATAAGCAGCTGTATGGGGAACGCGTATGTCAGCGCAAGGTTGCCCGCGACGCCGTCCTCGCCCATATTGATTACGAACGCGGTGTCAACGATATTATACACCGCCTGCAATATCATAGACACGACCATCGGCAAGCCCAATTTCCATATGAGTTTACCGACCGAAGTCGTCGCCATTGTGTTTTGCGGAATTTCCTCTTCCCCGACGGGCGCCTCCTTTTGCAATTCTTCCATAAAAATTAAACACACCTCCGTTTTTAGCATTAAACAAAGGCGTAAATCCACAACCGGATTTACGCCCCTTTAAGCTACTCATTGATATTTATATTATACGTTTTCCGCAAGCAATTGTCAAGTTTTTTCGGGGGCGCGTAAAGGCGCTTTAAACGCTTTGACCGCGTATTTTTTTGACGGTTTGCTTTAAGATATGCAGGGTTTCGGCGACCTCTTCTTCGGTATTGTACTTGCCGAAAGTGAAGCGCACGGCGCTCCTTGCACGGGCTTCGCCCAGCCCCATGGCAAGCAGGACGTGAGAGGGCGTAACAGCCCCCGACGAGCACGCCGAGCCGGTGGACACCGCAACGCCGCGCATATCGAGGGCGAACAAAATCTGTTCCCCGTCGCAGCCGTCGAAGGAGACGTTCGCATTGGAGGGCAGCCGCATTTTTCCGTCGCCGTTGAGGCGGGTTCCCTCTATTCCGCCGAGTACTCCGTTTATAAAGCTGTCGCGCAGGGCTTTCACCTTGGCGTTGTTTTTTTGCATATCGGCGACGGCGTTTTTAAGGGCGCACGCACAGCCGACCGCGCCCGCCACGTCGGTCGTGCCGCCGCGCAGTCCCTTTTCCTGTCCGCCGCCCGAAATCAGGCGCGTAAAATAGCTGCCGCTGCGCATATATAGCGCGCCGAAGCCCTTGGGACCGTAAAATTTATGCGCGGAAAAGCCTATGCCGTCCGCGGGAAAATCTCCGAAAGGCAACACCCCCGCAATCTGTACGCAGTCGCAGTAAAAGAATACGCCGCGCGCCTTGCATACGTCGTAAATTTCCGCGACGGGCTGTACGACCCCCGTTTCGTTATTCGCCGCCATAACGCCCGCAAACACCGTGTCGGGGCGGATAGCTTGCCCGACCGCTTCGGCGGAAACTATGCCGTCCGCGTCGGGAGATACCAACGTGAGCCCGAAGCCTTCCTTCCGCAAGTCGTAGGCGCTCTCTAAAAGCGCGGGGTGCTCGATTGCCGAAAGCACTATATGCCTGCCCCTGCCGCCGTTAAAACGGCAAACGCCCTTCAACGCCGTATTGCCCGATTCCGTACCGCCGGAGGTGAAATACAGCTCCTCCGGGCGCACGCCTAAAATACGCGCCATGTCGTCACGGGCGTTCTGCACGGCGTTGGCGGCTTCGCGCCCGTAAGAGTGCTGTGAAGCCGCGTTACCGAAACGGTGCGTAAGATATGGCGTCATAGCCTGCAAAACCTTTTCGTCCAAAGGCGTCGTCGCCGCGTGGTCTAAATATATCATTTTATCCTTTAAGCGCCTTATATACCGAAACGAAAGCCTTTAAACGGGCTTGCTCGGAGAGCAGCTCGCGCCCTAATTTAGTGGCCGTATTGCGCTTATTCAGCCTTACCCTTCTGTAAGCGGTTATAAGTCCCCGGGCGGAGAATACGGTGCATATGAACGCAACCGCGGCGAGCGCCGCCAAAACTATCGCTTTGATAAGGTTGGAGTTGTCGGGCACGGCGTGAATGACCGTCGCGTAATAAATCGCAAGCCCCGTAAACACCGCAAAGGCGGCGAAGAGCAGACAGAATATGACAAGCGCGCGGTTCCTGTCGGCCACGAATTTAAGCGCGCGCTCCGCCTTATGCTTTTCGTTTTCTTCATTCAGCTCCGAAACGCGTGCGCGGAGCTTTTTGATATTATCCTCCAAGCCCTCGGAGGATATTTTGAACAATTCCGCCTTGGTCTCCGCAGAGGTATAGCTTTCCACCTCGTCGCAGAATTCCTCGGCGACGATAATCTGGGAATAATCGGTGAAATTCCGCGTATACGCAACCAGCCTCAGCGCGTATATCTCGCCGTTTTCGGGGTCGATTTCCGCCGCCTTTTCAAGGTAGTCCGCCGCCGTGGCGAATTTGTTTTCGGCGCAGTCCTTGCGCGCATTGGCGATAAAGCCGTTAAGCGCGGCTTCCTTCTCCGCCCTTTCCTGCTCCTCCTGCTTGCGGATAGCTTCCAGCTGTTCGGGAGTATACACCGAAATATCGTCGTCCGTTTCGGTTTCGTCGGGCACGTCGAAGGCGACCTCCTCCACGTCCCCGGCTTCTCCGCTCTCGTCTATGTACAGCTCGTCCTCGCCGTCCGCATTCTTTCTTATACGGTATTTTTTATCCTTATCCGTATCTATAAGCCTTTCCTCAGCCATTAGCTTCCTCCCTTTTCGGTATAATAGTCTTTGTAAGAATAAGTCTGTGCCTGCCCCTGTAACGGCTTTTTATGTAACGGGCGAACTGCTCGTTTTCCGCAACGGCGTAAACGCCGCTCCCCGACCCCGTCATATTTACGCCCAACGGGTCGAACTGCTTTAACTGCCCGAACGCCTCCTCCACATAGGGATTAAGCCTTACCGCCGCGCCGTACAAATGGTTGTTCAGATTTTGGGCAAGAGCGCGTTCGTCGCCGCATATTAAGGCGTCAACGGCTTTGGAGGTCGAAAAACCGTCCTTTATATATCCGTCGCTTAATTTATAGCACGCCGCCGTAGAAACGCCGCCGCGCGGCACGAGCAGAACGAGGTTGAGCTTCATTCCGCCGCCTATCGGGAACACCGCGTTACCCCTGCCCGTCATACGGGCAAATCCCCCCGAAAGCATATATCCGCAGTCGCTCCCCAGACCGTCCGCAACCGCTTTAAGGGCAGTATAGTCGTCTACGCCGTACAGCTTAGCCATAGCCTTCAACACTCCCGCGACGTCCGCGGAAGAGCCGCCCAGCCCCGCCCCTACGGGGATATTCTTCCAGATTGTAATATCGGCGCCGCCGCTTTTGAAGCGGTCCGTGAACGCCTCGGCGGCTTTGACTGCGTTGTTGCTCTCCGCAGGGATAGCTTCGCTGCCCTCGCCGTGCATAATTACGTTTACAAGCCCGTCCTTGCGCTTTTTCGCCGCGATAACGTCCGCCAAATCAACCGACGCGACCAGACTGTCAATCATATGATATCCGCCGTTTACGCCCGTTATATCGAGCGTTAAGTTGATTTTTGCATATGCTTTTACACGGGCGTAATCCATAGAGCAATTATAACACATTAAGATTGCCTTTACAATCAAACAGCCGAAAAAAATAGCGGTGCGCCGCAGTTTTTTTAAAACGCGGCGCACCGTAAGTTAAATTTTGACAAAGCCCGTAAGGGCGGTTAAACGCTCTTGGCGCGGTAGACCAAAATCCGCTCCTTCCCCGTAAGCGGAAATTTGAGCTCGGGGTTGCAAGCCGCCACGTCCGAAGGCGATTTTTTAAGCTTTTTGGCTACCTCCCACAAGCCGTCGCCCGCCGACGGCAAGAACACCGAAACCGCGCAATCGTTAAACTCAAGTTCCGCGCCCTCCTCGGCGGAGCAGACGTAGCGGCTCTCCCTGCCCGTCAGCACAGTGGCGCAGATTTTAAGGGTAGCTTCCGCTTCCGCTTCGCCCTCGGCTTTCAGCCTTACGGCCATTCCGCTCACCGCGACGTCAAGGGTCACGCTCTGCCCCTCTTTCGCCACGCCGTTAAGCGCGACGGAAAAGGGAAGATTGACCTCCGTGCTCTTGATTTCGCCGTTCTGTATATATATCAGCCGACAGCTTGCCGCGCCCTCCGCGCAGCCCGTATCGGCGTTATACGCGCACTCCGCACGGGGCAGGGCTGCCGCGCAGAACGTGCAGTCGTAGCCCAGCCTGCTTTTTGCCGCCGCCATTCCGCTTACGCGCTCGGAATAGACCTTAACGTCCCCGCACACCGTGGCGCTTTCGGTTGCGACGGTTAAGGTAAGCTCGTTAGTGCCCGAAAAGGCGTCGACCGCGGCGCTCTCGCTGCGCAGTCCGGCAAACCAGCCGTTGACGGCGAGATTGCACACGACGTTTAAATCGCATTTGCCCTTATCCTCGTTGACGTTGGCGGTCACGTTCAAATCGCTGATTTCGGCGGTGACCGCGGCTTTGACCCCCGCGGACGCGTCGTCGCACGGGAAGGCGGTCTTAAAGGGAATAACCCTCTCTATGCAGACGGGGCTCTGCCGGCGCATGGCAAAGAGCGAAAGATAAATTTCGCCGCTGACGTCCACGTCGCCCGTGCCGCAATCGGCGGAAAGCACGACGGCTTTCGCGCAGGGTATAAGCACGTCTACAAGGCTGTCTGCCTCGAAGTCGTCCTCTACCTCGCTCTCGCCCGAAAAGGTTATAAGCGAACAGAAATCGACCTCTCCGTTCTTTACGAACGCCCCCTCGGCTTCGGTCAGATAGGTGCGCTCCGCACGTGAATATACGCCTATGTCGGCGGTTATTATCGCCGAAATGACGAACGAAGAGCCGTCCCTCCTTGTGGATATCCTGTCGCAGGCGAGCAAACAAACGCCGTTCTGCGACGGAGCGAGGTCGTTATCGTCCGAATAATGCGAAAATTCCGCGCCCTTCTGCATACGGCACAGCTTACCCTCCTCGTCCGAATAAACGATAGTAAGCACAAGCTTACCGCTGTAATTGACGCGCCCGTCGGCGACCTCGCACGAAACGGTGGCGACCTGCGGCTCTACCGCCAATATTTCGGCGATATCGCTCGACTGCGGAAAGCGGCACTCAACCACGCTCTGGCTTGAAATTCTTTTTATAAGCCTTTGATAGCTTTCGGTATTTTGCAAGGGTTTTAACATATTATCAGCTCCTTTTGGTTTACAAGCTATAATATGCCGCCGCGCTTCAAGTTATGCCATTTCGGAATTGGGAGTTATCAGTACCTTGCCGCAAAGAATTTCGGAATAGGAATAAGCCGTCTTGCCCAAAAAATTTTTGTCGAGCGGTTCGACGGTGAAAATCGAGGGGTATATCCCCGAAACGCTTGCGGGGAAAGTTACGAATTTATTTCTGCCCAGATTGAGCTTTACCGTCACCCGCTTGTTGAAACAATCCTGTATACTGCGCCTTACGGCGCTTATCGTGTTTTCCGGTTTAATCATACTTATAATTTTTGCCGATTTTGTTAAATTTATGCAAAAGCCGCCCGACCGCGCAGTACGCACTGCCACCCTCCGCGCCGCTTACAAAAACTAAAAAAAGGCGCGGTTAAAACCACGCCTGATTTCATTTTTTTGCGGCTTGCATAACCCCCCGTGAAAAGCACGGTTGGCGGAGCCGATTAATATTTGCGCGGAACGTACGGCGTTTCGTCAGAACAAATCGTCGTCATCCTCTTCGTCGTC
>CAZUYN010000014.1:21500-26229 GCA_964624495.1 uncultured Clostridia bacterium
TCGTCATCTTCTTCGTCATCGTCGTCGAGGTCGTCCAAATCGTCGAAGTCGTCCTCCCCGTCGCCGACTTCGTCGTACTCGTCCTCTTCGAATTCGCTCTCTTCTTCCAACTCGTCTTTAAGCTCGTCGTCAAGACGGGCGTCCTCTAAGGATAAATCTTCGGATTCGTCGTTGAGGTAATTCTTCCATTCCTCGTCCTGTTCGGGGTCTACCTCCGGCTCCTCCTCGTATTCGCTCTTTTTCTTGCAGTCATCGCACATAGTCTCGCCTGCGCGCATCAGATTTGCTCCGCAGACGGGGCACAGCTCGGTCGCCTCTTCTTTGAGCTCTTCGATTACCTCCTCGTCGTCGAAGTCCTCAAACTCCAACTTGTCGCCTTTCATCTCCGCAATGCACACGTCGCAGTATTCCTGTTTGTCTGCGTCGATATAATTGAGTTCGCATCTCGGACATTTAATATATCTTATCATAAGGTCATTCCCCCTCTTGTGCTGTAACATTATATTAATATTTCCCGTATTTGTAAACTGTTTTAATAAATTATTTTTGCCAAAACGTAAAAAATATTAACAAATTTTCCAAAAAAATCGGGAGAGCGGTAATTTTGCCCTCCCGATAATAATTTTTTTCTTATTATTCCCGCTCGGTTTCGTCCTTTTCGGCGTTGCCGTAAACGTCCAGATTTTTGTCGTCGGATATATCGACCTTCGATTTACCGGCGTTTCCGTTCACCTCAACCGATTTCTTCCTGCGAAGCACAAGGAATACGACGAGCACGGTAACGCCGCCTATTACTATCAGACCCGCCGCAACCATACCGATTATAAAGCCGACCTTGCCGCCCGTGGAAAGCTTCTCCCACCAGGTTGAAGTATCGACGGGATATTCCTGCATATAGGCGGTGTTGTTTTTAAAGTAATCCGCGTACGCCTCCGCGTCCTCTTCGGTCATTCTGCCGATAAGCGCGTAATAGTAGTCGCGCGTGTTGGCGCTTACCTTTTCGCCGTTGACCGTCTTGTCGGGGTATGCGTCGCCGCCGTCGTCGGTCGCCCAGTCGCCCTCGTTTGCGAGGAAGTCCTTGGCAATCTGCACGGAAGCCGCGGAATAAAGGTATTCCTCGCTCCTGCCCTCTATATCGACGTAAGCCTGTATGAGCTCGCCGAGATACGCCCCGTCGCGTGTGTAGAATTCATACAACAACGCGCCGGACAGATTTTCGTAGGTTTTAGAACCGTCCGAATTGGTCTTTTCGTCATAGGCTTCGATTTTTTCGGTGACCGCCTCGTAGCGCTCGGTAAGCGCCTCTATTTCGGCGTTGGTCATAATTCCGTCGTCGCCCGTCATATCGCAAGCCATAATGTAGTTAAATTCGGACATCCCCTCTACTTCAGAGGCAAACAACAGCGTATTGCCGACGAATTCGGGCAGGTACCAGCTGCTGCAAGCGTCCACGTCCAAAAGCTGTACGCCGCGGTAGTCGGGCTTGTCCTCGACGGGCAGCTTGGTATAGTCGTCCTCGTCGCCGTCAACGGCAATTCTGTTTACGGAATAACCGTTTCCGCCCGTAAGGGAATAATAGAAGTAAACGTGTCCGCCCTCTTCCTTAATAAACAGCGCCGTCGCCGACGAATCGTCGCTCATTTTTACGCTGTCGCCGAACGAATACGACTTCGTGTTCCCGTTATATTCCATAGGCTTTCTGTATATGCCGCCCGACGCCGTTTCGATTGCGTAGAGCGTGCCCTCCAACGTCACGAAAGTGTATTCGGTGGTGTAGTCCTCGGCTACGAACAAGGTAACGCCGTCGTTCGCGGTAATCGCGTTCCAGCCGTCGTCCACGCTGCCGTCACCGTCGGAATCTACTTCGGTATCCTTAACCCTGTATAAATGGGTTGCGCCGACGGGCTCGTTACGCGTAAAGTACAGCTCGCCGTTCTTGTACCACTGTATGCTGTAAGTATAATCGCCGTTCGTCAAATCGGGGGTCTGATCCACGCCCGAAACGCCGTAGCCGTAGTTAAACTGCGTCAGACCGTCGTTCGCGCGGAGCTTGCCTATACCGTCATAGACGAAGTCGCCGAGGTTGATATAAACGGGGTCCTCCTCCGCGTCATAGTCCTCTATGGCGGAGAAATCGTATTCACGGGGACTTTCGGTGACGTCCGCCCTGACCCTGTAAAGCTGGTTATAGGCGAGGGAAGAGCTTTCCCCCATAGCCTCGGGCACAGCCATAGTATAGTAAATATAGGGGTTTTCGGGGTCCTCGGTGTCGAAGGAGTATTCCGAAACGCCGTAAGCGAGCATAGTGTCAACGCCCGTTTCGCAGTTGACCGAATGTATATTGGTCTCGGAACTGCCGTACAGGTTTTCGCTGAGCGCGTAGATGAGATAGACGGCGTCGTCTACTTCCACATAGCGGTAGTCTACCGCGTTGTCCGAGCTCTGCCAGATATAACCCTTGGTCGTATCGGTACCGTCGAGCTTGGTGCGTTTGAAATCGAGGTTGGAATTGAGAACCTCGCCGCTCGTATTGACCTGCGTGGACGGCGTAGCGTAATACAGATAGCCGCCGTAGATATAAATTCCGGCGTCGTAGCTGCCCGAATAGATTACCGAAGGCACGACCGTCTGCGTATTCGCATAGTTGCCGTCGGCGATATCGCTCTTTTTAATACGTTGGACCGAACCCTTTAAAACCGAGCCGAAGTCGTTGTCGTCGGTGTTAGCCGCCTTGCCGTTTATGAAATAGGCGTAATCGGCGGTCTCTACTACGAAGCCGCCGTTGGTGCCTTCCACAGCCCCCGTGGCGGCGTCTTTGTCGCCCGAAACGCCGCGCCAGTTTGCGGAGCACGCAGGCGCAAGTGCCAGCACGGCGGCGGAAATTAACGCAACCGACGCGCATATAATTTTAGTAAACCGTTTACTCATATTGTCCTCGATAATACTCTTTTAGACTTATACCCATTCATTATACAACAACGCAAAAGTTTAGGCAATAAAAAACGGCTCGGTTAAGCAAAAAATATGTCCACGGGAGGATAATTTTTACGGAAACCTTCGAACTTTTTAAGCTTTTGAAATTATTAGGCGTCCAAAGCGGCGGCAATAACGCCGCCCCGAAAGGGGCGAAAACGCCCGTCGGGGAGCCGTACGGTTATCCCCCTACGGCGGACGGCAACCCCCTTCCAGACGGCGGCGGAGTTAAAAATTCCCCCGTTCCAAACGCCGATACCCGTCCGTCGGATGGCTCCGAAGCGTTTACCGCATATAATCCGGCGGCGGATATGCTCGAAAGGCACGCCCGTATCGCCAACAAAATCAAGTCGGCGCCGCGCGCCCCAAAATGAGCTACGCATAAGGCAGGCGCAAAACGCCCCGAAAGCGCGGAGCCTTCGGGGCGTGATTTACCGTGATGCTTTTATTACTTGACCAGCTTTAAATGTCTGGGCAGACCGTCTACCCAAAGCGGAGAAATTTCGGACTGAATTAACGGGCGGATATAGTGAATGAGCTCGGGCGTAACGTAAGTGCCGTCCTCGGTTATCCACTCGTCGGGAACCTTCTTCTCCACGTTGGCGATTTCAGAAACGTTAGCCAGCTCGGTTATGCACATATACGGATCCTCGGAAACCCTTTTAAGGCAGGCTACCATACCCGTCTTGCCCTCGAACGCGGCTTTAACGGCTGCGCCCGCCGAGTTGAAAGCCTCGGTTACGTCTATACGCGAGGTTATGTGCGCCGCGCACCTCTGCAACGACGAAAACTCTATCGCCCTCGTCTTGACGCCGTACTTTTCGGCGACCTTGCCCGCAAGATATCTCGCCGTGCCGGCAAGCTGTTTATGACCGAACGCGTCCACATAATCGACGTGCTCTGCAAGCTCGCAGACATATCTGCCGTCCGCGACCTTTACGCCCTCGGATACGGCGATGACGAGCGAACGGTTCTGCTTTAAAAGCTTACCCGTCTTTTCGAGGAAGCTGTCCACATCGAACACGCGCTCGGGCAGATAAATCATATCCACGCCCTCGCAGTCCTCTCCGCGCGAAAGAGCCGCCGCGGCGGTAAGCCAACCGGCGTTTCTACCCATAATCTCTACGACGGATACGACGGGATAATCATAAACCAGTCCGTCGCGGATAATTTCTTTCATTGTGGCGGCTATGTATTTGGCTGCGGAGCCGTAGCCGGGAGTGTGGTCGGTAATTGCCAAATCGTTGTCTATGGTCTTGGGACAGCCCATAAAGCGTATGGGGCTGTTTATCTTTTGCCCGTATTTGGAGAGCTTGTCTATGGTATCCATAGAATCATTGCCGCCGATATAGAAGAAAGCGTATATGTCGAGCTTCTTTAACGTGGCGAAAATCTTATCGTAAGTGTCCTCGTTGCCCTCGATTGCGGGGAGCTTATAACGGCAGGAACCCAAAAAGGACGACGGCGTTCTTTTTAACAGATCCATATCCAAATCGTTTTTGATTTGCGTGGAAAGGTCAACGACGTCTCCGTCCAAAAGCCCTTTAATGCCGTGCACCATTCCGTATACGATATCCGCCCCCCTGTCCTTTGCCGTCTTAAACACGCCCAACAGGCTTGAATTGATTACCGAAGTAGGTCCGCCGGACTGTCCTACGATTACGTTTTTCATAGATTATCCCCCTTAGAATAACAGTATTTTGATATTTTAATTATAATATATAACGCCTGAAAAATCAATAGGCAAACCGAAAAT
>CAZUYN010000015.1:0-22778 GCA_964624495.1 uncultured Clostridia bacterium
CTTGGAAGCCTGACCGCCCGTGTTGGAATAAACTTCGGTATCGAGTACGAGTACGTTTACGTCCTCGCCGCTAGCAAGAACGTGGTCAAGTCCGCCGTAACCGATATCGTATGCCCAACCGTCGCCGCCGAATATCCAGATGGACTTCTTGGCAAGGCAGTCTTTCGCATCGAGTATCTCCTTAACGAGCTCCGCGCAGTCTGCGCTGCACTTCGAGCAGCCTTCGAGGACTTTTACAAGCTCCTCGCTTGCCTTTTTGCTCTCTTCTCTTTCGCCGAACGCCGCGAGATACTTGTCGCAGGCAGGCTTGCAGACCTCGCTTATTTCGGCAAGTTTTTCAATCTTTGTCTTAACGGCGTTTCTTCTCGCCGTATACGCAAGGTTCATGCCGTAACCGAATTCGGCGTTGTCCTCGAACAAGCTGTTCGCCCAGGCGGGACCGCGTCCCTGCTTATTGGTGGTGTAGGGGCAGGTAGGGGAGGAGCCGCCGTAGATAGACGAGCAGCCCGTCGCGTTGGCGATAATCATATCTTCGCCGAAGAGCTGGGTGACTACCTTGACGTAAGGCGTTTCGCCGCAGCCCGCGCACGCGCCCGAGAATTCGAACAGAGGAGTGCAGAACTGGCAGCCTTTAACCGTTTCTTTCTTGAATTTAGAGGTGTCGGCTTCGGGAAGCTCAACCGCATATTCCCAGTTTTCGGCTTCGCCTGCCGCAAGCGACTGTGCAAGGGGTACCATTTTGATAGCTCCGCCGTCCTTTACGGGGCAGACCGTGGCGCAGACGCCGCAGCCCATACAGTCGAGAGGGGAAACCTGCATCTTGTATTCGTATCCGGGGAGACCGATAGCCTTCTTGGTTTTCAGAGTTGCAGGCTTGTCCGCGCCTTCTTTGACGAGGGCGGGTCTTAAACAAGCGTGGGGGCACACGAACGAGCAGGTGCCGCACTGTATACACTTGTCGAGGTCGATTTGGGGAACGAGAACGGCAACGCCGCGCTTTTCGAACTTGGTGGTTCCGGTGGGAACGTGACCGTCCGCGTTGAACTGCGAGGATTTAAGCTCGTCGCCTTTCAGATAGAGGATAGGCTTAATGATTTCCTGGTAGTATTTATCTGCGTTACCTTCTACCATAGCCGCGCCGGAGGTTGCGTTAGCCCACGATGCGGGCACGTCGATTTTTACGAGGTTGTCGCCCGCGGCGGAGTCGATCGCGTTGTAGTTCATTTGAACTACTGCGTCGCCCTTTCTGCCGAACGATTTCTTAGCCATATACTTCATATATTCTACTGCTTGGTCGTAGGGCATAATCTGGGGATTAACGCGGAAGAACGCCGACTGTAAAATGGTGTTGGTTCTGCCTTTAAGCCCGAGCTCGCCGGCAATCTTGATTGCGTCTATAACGTAAAGGTTGATGTGCTTTTTGGCGATATCTCGCTTAACCTTTGCGGGCAGGAATTCTTCCAAAGCTTCTACCGTGGTGGCGGAAGTGTTTACGAGGAAGGTGCCGCCCTCTTTGATGTCGCTCGTCATATCGTAACGGGTTACGTAGGAGGGGTTGGAGCACTGTACGAAGTCCGCGCTGTCGATTAAGTATTCGCTCTGTATGGGCGTATCGCCGAAACGGAGGTGTGATACGGTGATACCGCCGGACTTCTTGGAATCGTAGAAGAAATAAGCCTGTGCGTGCTTGTCCGTGTGGTCGCCGATGATTTTAATGGAGTTCTTGTTTGCGCCGACAGTACCGTCGGAGCCCAGACCGTAGAACTTGCAGGAGGTCGAGCCGGCGGGAGCCGCGTCGAACTTCTCGGAGAAATCGAGCGAGGTATTGGTAACGTCTTCGTAAATACCGATCGTGAAGTGGTTCTTAGGCTCTGCCTTTTCGAGGTTCTTGTATACCGCAAGCACCATAGAGGGGGTGAATTCCTTAGAGCCGAGACCGTAACGTCCGCCGACTACCTTAACGCCGGAGATACCCTTTTCGAGGATAGCTGAGCAAACGTCGAGGTAGAGAGGTTCGCCGAGCGAGCCGGGTTCCTTCGTTCTGTCGAGTACGGCAATCTTCTTCGCTGTCTTGGGAATAGCCGCAACGAAAGCGTCCGCAACGAAGGGTCTGTAAAGGCGTACCTTAATAAGACCGTACTTTTTGCCCATAGCGTTGAGCTTGTTGATGGATTCTTCGATGGTTTCGCAGCCGGAGCCCATGCAAACGATTACTTCGGTTGCGTCGGGTGCGCCCACATAGTCGAAGAGGTGGTACTTTCTGCCGCAGTGAGCCGAGACTACGTCCATCATCTTCTGAACGATTGCGGGGGTAGCTTCGTAATAGCTGTTAGCGGTTTCCCTGTTCTGGAAGTAGGTATCGCCGTTCTGCGCGGTGCCTTTCTGAATGGGGTGCTCGGGGTTGAGCGAACGCGATTTGAAATCGGCGATGTCGGCTTCCGTGCCGACTTCCTTGCAGATAGCCCTGATTTCGGCGTAGTCGTCGGCGTCGTCCCAGACGTCTATTTTTGCAACCTCGTGCGAAGTCCTGAAACCGTCGAAGAAGTTAATGAAGGGAACCTTAGCCTTCAAGGTGGAAAGGTGCGCTACGAGCGCGAGGTCCATAACTTCCTGTACAGAGGAATCGCACAGCATCGCAAAGCCCGTCTGGCGGCAAGCCATAACGTCCGCGTGGTCGCCGAAAATGTTCAGGGAATGGGCTGCCAGGGCGCGCGCCGAAACGTGCATAACCATAGGCATCAATTCGCCCGAAATTTTGTACATGTTGGGAATCATAAGAAGAAGTCCCTGCGACGCGGTGTAGGTGCTGGTCAAAGCGCCTGCGCAAAGCGAACCGTGTACAGCGCCTGCGGCGCCGCCTTCGGACTGCATTTCCGCAATCTTAACTTTCTGCCCCCACATATTCGTTCTGCCTGCGGTCGCCCATTCGTCCGCGACTTCCGCCATAGGGGAAGAGGGGGTGATGGGGTAGATAGCGGCTACTTCCGAAAAGGCGTAGGCTACGTGGCTGGCGGCGGTATTACCGTCGATAGTCAATTTTTTCATTCAAAAAACCTCCGTGATATTATTTCCTTATAATAATTATAGCGTTAATAGTTTAACACCTATGTTATTATAAAACACAATCCGTGAAAAGTCAATACAGGTTTTGCTTTTTTATAACGATTTTTGCCCTGAAATCTTGAACAAAACTTTCCGCCGCCGCCCCCGTCACGAAAATTTCATTCCACTTTCTGAATATAACGCCGAAAATTTCTTGTTTATTTGCCCGGCATTTGTTATAATCTTATAGATTATGAAAAAAAAGGCAGAGCAAAATCGAACGGAACGGGAAGCGGAAACTGCGCCCCCTCCCGATTTTGCATTGCAACTTAATAACGTAAGCTTTACCTATGAGGAGGAAGCGCCCAAGGCGCTGAACTGCGTTTCCCTCTCGGTTAAACGGGGGGAATTCCTCGCCGTGCTCGGTCATAACGGAAGCGGCAAATCGACGCTTGCAAAGCTCGTTTGCGGACTTCTGACCGCGGACTCGGGCAAGGTGACCGTATGGGGCTACGACCCCGCGGACAGGGAGGGCGTAAACGCCGTACGCGCCCATGCGGGGGTTGTGTTCCAGAATCCCGATAACCAGACCGTCGCTTCGATTGTGGAGGACGACGTCGCGTTCGGACCCGAAAATCTGGGCGTCCCGCGCGAGGAGATAGGCAGGCGCATAGACTGGGCTTTATCGGTCGTGGGAATGGAAAAATACCGCCATGCCACGCCGTCGCGCCTGTCGGGCGGACAGAAGCAGCGCATAGCCGTCGCGGGCGTGCTCGCCATAAAGCCCGACGTGCTCGTGCTCGACGAAAGCACCGCGATGCTCGACCCCAAGGGCAGGGCGGAGGTGTGCGAGGTAGCCGCCCGTCTGAACAGGGAAGAGGGTATGACGGTTATCCTGATTACCCATTTTATGGAGGAGGCGCTGCTTGCAAGCCGCGCCGTCGTCATGAACAAAGGGGAGATCGTGGCGGACGGTATTCCCGACGAAATTTTCAGGCGCGGCGACGATCTCGAAAGCTATAATTTATGCCTTCCGGAGATACTTTCAATCTGCCGTTCGGTCAAGGAGAACGGGGTCGAAATAGACGACTGCCTGAGGGCGGACGAGCTGGCTTTAAAGATAAGCGAAACGGCGGCGCGTACGGGCTTTAATCCCCGTTCGTCGGGGGATATATCCGCACTAACCGAAAATTCCGGTGGGGAATGGGATATAAAAATAAGCGATTTATCCTATACCTATTCGTCCAAATCGCCCTTTGCGACTAAGGCTCTGGACGGGGTAACGCTTACCGTGCCCGAGGGCTCTTTCTTCGGAATTATCGGTCATACGGGCAGCGGCAAATCGACGCTCGTACAGCACCTTAACGCCCTTATAAAGCTTCCTCAGGTTGAAAAGCATTATAAAAAGCCCAAGGTCAAAAAGGGGCAGACCGCGCCCCCCGTGCCGCGTATTACCATAGGCAAATACGACCTGTCGGATAAAAAGTGCGACTGGCGTTCGCTCCGCGCAGACGTCGGGATGGTGTTCCAATATCCCGAATATCAGCTGTTCGCCGAAAGCGTGTCCGCCGACGTGGCGTTCGGGCTTAAAAACTTTAAAAAGGACGTCACCCGTGAGGAGTGCGAACAGGCTGTAAGGGAGAGTCTCGAAGCCGTCGGACTGAACTACGAAGAGGTAAAGGACAAGTCTCCTTTCGAACTGTCGGGCGGTCAGAAACGCCGCGCCGCGATAGCCGGAGTTATCGTCACCAAGCCCAAGATTCTCATTCTGGACGAGCCTGCGGCGGGGCTTGACCCGTTGGGCAAAAAGGAGATAATGAAGCTCTTGCACAAGCTCCACCGCGAATGGTGCAGGACGGTTATAATCGTATCGCACGATATGGACGAAATCGCCGAAAATTGCAGCCTCTGCGCCGTAATTTCGGAAGGCAGGCTCTTCGACTGCGCTCCGCCCTCGCGGCTGTTCAAACGCAGCGACGAGCTTAAAGCCCTCGGTCTGGACGTGCCTCTGACGGCGAAAATTTGCAACGGGCTCAGCCGGTACGGACTCGCGTTAGATTGCGATTTTACCTCAAAGGGGTTTGCGTCGGCGGTCGCGGCGGCGTTAAAGGGGGACGGAAGCAATGCTTAACGACGTAACCTTCGGGCAGTATTACCCCGCCGAATCCTTCGTACACAGGCTCGACCCCAGATTAAAATTGATTTTTCTCATAGCGTATATCGTAATGATATTCGTGGCGGATTCCTTTTACGGGCTGGCGTTCTGCGCGGCGATACTCTTCATCGCCGTACTCGCCGCGCGCGTGCCATTCGGCTCGGTTTTGCGCTCGGTCAAGGGCGTCATATTCGTGCTGATATTCACTTCGGTGTTAAATATCTTCTTCCACGGCGGCGAACGTCTGCTGTTGGAATGGGGAATAATACACGTCTATCTCGAAGGCATTATATTCGCGGTATTTTTAACGTTAAGACTGTTCTTTCTGGTTATGGCGTCCGCGCTTCTGACGCTGACGACCACGCCCGTAAATCTGTGCGACGGGCTCGAAAGCCTTTTGTTCCCCCTTACGCTGATTAAAATACCCGTGCACGTCCTCGCGCTGATTATGTCGATAGCGCTCAGGTTTATACCTACGCTCATCGACGAAACCAACAGGATAATTTCGGCGCAGAAGGCGAGGGGCGCCGACTTCGAAACCCGTAACGTCTTTAAAAAGGTAAAGGCGATAATACCCGTGCTGATACCTTTGCTTTTAAGCGCCTTCCGCCGCGCGGAAGAGCTCGGCGACGCAATGGACGCGCGTTGCTATTCCTGCGGCAAGAAGAGGACTAAGTACAAAAAGCTGACCCTTAGCTGGCGCGACGCGGTCGGGTTTGTCTTTGCCGCGGCGCTTATCGCGGGCGTAATTCTTCTTAATATTTACGGATACCGGATCTGGCCCGACGCGTATCCCTATCTGGTGATATCGTGAGGTACGTTCTCAAAGTCGCGTACGACGGCACGGATTTTTGCGGCTGGCAGGTACAGCCCAACGGCAGGACGGTGCAAGGCGAGCTTAACCAAGCGGTTTTCAAGGCGTGCGGCGAAAGCGCTTGCGTGGTCGCAAGCGGCAGAACCGATTCGGGCGTACACGCCGCCGCGCAGGTGTGTCACGTCGATTTGATAAAGGATATTACGGGGGCAAAGCTTGCCGACGCCTTAAATTTTTATCTTCCGGCGGACGTCGCGGTGCTGGCTTCCGCGGTTGCGCCGTCGGGCTTCGACGCCAACCGTTCGGCTAAGAAAAAGACCTACGTTTACAGCGTCTATTGTTCCCGTTGCCGCAACCCTTTAAAGCAGCGTTATTCGGCGGCGGTTAAGCATAAACCCGACTTGCGGCTTTTAAAGGAGTGCGCCGCGCTCTTCGTCGGCGAACACGATTTCGCCGCCTATTGCGCCGCCGGCTCGCGGGTAAAGACGACGGTGCGCACGATCTATTCTTTCGACGTTTCGGAGGAGGACGGCGAGATTAAATTTTCGGTCTGCGGCAACGGATTTTTGTATAATATGGTGCGAACGCTTGCGGGGACCGCGCTGTGGTACGCGTACGGCAAAATCAGCCGCGGGCAGATTATTTCCTCGCTCTGCACGGGCGACCGTTCGCTCGTTGGCAAGACTATGCCGCCGCAGGGGCTTACTCTGGCGGACGTGGACTACGGCTTTGACCCGTTCGGGAGATAGACTTTTTGACGGGAATTATCCCGAAGTCAAATTTTTACAAGATTTTCACACGTTTTTTTTACAGACGTTACATTAATTAATTAAAATAAAATTAAAAACGTAAAATAATAAAAATACGTCGCTTGGCGTGGAGAAGGAATATGGAATTTTTCAGCTTTTTAAATATTTCGGATATGCTGATTATGCTTATAACCGGCGACCCGTATTATACTTATCTTTGGGTAAGCTTAGCGGTCGGCGCGGTCTGCTTCGCGGCTATATACGCGCTGGAAGCGGTTGCGCTGTATACCATCGCCAAAAACGGCGGTTATGAAAAGCGGTGGATGGCGTTCGTGCCTTTCTTCAACACCTACTATATCGGCGTGTTGGCGGAAAAGAACAAGACTTTCAACACCAAGACCAAGAATTTTTCCCTCGTCCTCGCCATAATAGAAGCGTGCTGCGTGGCTCTGAACGTTCTGTATACGGTGGCGCTGTTCCTGCTGTTCGGCGGCAATTACCTCGAAGCCGTTTACGAAGACGTTTACAATTTTGCGGGCGAGCTCATCGGCTCCGTGTTCACGGGCGAGTACAAGCTTGTGGGGCTTCCCGCAAATCTTGAATGGGCGTGGTGGGTGTTCTCCTCCATGAACAGCTATATACTCTCCGTTTTAGAACTCGTTTATTTAGTGTTGGCCGTATTCGTACTCTCTTCGTTTTTCCGCACTTATTCGGCGCGCAACTATATGCTGTTTACGGTACTGTCCGTTATCTTCCCCGTCAAAGCCGTATTTATGTTCTGCGTAAGGAAAAACAGGGGCAGGAACTACGCCGAGTATATGCGCGAGCGCCAGAAAAAACAGTACGACGCGTACCAGCAGTATATGCGCGACCGGGGCGGCTACGGGAACTATCAGAACGGTTATTATAATAACGGCGGCGCGGCGCAAAACGGCGGCGCGGCGCAAAACGGCAACGGGTCCGCTGGCAGACCGTCCGCACCCGAGGATCCGTTCGGCGGACTCGGCGAAAGCGGCGACAATCCGCCCGCCGACGACCCGTTCGACGATATAAAGTAGATTTTAAGCTTTTGTCATTTTGAATAAATTTTAAGCGGGATAACTAAATCCCGCTTTTTTTATTGCAAAATACGGGCGGCGATGATATAATAATATAAGCAAAACTTATATAAAAATTTTAGTTATGAATAACGATACTATTGCAGCGATAGCCACCCCGACGGGAACGGGCGGAGTGGCGATAATAAGGGTGAGCGGTCGGGCTTCGCTTGAAATAGCCGAAAAGGTATTCGAACCGGCAGGCAAAACGGCGGTAAAAGATTTTAAGCCTTCGGTGATGTATACGGGCAGAATTCTGTGCAACGGGTTTACCGATTTCGGTATGTGCGTGTACTTCCGCGCACCCAAATCGTTCACGGGCGAGGATACCGTGGAATTTCATTGCCACGGCGGCGCGCAGATTTCGCGCGGCGTATTAAACGCCGTTTTAAGCGCGGGCGCGGTTATGGCGGCTCGCGGCGAATTTACCGAACGCGCGTTCGTAAACGGTAAATTATCGCTCTCCTCCGCAGAGGGTATGATAGATATGATTAACGCCGAAAGTCTGGCGGAAATTCGGGCGGGCGGTATGCTGTACGCCGAAAAGCTGACCGGAGAGGTTAAAAAAATGCAGTCGGTTTTGACCGACGTCTTAGCGCAAATCGCGGCGGATACCGATTATCCCGAAGAGGGGATAGAGGAAACCGGGCTATCCTCTTTAAGCGCCGACTTGGCGGAGATAAAAGATAAGATTGTGCGTCTGACCGAAACTTATCCCGTGGGCAGGCTTGTAAAAAGCGGCGTGCTCACGGCTATATGCGGCGCGCCCAACGCGGGCAAGTCCTCGCTTTTAAACGCCCTTCTCGGCTATGACAAGGCGATTGTATCCCCCGTGCCCGGCACGACGAGGGATATTGTAGAGGGGTTGCTGGTTATCGACGGGGTTAAATTCAACCTGACCGATACGGCGGGCATAAGGCAGGGCGCGGACGAGCTTGAAGATATGGGGATAGACCGCGCGAAACGGGCTTTGAAAACCGCCGATATAGTGCTGTGCGTTTCGGAGGACGGCGACTTTTCCGCGGCGGAAGGGGTCGGACGGGAAAGACTGATAAAGGTCTTTTCCAAGCTCGATAAAAACGCGCCGACGGGCGGTTACGACGTCGCCGTGTCCTCGGTCACGGGCGAGGGGCTGGACGAATTGCAGAGGGCGATGTCGGGCAAGGTCTGCGGCGGCAAGTCGTTGGACAGCGCGTATCTGATTGAGGAGCGCCATTTCAACGCCCTTACTCGCGCCGTAAAGAGCTTGCAGTCGGCGATAGACGCCGTCGGGCTGTATCCCCCCGACCTTATTTCAATGGACATACGCGCGGCGTGGCAGACCCTCGGCGAAATTACGGGGGAAACCGCCGACGAAGAGGTAATCAACACGGTCTTTGCCAAATTCTGCGTCGGCAAATAAGACCGTAATAATTATAAAAAAAGGAATTTACTATGGTAAACTTAGAACTGTATCGCGTTTTTTATACGGTTGCAAAATGCGGATCTTTGACCAAGGCGGCGGACGAGCTGTTCATATCCCAGCCTGCGGTTTCGCAGGCGGTAAAGCAGCTCGAAACACAGCTCGGCGCTACGCTCTTCAACCGCACGCACAGGGGAATGGAGCTGTCGTTGCAGGGCGGAAAGCTCATATTCAAACAGGTGGAGGAGGCGTTACACCTTTTAGATGACGCCGAGCATAAGCTGACCGAGCTCAGAACCACGGCGACGGGAACTATAAGGATAGGCGCGACCGACGCGATTTTTTCCAATATTCTCGCCGATAAAATTGTTAAATACAACGTAAAATATCCGGGCGTCAAGATCGATTTGATTACGGGCACCACGCCCGAAACCTTAGAGCAGTTAAAGACCAACAAATGCGATATAGCGTTCGTCAATATGCCCGTGGAGGACAAGGACGTCAACCTGACGGGCACGGTCGCCCATCTGACGGACGTGTTCGTCGCAGGCAAAAAGTACGAGTCGTTAAAGGAAACGCAGGTCAACCTCGCCGATTTGCAGGAGTTCCCCCTTCTGATGATAGAGAGCAACACCATAGCGCGTAAATCGTTGGCGGCGTATACCCAGACGCTGGGAGTAAAGCTTCACCCCGACATAGAGGTGGAAAATTGGGATTTAATGCTTAAATTCGCAACGTGCGGAATGGGCATAGGGTGCGTTCCGCGCGAGTACGCGCAGCCCTACCTCGACAGCGGAGATTTGTTCGAAGTCAACGTTACGCCCCGTCTCCCCGTGCGCGGAGTGGGAATTGCGCTTCCCAAAAATACGCCCGTACAGTTCGCTTTAAAGGAATTTATCGCGATGTTCAAATAATTGCGCGGACTGTAAAAGCGAGCTGAAAAATTATAGAACGGAAATTGAAAATATTGTAAAACCGCCCGTCGGCGCAATAGTGCGCCGACGGGCGGAAAATTTTAATTATTCGGGACATATTACGGGGTCAACCGTTCAAAAGGTCGTCCATATCGTACATTCCGGCAGGCTTGCCCGCTATCCATTTAGCCGCCTTTACCGCGCCTGCGGCAAAGACCTTTTTGCTCCTTGCCGAATGGGAGAGGGTAATTATTTCGTCCTCGCCGCAGAACATAACCTCGTGTTCGCCGACGATCGTACCGCCGCGTACGGCGTGTACGCCTATTTCGTCGCCGCGCTTTCCGCACATGCCCTCGCGTCCGTTGACGATAGGCTTGCTCCCCCCGAACGCCGCATTGGCGCTGTCGGCAAGCATAATCGCCGTGCCGCTGGGCGCGTCCGCCTTCTGCGAATGGTGCTTTTCGATGATTTCTATGTCGAATTTCCCGCCGAGGGTCTTTGCCGCCTGTCCGACGAGCCTGCAAAGAAGGTTGACCCCCAAAGAGAAGTTTGCCGTCCTGAAAACGGCGATTTCTTCGGAAGCGCTTTTAATTTCGTCAAGCTGTGCGGCGGTAAAGCCCGTAGAGCCGATAACGACGGGCACGCCGTGCTTTTTGGCGTAATTCAACTCGTCGGTAAGCGCGGCGGGGGAGGAGAAGTCGATTATTACGTCCGGCTCGGAACAGCCGCTCCGTTCAAGCTCGGCAAAGCTTTTAAACGTCTTTACGTACGCGCTTTCGCCATTGGGGTCAACGCCCGAAACGGCGACCGCGCCGTCGTCCTCTTCGATAAGGCTCAATATATTCGCGCCCATCTTTCCGCAGGCGCCGCAAACTAAAATTCCGGTCATACGCTCTCCACTCCGGCGCTTTTAATGCACTCGTCCATAATTTTTTTGTGCTCGTCTTCAAGCTCGGTCAGCGGCGCGCGCGGCACGCCTGCGTCGAGCCCTATTGCGCAACAGCCGTATTTTACGGGAATGGGGTTGACCTCGGTAAAGCAAGCGTCGATTAAGGGCAGCAATCTGTCCTGTACGGCGTTGGCTTGCGCGAGGTCGCCGCGGCTGACGAGGGTATAGACCTCTTTGACCTGCCCGGGCGCAATGTTGGAGGCGACGGAGATAAGCCCTGCGCCGCCTATCGCAAGAATGGGCAAATTCAGGTTGTCGTCGCCCGAATACAAATCCATCTTGCCGCGGATACGCCTCATCGTTTCGCA
Organism: uncultured Clostridia bacterium; assembly: GCA_964624495.1. Taxonomy (GTDB): domain Bacteria; phylum Bacillota; class Clostridia; order Christensenellales; family Borkfalkiaceae; genus Coproplasma. The sequence goes on from CAZUYN010000015.1 coordinate 11,431, forward strand.
AATCTGCTCCATATTACCGCAAGCCTCTTTAATGCCCGCCATATTGGGTATAAGCGAAAGCTCCTCCGCGGTGGCGGGCAGGATATTCACGCCCGTCCTGCCCGGCACGTTGTATGCGATTACGGGGATATGTACGCTTGCGCATATGGCGCGGTAGTAACCGACTATGCCCCGTTGCGTGCACTTATTGTAATAGGGGGTTACGCATAAAAGCCCGTCGGCGCCCAGCTCTTCGGCAAGCACGCTCGCCTTGACTGCGTCCGCGGTGCAATTGCTTCCCGAACCGAATACGACCTTAGCGCGGTGCGCGACGTATTCCGCCGAAAATTTCATAACCCCGGTTTTCTCTTCCGCAGTCATGGTGGCAGGCTCTCCCGTAGTGCCCAATATTACCAATACGTCCGTGCCGTTTTCAATCTGATAATCAATCATCTTGGCGAACGCGTCGAAGTTTACTCCCCCGTCCTTATAAAAGGGGGTGACCATGGCGGTAGCCGTTCCGTTAAAAAATCCTTTCATTTTCAAAACCTCTCCGTTGCGGCGCCGTGCGCAAAAAACGCTTATCGCCGCAGTTTATTACGTCTGCGCAATAGCTCAGTCGAAGTAACCCTTTGCCGCAAGCAGTTCGGCGAGCAGTACCGCTCCGCCTGCCGCGCCCCTGAGGGTATTGTGCGAAAGCCCTATAAATTTATAGTCGAACAAAACGTCCTTCCTCAATCTTCCGGCGCAAACCGCCATACCGTTTTCGGTGTCGCGGTCGAGCTTGGGCTGGGGGCGGTTGTCCTCCCCGAAGTAGTGTATGAAGCGCTCGGGTGCGGAGGGCAGCTTCAATTTCTGCGGCTCGCCCGAAAATTCCGCCCAGGCTTTCAGAATTTCCTGTTCGGAGGGCTTGTTTTCAAAGCTTACGAAGCAAGCCGCCGTGTGTCCGTCGGTCACGGGCACTCTCAGGCACTGCGCCGTAATGACGGGGGAGGAGGCAGGCTCAATCTTGCCGCCTTTAACCTCGCCCCAGATTTTAAGGGGCTCTTTCTCGCTCTTTTCCTCCTCGCCGCCGATATAGGGTATTACGTTGTCTACGATTTCGGGCATGGTTTCGAATGTCTTGCCCGCCCCCGATATGGCTTGGTAGGTGGTTACCGCCGCGCATTTGATGCCGAATTTCTTTAAGGGATGGAGGAGGGGAACGTAGGATTGGAGCGAGCAGTTGCTCTTTACGGCTATAAAGCCGCGCTTGCAGCCGAGGCGCTCCCTCTGCGATTTAATGACGTCCAGATGCTCCGCGTTTATCTCGGGGATAATCATTGGCACGTCGTCGGTAAACCTGTGCGCGGAGTTGTTGGAAACTATCGGGCACTCGGCTTTCGCGTACGCCTCTTCGAGGGCGCGTATCTCGTCCTTGTTCATATTGACCGCGCAGAAGCAGAAGTCCGCCGTCTGCGCGATTTTCCGCATATCGGCGGTCGCGTCCATAACGACCGCGTCTTCGAGGCGTTTGGGCATAGGGGTGGGCATAAGCCACTTTTTGACCGCGTCTTTATATTTTTTGCCCGCGGAATTAGCGCTTGCCGCAAGGCAGACGGGTTCGAACCAGGGGTGGTTTTCAAGCAGAGCGGCAAAGCGTTGACCGACCATTCCGGTCGCGCCTATAACGCCCACTTTATACTTTCTCATAACAGTTTATTCCTCTTTAAAAATTATTGTTAAAAAAATGCGGCGCGATAAAAACCAAGGCGCCGCAAATAAAACTTTTAAGTTCTATCCAAATAGCGCAACACTCAAAGTGACAGTCATACGGGTATTAGCCCGTATGCCCAGCCGCAAGCGCGTTTACGCTTTGCGACTTCGGCGGCGATGCCCTTTCTCCGCATTAATTACGGTACGCCTGACCGTTATGCGGTTACTGATGCTCTGCCGCTCCTCTATTCAGTGCTGTAATAATACCATACGGACTTATAAATGTCAAAGTTTTTTTCATTGGGTATTAAAATCAATTGAAAAATATTTAACTATGCTGTATAATTACTGTAACTAATTTAATTTTTACCTTAGCTTTGTAGGAGATTAAAGTTTAATGGCGCAATCAAAAGTCAGCTCTTTGGAGGGCAACGAATTAGAAGACGGTTACGTCCGCACCCATGCGCCCGTCAAGGGCAGGTGGAGCGACACCTGGGATTTGTTCAAAGCGAATTTCGTTCAATTCGTTATCATAAACGTATTTACCCTTTTGTTCTTCATCCCCGGCGTCGCGGTGGCGTATTTCCGTTCCGCTTATATAAGCCAGATGGGGCTCGTCTATCCGTTCTCCAATAACGCGTTTGCCTCTTACCCCGTAACCCCGAGTATGGCAGGCGCGGCGGAGAGTATAATCCTCTCTGCGGATTTGTTGTTCATATCGCTGCTTATCGTTGCCGGGCTTATCGCCTCGGTGGGCATTGCGGGCGCGTGCTATTCGGTTAAAAAGCTTATCAATACGCACGGTCAGTTCCACTTAAAGGACTATTTCCACGGCGTAAAGGTGTGCTATTTCAACGTCGTGTTCCCCGTAACGGTGTTTATGGTTTTCGTGTTCGCGGCTTTCTGCGTATCCGATTGGGCGGCGTTGCAGACGGCGCTCGGCGCGCCCCGAGGCGGTCCCGTTACGGCGGAGGTGTTTATAATAATCGCCACCGTCGCGGTCGGCGTTATAATGATGTGGATATTGGCTGTGGGCGTAAGCTATAAGGTCAAATTCAAATATCTTTTGAAAAATTCGTTCGTCCTGCTGTTCGGCACGATTATCCAAAGCCTGTTTATGGTGGGCTTTTCGCTCCTGCCCGTATGGCTTCTCGTGTTGGGGAGCGCCCTCGAATTTTTCAAGATAATAGGCTACATCGTATTTATATTTATCGGCTTCTCGTTTATAGTGCTCTGCTGGATGGCGTACACGCAGTGGGTGTTCGATATGTTTATCACCCCCGCCGTCAAGACCGAGGAAGAGGCGAGGAGGGCGAACTTAACGCCCAAACAGCTCGAAGCCGAAAAGCAAGCCGAAGAAAAAGCGCAGGCGCGTGAAATTCTCGCCGCGGGCAGGAGCGAACTCGTCGGCAGACCTATGCGCCCCATAGACGGCGGTACGCGGGTCGGCGAGGTCGGCGTTGCCTACGGCAGGGAGGATATCGCCCGCGTCGCCGACGACAGGAGCAAGATACGTAGCGAGCTTGACGATTATTATAACCGACATAAGGACGAAACGAAATACGTCGAGTACGAAAAGATGTTTGCCGAGCGCGAAAAGGCGCTTGCCGACGACGACGGCAAAAAGAAAAAGAAGAAAAAAGTCAGCAGGGACAACCTGCTCGGCAACTGACAAGGGCAATTTTTTCGCGATTTGCCGCACAATAAAAAACAGATTAAGACTGCGGCTATATTTATGGTCGCAGTATTTGTTAAAAGGGATAAAACGCGCGTCCGCCGTCTGTGAATTTTTAGGCGGCGAAAAAACCAAACTGAAATAGTGCGGGGCGTTTTCCGCGCAACGCCCTTAAAGACGGCGGGATATATAAAATGGATAAAATATTGCGTTTTTTAGCTTTTAACGGCAACGTGCAGGCGACTGCTTTGCAGACTACCGAACTCGTCGGGCAAGCTATACAAATTCATAAAACTTCCCGTGAAGCGTCAAAGATATTGGGCGCTTTATTGACCTGTTGCGCATACTTCGCGTCGGGCATAAAGGCGACCGACGGCGCGGTTTCGATTACCGTCAAGGCAAAACGGGACGACGGCGCGGTTTCGGTCTCTTCGGACGCTATGCTGCACGTCCGCGGCTATGCCGACGGCTCCTGCACGCATACGCTTAAAGGCGGCACGATGACCGTCGTGCGCGAGGACGGCTATTCCCGACCCTTCGTCGGCGCCAGCGAAATAGATTCCGACGACGTGTCCGACGCTTTCGCAAAATATTTCCGTCAGAGCGAGCAGATACCGACCGCGGTTAAGGTTACGGCGCAGATAGGAGAGGACGGCGGCTGCGAATACGCGGGGGGCTTGATAATTCAGCTCCTGCCCGACGCGGACGACGGGGAAATACAGCTTGCGGAGGACGCGTTTAACGCCTTTTGCAAGGACGGCGCCGCCGTGGCGGAGGGCGCGGAGAGCGTTATAAATAAATATTTCGGCGGCAGTATAAACGGCGGAATAAACGAGCTCTTTCCCGTGTATAAATGCAACTGCTCGGAGGAGAAGATACGAGGAGTGCTCGCCTCGGTGGGCAAAGACGAGCTTTTAAAAATCTGCGAAGAACAGGGCGAAGTACGGGTGCATTGCCACTATTGCAATACCGATTATATATACGATAAAAAACGTATAGAGGAAAACTTTTAATAGATGAAAAAGACCGACGCAATCGACCTCAGCGCCGACAGGCTTATATCGATAGCCGCGGACAGTATAGAAGAGCACGACTATATAAAGGCGTTGAAAATGCTCAATAAAAACGCCGTCCTCAACGGTAACGACGAGGACTCCTATATGCTGTACGCCGAAGCCTTCGACGATATGGGACTGTACGAAAAATGCGTAAACGGCTGGTTTAAATATATAGATTACGCGGGGGACGGCGCCGATTTGGCGGAGGCGTACGAAGGGCTTGCCGTAAGCTTTATGAATATGCAGCAGGAAAGCTTCGCCGCCTATTACTATAACAAGCTGCTTCTGGAAACCGACGAGGAACTCTCTCCGCAGAGCAGACAGGAAATTATAAAATCGTTTTTAAGCGCGGAAAAGCCGCCGCTGCATTTTGCCTGGCCGCCCCGTCTCGCCGACTTTTCGCAGGAGATGGAAAAGGGGATAGAACTGATGCGCGACAACGATTTCGACGGCGCGATCAGGGAATTCGACAAGGTCAGCGAGGGCAACGAAAAATACCTTGCGGCGCGTAACTATATCGCTATGTGCAATATCATCGCCGACAGGGAAGACGAAGCGGAAGCCGAATGCGTCCGCATTTTAGAGCGCGACCCCGACAACGTCCACGCGTTGACCACTCTTTCCGCCGTCAAGGGACAGCAGAAAAAGAGGGAAGAGGCGATAGAGCTCGCTTACCGCCTGCTGAAAATAAATCCGCAGGATTCCGAGGATTTATATAAGATTGCCACCGTCTGCTGTGAAAACGGGCTGCACGCCGAGGCGTACGACGTCTTCTGCCGTATGGACGAACGGTTTGCATACGACTGTTCTTTCCTGTTTTTTAAGGCTGTTTCGGCTTATAACTGCGGAAAAATCGATAAGTGCTTAGAGACGTTCGATACTCTTCTGACCGTTTATCCGAACGCCGTCACGGCGGATTATTGGTATTTTACCGTGCAAAGGGAGAAGAAAAAAGACCCTGCCGACAGAGCGGAGCTCGAATATTTTTACAGACTGCCCCGTTCTGAATGCGAGGCGAACATAACCCTGCTTTCCGCATTCACGCGTTTAAGCGACGCCAACGCGCGCGTCGTAATGGAAAACGCCGATATCTCGGGCGCGATACACTGGTGTCTGGACGAGGGCGATTTGAACTCCTCCGAGGAGCTTGAACTGCTCGGCGCGTTCAGTGCGCTGAAAGGCGGTCTGGACGATACCGTCCGCGATATTCTGTTGGACGCGTTTATGCCCGACAACGTAAAAATGGAACTGCTGTCCGGGCTTGTTCAGAAGAATACCGGCGGCGTGTACGGCATAACGGTTTGCAATATGTACAGGCGTATCAACCTTATAAAAATAGAGGTGGGCAGAAAGAAGCGCAAGACCTTTCTGCACGCATACGGTCTTGCCGTATCCCGTTTCGCCGTGCTTGACGAAACCTATTCCGCCAAGCTCGCCGCCGCCGCGGAAATGTTATATGAAGAGATAGAGGGGAAAGGGAAGCTTGACGAATGCCGTTCGGCGCCCGACCTCGCCGCGGCTATCGTCTTATACGCCGCTTTGGAAGAGGAAGCCCTGTCAGACGGGCAGATATTCGCATTCTTCGGCGCAAACGCCGCAAAGGTAAATAAACTGTTAGGTGATTGAATATGAAGCTGTACGATTTCGACGGTATGTTCGACGAAAAGCTCTCCGAATACATAAAAAAGCATTCCGCAGAGTATAAAGAGAACGAGTGGGAGGACGTCATTCCCAAAATGTATGCGCGTTTCGGCGACACGCAGATTAAGTCGCTGGGCAAGTCGCCGAATCAATATTACGCCGAAATGGACGACGAAACGCTCGTCGCCCAGCTGCGCGCACATATAAAGCAGGGGATACCCGTCAGCGTGTTCCTGTGCAACGCTATCGAAGCGAGGAAGAACGACGGACTGCTCATACCCCTGTTAAGCGGCAACGGCGACGAGGTCGCATACGCGATGAATCTCCTCGGCGTAAGCAAAGCCGCCCTCCCCGAATATATGAGACTTTTAAGGGAGTCCGACAGCGAGGACGTAAAAAACACCTGCGTGGACAATATAAAGGAGCTTGCCGACGACGTCAAGGACGAGGCGCTTGCGCTGTACGAAAGGGGCGAGCAAAAGGAATATATGCTGGAAATTCTTTCGCGTTGCGTAATTAAGGACGACAGAATTTTCGGAATTCTGTTAAACGAATTCCGCGCCGACGACGAAAACGTGCCTATGCACGCAAGCTATCTCGCCGCATACGGCGACGAACGCGCCCTTCCGTACCTGCTCGATAAGATTGACGAAGAGGGCGTAAGCTTTATAGAATATCAGGAGCTTAAATACGCGATAGAGAGTCTGGGCGGCTCCTATGAAAAGGAACGCGATTTCTCCGCCGACCCCTATTACAGGCTGGTAAAGGAGCATAACGCAAAGGATACGGACATATTCTCGGCGTTCTATGCGGATAAAAAGGATAACTGAATATAAAAAGTTTTCAAACGGGCGGAGCGCCTTAAAATTAAGGCGCTCCGCCTGATTTTTTATGGGTATAAATAACGGCAAAGGGGCAATAACCTTGTTACGGAGGTGTATAAACAATGATAAAATTAACTTCAAAAGAACTCACGTTTATTTCCGACGCCCTCACCTACGAGGGGCTGATTTGCAAAAAGGCGAGGGCATATTCCAAAACCCTTACCGACCGTGACATTGCCGACTGTATGTGCAAAATCGCGGACGACCACGAAAGACGTTATAACGAGCTGTTGGCTAAAATAGGAGGTTAAAATTATGAAATTACAGAAAAGCGATACCACGCTGAACGAAAAGGACGCGATTTGCGATATGCTCGAAAGCGAAAAACAGCTTATGTCGCTGTACGCGACGGCGCTCTTCGAGGGCAGCACGCAGAGCATAAGAAAGGACTTCACTCATCACCTGACCTCGGTCGCGGAAAACCAGTACTGCCTGTTTTCCCAGATGACCGCACGCGGCTATTACGCGCCGCCTCCCGCGCAGAAGCAGATGATAGACCAGACCTGCGACGCCTTTAAAAAGGAATTAAAGCAGCTTAAAGCCAACTGAAAAGCCGCGGCGTTCCGCATTTCTGCGGAACGCCGTTTTACTGTTTTAAATTTTATTTTACCGCCAAAAGCCGCTCGATAAGCTTAAACCCGTCGGGAACGTACAGCCCCGTGGCTTTCGCCTCGTCCTCGGTGTACCTCTTTGCGCCGTTGCCCAGATTTTTCACGTTCGTGTAAACGAGATAGGGCACGGGCTCGGAAACGTGCGTCTTGCAGGCGCAGGGCGTGGGGTGGTCGGGGGTGACGAGTATCGCGTAATCCTCGTTCGCGTTTTCGAACGCCGAAATAAGCGTGGGAATGACTATATTGTCAATCTGCTCAATGGAAAAAATCTTGTGCGCGGGGTCGCCGTGGTGTCCGCATTCGTCGGGGGCTTCCATATGGATATATACGAAGTCGAGCCCGTTTAAAAGGCGGTCCGCCGCGGCTTCGGCTTTGCCCTTGAAGTTGGTGTCGTAATTGCCCGTCGCGCCTTCCACGTCGATTATCTGCATATCGGCGAGCATACCTATGCCCTTGACGAGATCCACCGCGGAAATTATTCCGCCTTTAAGTCCGCGGGCTTGGGTAAAGGGGGCGAGCGACGGCTTTGTGCCCTCGCCCCACAGCCATATGGAATTCGCCGGGTTCTTGCCCTCGGCAACCCTTTTCAAATTTACGGGGTGCTTTTCGAGCAGTTGCGCGCTCTTTTTCATAAGGTTTAAATATCTTTCGCCCAAAGGTCCCTTGGGAAGGTGCGCGGCAATCGGCTTGTCCGAAATGTCGTGGGGAGGAGTTAAATCGTGCCCCGTAACGCCGCCGTTTACCACAAGGCAATGGCGGTAAGATATCCCGGGATAAAAGGTCAAATCCTCCGCGTCGAGGTAATTTTTCAGATAGTTTATAAGCTCGGCGGCTTCCGCGGTGGAAATTTCCCCGGCGGAATAGTCCGCCATGGTCTTATCCTCGTACCTTTCTTCGCCCGTAAGCGTGACGAGGTTGCACCTTAAAGTCACGTCGGCAGGAGTCAGGTTTATGCCCATGGAAACGGCTTCGAGGGGCGAACGCCCCGTATAGAAGAGGCGCGGGTCAAAGCCGAGGACGGACATATTCGCCACGTCGCTGCCGGGCTTCATACCGTCGGGCACGGTCTTGCATAAGCCCACTTCGGAAAGGGGCGCAAGCCTGTCGAGCGTAGGCGTTTTTGCCGCTTCGAGGCAGGTTTTGTTGTTCAGCTGCGGCAGCTTCCAGTCTGCCATTCCGTCACCTAAAACGACGACGTATTTCATAATTATATTACTCCTTATAATTAACGCGTCACAAGGCGCGTAAGTAAATTGCCGCGTCTGCGGCGGATCCCTTAGTGCGCGGCGGCTATAACTGCCAGTCGATAGGCGTTTTGTCGTGCGCGGCGAGGTAAAAGTTGGTCTTGGAAAAGCACTTGCTCCCGAAAAACCCGTTATAAGCGGAAAGAGGGGAGGGGTGCGCGCTCTCTAAAATGAGGTGTTTTGTCCTGTCGATAAGCGGCGCCTTGCTCCTCGCGTTGCCGCCCCACAGTATAAACACGACGTTTTCGCATCTGTCGGAAATTAACTTTATCACGCTGTCCGTAAACCACGCCCAGCCGCATTTGGAATGGCTGTTTGCGGCGTGTTCGCGTACGGTCAAGGTGGTGTTCAAAAGCAATACGCCCTGCTTTGCCCAGCCCGTCAAATCTCCGCAGTCGGGCTCGATTACCCCCAAGTCGCTCTTCAATTCCTTATAGATATTGACGAGCGAGGGCGGCAGAGGAACGCCCTTTTGTACCGAAAAGCACAACCCGTGCGCCTGCCCGGGTTCGTGATAGGGGTCCTGCCCCAGAATGACGACCTTTAAATCTTCGATAGGGGTAAAGCGGAAGCAATTATACAGGTCGTACATATCGGGATAGACGACGTGCGTGGAATATTCCCGTTTAAGGAATTCGCGGATTTTTTTATATCTTTCGTCCGCGAACAGGGGGGCTAACGCCTCGTCCCAGCCGTTGTTGAATTTTATCATATTCAATATCCGTGCGGTTAATTATTTGCCAGAAGCTGCGCGTATGCGGCTATTTCGGACAACGCGCCTTCCAAATCGTGCTCTTTATAATTTCCGCATTCTTCGCGCCTGCTCCCGGGGATTTCCTTAAAGGTCAGGGCGACGGCGCAACTGCCGATAAGCAGCGCGCGCGTCTGTTCGGCGTCCATTCCGACGGTCAGAAGGTAAAACCCCGTCCTGCAACCCATAGGTCCGAAATAGATTATATCGTCCTTACGCTCCGAATTTCTTAAAACGGTGGCGAGAATATGCTCTATCGTATGTAAGGCTTTGGGACTTATATAGTCGCCCGAGTTGGGCTTTTTAAAACGTAAATCCCAGGTGACGACGCCGTGCGATTCCGTGCTCTTGTATAAGCCGGGCTGCAAAGTATCGTGATTTTTTTGAAAGGATACGATTTTCTCCATTTCTAATTGACCGCCTTAAAGATTATCTCCACGCTGTCCGTGAGCGCTTTCGCGCACAGCTCTAAATTTTGGGCGTACTGTTCGGGCGCGCTTCCCGAGCCCGCCATATCCGAAATGGCTTTGAAGGAGTAGCAGGGCACGTTGGCGCGCTTGCAGACGTGCGCGATTGCGCCGAGCTCCATATCGCGGATATCGGCGTGCAACACCTCGGTCAAAAATATGTAATCTGCATTATCGTCGTTAAATCTGTCGCCCGTGCCGAGCTTTTTCAAAGGGTACAGGGGGGTGAAGGAGAGGGGCAGATAGGGCTCGGCATATTCGTCCAAAGTGCCCTTGGGCGTGCCGTTTAACGCCGACAGGTCGAAGTCGTACTGTACGGCTTCCTCTATGGCGTAAATTTTGCCGACTTCGGTAGAGGGGTTAAGCCCTCCAGCAACGCCGATATTGATAATCTTGTCCGCGCCGAGGCAGTCTATCGCGTATTGCGTGCCCGCCGCCGCGTTTACCTTTCCCACTCCGCAGATGACCGCCGCCGTTTCAACTCCCCCGAGCGTTCCGCATACCACTCCGCGCCCGTGCGCGTCGCGACGGGTGACGTTCTGCATTCTCTCCGTCAGAGAAGCCGCCTCTTTTTCCATTGCTATTACAAATACTTTCATAAATACATTATAACAAATATTTAGCCGGTTTGCAAATAAATACGGGCGGACAATATTACATATATTTGCCGCCGCGCAACATAAAATATCGTATGAAGCCGCGCCGCAAATTTACCCGACTGAAAATAATAATAGCCGCCGTCTGCGCCCTTTTGCTCGGCGTGCTTATATTTTTCCAGCGCAACGTCACGAAAATTCTCATTTCCATAAGCGAAGCGACCATACGTTCCATAACCACCGTCGCCGTAAACGACGCGATTTACTATACCTTGAACGACAATTTAAGGTACGAGGACTTGATAACCGTAACCTACGACGGCGACGGCAACGTGTCCACGATAACGACCGACAGCCTGAAAATAAACAGAATTGCGAGGGATACGGCGTATCTCTCGCAGGAAAATCTTAATAAAATGAGCGAAGAAGGCATTCAGGTGCCGCTCGGCGCGCTGACGGGTATAGAGGCGCTGGCGGGCTTCGGCAAAAAGATAAATATAAAAATTATCCCCATATCCAACGTCAATTGCAGCTTCGTGTCCAAATTCGTGCAGGCGGGGATAAACCAGACCAAGCATTCGCTCTATTTAGAGGTAGTGTCCGATATCTCCATAATTCTGCCCGAAAAAACCTCTAACCTCGCGTCCACGACCGAGGTGTTGGTATGCGAAAGCATAATTTCGGGCAAAATTCCCGACGTGTATTTGCAGGGCTCGCATTTGGGCGGAAGCACGCTCGTGCCGTAAA
>CAZUYN010000015.1:22878-25684 GCA_964624495.1 uncultured Clostridia bacterium
TTAAAAATTATAGTTCTGTTTCTTTCTAATCACGGCGAAAATTATTAAATAAACGGTAACGGAGACAATCGTTCCCGACAGGAATATCCCACCCGCAAAGGCGTTGAAGTCGTTCTCTATATACTCGAAAAAGCCGTAATAACCGTCGTTATAATACCAATTTGCTAATATTTCTTGTTCACCCCAGAAATAGTAATCAGTATATTCTCCAATAAAACAGTCGTCGCCGTCTATAATCACTATCGGTTTACCGGTAAAATAATCGTAGCTGTAGCAGCCGATAAATAATCCGTGCGGTGTTTGGTCGCCGTCTAAACCGTTTTCCCCTATTTGCGATTGGTCGGTAATGGAGGGGTTATAGTAAACGGTGCAATGCGTTTCGTTATATCTGAATACGACGCAACCGTCCGTATGGTCGATATAGCTGAAAGTATTTATTGCGCCCCAAAATCCGTTGCCTAAATCGTAATAGTCGTCGGGCAGTTCACCGTAGTTGCCGGTCGGGAATTGAAGCTTGTATTCCCCTGCCGATAGTGAGTATTCCGTTCCGTCCTTGCTTATCATATCTTTGTCGATAATCAGCGTTTCCCTTGCGGCTTTAAACTTATCGAAGTCCTTTTCGGTATAGAGCGCGTTAACGGTATGCGTGCAGGTAAGGTGCAATATAACCCAAACTATTGCAAGAATAACGGGCAAAATCGCGCTGAAACCGCAGGTTTTTGCAAGCAGCTTGGCGTTATTATTAAGCGTTTGTATCTGTGTGTCGTTTCCGAACTTAGAGATATTACGGCAGTAAAGTACAACCGCGCAGACGAGCAAAATTAAAGCAATCGCAAGAAAGACGCAAGCAAAAAAGACGCGCTGTATCAGCCTGATATATTTAGGCGGATATAAGATTACTATAAGTCCGGTAACAATTCCGCAGATTAGCAAGGGTAGGGCGAGGACGGCGAGGAATAACGCCGTTTTATTTTTTATATTGAGCATAAACGCCCTGTTATCCTCGCTTAAATCTTCCTTTAAAATTATGCCCTCTGCGCAAGCCGTTGCGTGCAGGAAATAAAAGACGAGTGCTGAAAAGACCACCGTACACGCCGCCCCGATAGCTATAATTAGGATATGTACCCAAACTATATCATAGTTGTAATAATAAGTGTGTGCGGTTATCGTGCCGCCCACCGAAAACAAAACCGAGCCCATAACGGCGAGCAAGCCGAACAGGATTAGTTTGGTAGTAAATTTGCCGTACCTGTTTTTACGCACCGCCCGTTTTGCGCCGTCGGATATTTCCGTTAGGCGTTCGTCCCGTCTTTCGCCCCTTAGAATTTCGTCTACCGTAACGCCGTACAAATCTGCCAATGCAGGTAAAATCAGCACGTCGGGTATGGTTCTGTCTGTCTCCCAGCTCGATAGCGTCCGGTTGGAAACGTTCAGCTTATCCGCGACTTCCCGTTGGGTGAAGCCGTTCGCCCTCCGTAAGTCAGATAAAAATTCTCCTATACTCTTTCTTGCCATAAGTATTCTCTCCGTAAATTTATACTTTGATTTTATATCGTCGGGCGGGAAAATTCAAGCTTCGGCGCGTGGAACTTTTCTACATTATGTGGACGGGCGTAAAAACCTCCCGAATATGTTTCCGTCGGGGCGGTTATATTTTAAACAGGCGGCGCCCGTACGGACTGACTCTACCGACGGTAGAGTTTAATTTCTGCGCGGTTTACCCCGTTTGCGCCCCGATAGACTGCCGCGCGGCGGCTGTGGATACGGCAATAAAAACAGTGTAGCCGCAGATTGCGAAAGTAGGTAGTAAAACGCCTTAAAACGGGCTATAATCAAACCGAAAACCGAACCCGTGGCGGCGCAAGCGAACGCGGCGGTAAGGTTTAATACTTCTTTTAAGAACGGGTGAAAAAAATGACCGACATTAATACCGAAATTTACGGCGGAAACGCCGACTCCGACCGCGGTAAAGATAAGCGCGGTAAAGAAAAGCGCGGACAAAACGCCGAAAGAGAGGAGCGCGGGGCGCTGCCCGCGTACGGCAAGGGCGAGGAGATATTCAACGCCGTGTCGCATATCGCGGGCGGCGGTCTGTCCGTGGCGTTTGCCGTTACGGCTTTTATAATAGCCTCTTTTAACCCCTCGCCCAACAAATACGCCGCGGTGGCTATATATTCCTTTTCGATAATACTGCTGTTTACGATGAGCGCGATTTACCATTTTCTGCGCCCGAACAGGGCGAAAAAGGTCTTTCGCATTTTCGACCACTGCACGATATTTCTGCTTATAGCCGCTTGCTATACGCCCTTTTGTCTGATAACCTTTTACGGCTCGCCGCTCGGAATTGCGATGTTCTGCATAGAGTGGGGGCTGGCGGCGATAGGCGTTACCTTAAACGCCGTCAATATGCATTGGAAGGCGGTCAAGATATTTTCCATGATTGCCTATGTGGTTATGGGCTGGCTGGCGTTATTCTTCCTGCCGTATTTTATAAATTCGCTGTCCCTTGCCTGTCTTTTGTTCCTTGCGGGCGGCGGACTGTCCTATACCGTCGGAATAATATTTTACGCCCTCGGAAAGCGCAAAAAGTGGATGCACTCCGTGTGGCACCTGTTCGTCGTCCTCGGCGCCGTCCTGCAATTCGTAAGCATACTGTATATTCTTTAAAACCCCGTTAAACGGCATATATTACGGGGTCAAGCTTAAAATCACAAAAAAATTCCGCTCCGTCCGCAATCATTTGCGGACGGAGCGGAAAAATAATTTTATCTCAGCCCGACGTTCAGCTTGTATTTAAGATTGCTTA
>CAZUYN010000016.1:0-25241 GCA_964624495.1 uncultured Clostridia bacterium
AATTCTTTAACTTTTCTTACTTCCTTCGCTTGACTTCTCAATAGTTAGCTCCTTTTGTTTTTATTTATAAGTCCTTTTTATCAGTCGTCCTTGCCGAGGCTCGACGGGGTAACGGAGAAGGTATTGGAAATACCGTCGCGGCTGTACTCGTAGGGGAGCTTTGCCACCGATTCGAGCGAAGCCAGCGCGCCGTTGGAATCCCTGCCGTGCATGGGGTTGGCGCCGGGCGCGAGGGGCTCCCCCGCCTTTCTGCCGTCGGGCGTGTTGCCCGTCTTTTTTCCGTATACGACGTTGGAGGTTATGGTCAGTATCGAGGTCGTCGGGATGCTGTTCCTGTAAGTATAATGGCTGCGTATTTTACTCATAAAGGTCTTTACCAGCCATACCGCGATATCGTCCGCCCTGTCGTCGTTATTGCCGTACTTGGGGAAATCGCCCTCGGTTCTGAAATCGACCGCTATCCCGTCGGCGTTGCGTATCGGATATACCTTGGCGTACTTAATCGCCGAAAGCGAATCCACGGCGCAGCTTAGCCCCGCTATGCCCGTTGCGAAGAAGCGGCGCACGTCGGTGTCGTGCAGCGCCATTTCGAGCGCCTCGTAGGAATATTTATCGTGCATATAGTGTATGAGATTGAGCGTGTTGACGTACAGCCCCGCGAGCCAGTCCATCATCTGCTCGTATTTGCTTACGACCTCGGCATAGTCCAGCGCGCCGTCGCCCGTGACGGGCGCGAACATCGGGGATACTTGCAGGGGCTTGCCCGTTTTCTTATCCACAGCCAACTCGTCCTTGCCGCCGTTGATGGCGTACAGCAGGCACTTTGCAAGATTTGCCCTCGCGCCGAAAAACTGCATATCCTTGCCGACGCGCATACAGCTTACGCAGCACGCTATGCAATAATCGTCGCCCATTTCGGGTCTCATCAAATCGTCGCTTTCGTACTGTATCGCGGAGGTTTCGATAGAGGTCTCCGCGCAGAATTTTTTAAACGCCGCGGGCAGATTTTTCGACCACAGGACGGTTAGGTTGGGCTCGGGGGCGGGTCCGAGATTTTTAAGGGTGTGCAAAATTCTGAACGAGCTCTTGGTGACGAGGGTTCTGCCGTCCATACCCATGCCGCCGATAGATTCCGTCACCCAGGTGGGGTCGCCGGAGAAAAGCTCGTTATAGTCCTTTATGCGCATAAATTTGACTATGCGCAATTTCATAACGAAGTGGTCTATAAGCTCCTGCGCTTCGGTTTCGGTCAGCGTGCCGTTCTTCAAATCGCGCTCGATATAAACGTCGAGGAAAGTCGAATTTCTGCCTATCGACATCGCGGCGCCGTTCTGGTCCTTGACCGCGCCGAGATAGCCGAAATAAAGCGCCTGTATAGCCTCCTGCGCGGTACGGGCGGGACGGGAAATGTCTTTGCCGTACAGCGCCGCCATCTTTTTTAATTCGTTAAGCGCCTTAATCTGCTCGGACAGCTCCTCCCTGTCCCTTACCCTGTCGGGGGTCATATCGCCGTCCATTAAATCCTTATCGCGCTGTTTGTGCATAATAAGATAGTCCACGCCGTACAGCGCGACGCGTCTGTAATCGCCGACTATTCTGCCCCTGCCGTAGGTGTCGGGCAGACCCGTAAGGATATGCGCGGTACGCGCGCGGCGCATTTCGGGCGTGTACGCGTCGTATACGCCGTCGTTGTGCGTTTTGCGGTACTTGGTGAATATTTCCTTAACCCCGGGGTCGAGCTCGTAGCCGTACATATTCAGCGCCTGCTCGCTCATCTTTATGCCGCCGAAAGGCTGTAAGGAGCGCTTGAAAGGCTCGTCGGTCTGCAAGCCTACGATTTTTTCAAGGTCTTTATCGATATATCCCGCCCCGTGGCTCGTGAGAGTGGAAACAATCTTGACGTCGGCTTTGAGTACGCCGCCCGCCTTCCTCTCCTGCTCGGACAGCACGAGAATATCCCGCCAGAGCTTTTCGGTCGCCTCGGTCGCGTCCGCCAGAAAGCTCCCGTCGCCCTCGTAAGGGGTGTAGTTGCGTTGTATGAAGTCGCGCACGTTTACTTCGTCGTCGCTCCATTTGCCCGGCGTAAAGCCCTCCCATTCTTTAAAAAACATGATTCTTCCTCTTTTAAGTATTTTGTATCTGTATGTCTTTGCGTATACCGTATCAACGCCCGTCGGCGTTCAGTTTGGCTTCCAGCCACAGTTCGAGAATTTCCTGCGGCTGATAGCCCGCGCAACGAGCTATTACCCTGCATTCGTCCGCAAGTATTATCGAGGGAACGCGTTCCACGCCGAAAATTTTGACCTGCTCCGCGTCGTCCGAAACGTCGAGATAGACGAACTTCAACCCGAATTTTTCAGCCGCGTTTCTGCAATCGGGCAATACCGCGATACAGCCCGCGCAGTCTCCGCCGCCTATTTCTATAAGGCACTTTCCGCTTAAATCCTTCATATCCCTACCTTCCGCAAAGTATAGCCCTTGCGTTCGCTATCCGCTGCTTATCGGGCGGCTGCACGCCTTCCAACGGATACTCAATCCCCAGATTGCGGTACTTTTGCACGCCCATCGTGTGATAGGGCAGTACCTCTACCCTTTCGACGTTTTTTAAAGTACCTATAAACGCCGCCAGCCTGTTCAGATATACGTCGTCGTCCGTATAACCGGGCACGAGCACGTGCCTTATCCATACGGGCTTGCCTATTACGGAAAGGTATTCCGCAAACGCAAGCACGCCGCCGTTATCCCTGCCCGTGAGCTTTTTATGCTCCTCGCCGTCTATGTGCTTTATGTCGAGCAGTACCAAATCGGTCACGTCGAGCAAACCGTCGAATCTGTGCGGCATATCGCGCGAAAAGGTCGCCCCGGAGGTGTCGAGCGCGGTATGGACGCCGTGCCGTTTGAGTATGGCGAACAGCCCCGCGACGAATTCCGCTTGAAGCAGGGGCTCGCCGCCAGAAACGGTTACGCCGCCTCCGCCCGAAAAATAATTTTTATAGCGCAGCGCGTCCGCCGCGACTTTTTCGGCGGTAAATTCCCTGCCCCCGTCCGCTACCCAGGTATCGGGATTGTGGCAGTACAGGCAACGCATAGGGCAACCCTGCATAAACACGACGAACCTTATCCCGGGTCCGTCCACAGTGCCGAACGATTCGAAAGAATGAATGCGGCCGACCATGCGTTTTACCCCCTTCTCCGCCAAAAAAATAGGGCAATTTACTTAAAATTTATAAGTAAATCTGCCCAGACGAACGGCTTACGGGCACATGCGGCAGACCGAAATTTTCAGCCTTGCCGTAGCGCCGCTCCCCTGCGGTTATCCGCAATCAATCGTCAGTCACGGCGCGCCCTCTCTTTTTGTGATACGATTATAGCATACGCGGTTTTATCTTGTCAATGATTTTTCCCAAAATATTGAATAAAAAATTTTAACAAAACACAACATATTGTGTTTGCCTAAGCTAACATCGCTAATTATATAAACGAATAAATAAGCCCGACGAGCACGCCCGAGAACACGCCGTACACTATAATCGCGCCCGCCACGGTAAACATTTTAGCCGCCATTCCGTATATCCAGCCCTCGGTTTTGAATTCTATCGCGGGGGAAGCCACGGAGTTTGCAAACCCCGTTATCGGCACGATAGAGCCCGCCCCCGCGTACCTGCCTATCCTGTCGTATACGCCCAGCCCCGTGAGAAGGCAGCCCGCGAAAATGAGTATCGCCGAAACCGAGCCCGCGAGCACGTCGCCCGAAAGCCCCGCGAATTCCAGCATATACCTTATAAACTGACCTATACAGCAGATTAAACCGCCCACGCCGAACGCCGCCAGACAGTTTTTAAAATGCTTGGTGGGCGGATCCTGCGACTTGACGTAGTTCAAATAATTGGAATTGAAATTATCCTTATGCTTTCCCGTCATTGCTTCTGTCCCGTCTGCTTAACCCCCTTGTACAGGGTTTCACGCTCGTCGCGGCGCGATAAATCGTATTCCTTTCTCATTGATTTTCCGTATCTTTACGCGGCTTCGCGCCGTCTATTTTTACCCAATAAAAGATTTTCATTGCTTAAACATCTTCCCGTTGACATACGCCGTAAGCTTTTCGGGCATTATGCGCGTCGCGAAGCGCTTCGTCGCGTTCATCGCGCCGCACGTCTTGACTATGGGCGGCTTTTCATCCGTGAGGACGGAATAGATTATTTCCGCCACGCGCGAGGGCTTCATACCGCTCTGCTCCATATTGGCAAGCGCCGCGACCGCGCGGTTTACGGGCTTTGCATAGGAGCCGTTTTCCTCTTCGGAATAGACCTTGCGCTTGAACGAAAAGCTTGTGGACGTGCCGCCGGGCAGAATCGCCGTAGCCGATATCCGGTAGGGCGACAGCTCGGTATTGGCTTCGCGGGCGAGCATTTCCAGCGCCGCCTTGCTCGAAGAATAGAACGAATCGAACACGACGGGCACTTCGCCGCCCAGCGAGCCCACCAGCACTATTTTGCCGCCGCGCTTTTTCATATGCGGAATCGCCGACTGCATCGCCTTTAACGCGCCGAAGTAATTTACCTCGAAAAGGTATTTATAATCGGACTCCTTCGCGTGCTCTATGGGCGCCGCCATAGAAAATCCCGCGCAATAAATCAACGCGGTCAGCCCGTATTTACGGGCGGTTGCGTCTATCGCGCCGAACGCCTCCGACCCGAACGCCACGTCCGCCGCGATATTGACGACCTTGGCGTTTTTACAGGGGGTGCGGGAGATATTGGTTACCGTCCAGCCGCGGTTTACGAGGCGCACGCAGGTTTCGTAGCCTATGCCCGAGCTGCCGCCCACCACTATCGCCGAGGGACGGACAGTCTTTGTCTTAGCTTTGTTTTCTGTACCGTTCGTTTTATTTTCCATACCCGTAGTTTGGGAAAGATTTGGAAAAATATACATTATTTTTATCCGCTGAACGCGCCGCCGCGCACGGTCGCGGCTTTATTCACCGCCATATTATTTGGGCGCATAATATATAAAAGGGACGTCCCGTTTGACGGGATAACGCTATTATAACTTACGGGAGATAAAGTATTTGGATTGGTTTATCGGTCTTGACGGTTGGGCGCAGGCGCTGCTTGCCACCGCGTTCACTTGGGCTATGACGGCGTTGGGCGCGTCGCTCGTGCTGTTCTATAAAAAAGTCGGAAAGACGGCGTTCTGTCTGATGCTGTCGGGCGCGGCGGGAATAATGCTCGCCTCCTCCTTCTTCTCGCTGCTGTTGCCCGCCCTCGAACAGGGAGGAGAATATTCCTATCTTGTTTTAACCGCCGGCTTCGTCGCGGGCGGACTGATAATCATCCTCTGCGATTTGCTTATTAAACGCTTCGGTAAAAATGCGGACGACGGAAAGCGCTCCAACGCGGTTATGTGCATTGCCGTAACCGTACATAACGTGCCCGAAGGGCTTGCCGTCGGCGTGGCGTTCGGCGCGCTTTCGAGCGGCGGAGGCGTCGGGGCGGTCGCGGCGATGATGCTCGCGCTGGGCATAGGCGTGCAGAACTTCCCCGAGGGTATGTGCGTAGCCTTCCCCCTGCGCGCGAACGGTATGGGCAGGTTTAAGAGCTTCTTTTTCGGTCAGCTTTCGGGCGCGGTTGAAATAATCGCAGGCGTTACCGGGGCGGTCGCGGTGACCTTTATAAGCGGCATACTGCCCTTCGCCCTCGCTTTTTCGTCGGGGGCTATGGTCGCAGTGGTCTGTTCGGAGCTCGTCCCCGAGAGCTTTGCAAGCGACAAGTTAAAGGCGACGATAGGCGTTATCGCAGGCTTTGCGCTGATGATGATTCTCGACGTCGCGCTCGGTTAAAAAGATACGCCGCGGCGGCGCGTCCGAGGGCATAAAAAAGGTCGTACAAACGTACGACCTTTGTCCTTTTTGCTTCTGTTTAATTTTGGTGCTTCGCATTAAAGCTTTTCGAGCGCTTCGACGAGTTCGCCGACGGTCTTTATCTTGGCAACCTCTTCGTCGGGAACGGTTTTGCCCGTAGCGTCTTCGAGCTGCATCAAAAGCTCCACCACGTCAAGCGAATCCGCGCCGAGGTCGTCTACTATTTTGCTGTCTAACGTAATCTTGGATTGGGGAATACCGAGCTGCTCTGCAAGCAACGCCGCTATTTTATCGAACATATTTAAAATCTCCTAAACCGATTTAATTTTATGAGTACAGTATAAAGCAAAAGGAAATTTTTGTCAAGACTTTTTATGACATTTCGCATTTGCCCCGACGACTCAGCCGTCGGCAGTTTTTTTGCACTGTTTTATGGAAAGCCCTATCCTCTGCTTTTTGACGTCGAGGTTTATAATCACCGCGTCGACGCGCTGGCCGACTTTTAAGACGTCGGAGGGGTGCTTTATGTATCTGTCGGTAATTTCCGAAACGTGCACAAGCCCGTCCTGGTGGACGCCTATGTCTATGAACGCGCCGAAGTCGCATACGTTGCGCACAGACCCCTCTACAATCATTCCGACCTTCAAATCCTCAATGCTTAAAATATCCCTGCGCAGTACGGGGGCGGGCAGACTGTCGCGTATGTCCCTGCCCGGCTTTAACAGCTCGGTCACGACGTCGTTCATGGTAGCCCTGTCGAGTCCGCAGTACTCCGCCGCCTTTTCTTCGCCGTAAGCCCTTATCTTAGAGGGCAATTCGCGTATATTGCCCGCGCTTACGTCCTCCGCGGTATAACCGAAAAGGCTTAACAGCTTTTCCGCCTTCCGATAGCTTTCGGGGTGGACGGCGGTATTGTCGAAAACGTTTTTGCCGTCGGTTATCCTTAAAAAGCCGGCGCACTGCTCGAACGCCTTCGCCCCGAGCTTGGGAACTTTGAGAAGCTGCTTCCTTTCGGTGAATTTTCCGTTTTCCTCGCGGTAGGCGACTATATTTTTAGCCGTGCCCGAATTAAGTCCGGCGACGTAGCGCAAAAGATACGCACTTGCGGTGTTAAGGTCTACCCCGACGCTGTTTACGCAGTCTTCGAGCACGCCGCCGAGAACGGCGTCTAACCTCTTCTTGTCCATATCGTGCTGGTACTGCCCTACGCCTATGGACTTGGGGTCGATTTTTATAAGCTCCGCCAACGGGTCTTGAAGCCGCCTTGCGATAGAGATTGCCGAACGCTTGGTCAAATCGAAGTCGGGGAATTCCTCCGCGGCGAGCGGACTTGCGGAATAAACGCTCGCCCCGGCTTCGCTGACGACGGCATAGGAAACGGGGCGGTCGACTTCTTTAAGCAGGTCGGCGACGAAGATTTCCGTCTCCTTGCCCGCCGTGCCGTTGCCTATGGCTATTACGTCCACGGAATATTTTTCGATTAACTCCTTAACGATCTTTTTGCTCTCCTCTATCTTCGCGTGGGGCGGAACGGGGAAAATTACGCCCGTATCCAAAACCTTGCCCGTGCCGTCCACCACGGCGACCTTGCAGCCCGTGCGGTAGCCCGGGTCGAGCCCGAGCGTCACCTTATTTCTGACGGGCGGCTGTAACAGCAACGGACGGAGATTTACTTCGAACATACGAATCGCCTGCTCGCTTGCGCGGTCGGTAAGAATTGCCCTTACCTCGCGTTCTATCGAGGGCTGTATAAGCCTGTCGTAACCGTCCGAAACGGCTTCCTTTATAATTTCGGCGCAGGCGCCCTTACTGCGGACGTACTTAGCCGCGCACACGCGCTTTGCCAAATCCGCGTCGAACGCGATTTTTACGCGCAGACATTCTTCTTTTTCGCCCCTGTTTATGGCGAGTACCCTGTGATTTTTTATTTCGGGCACGAGCTCCGCGTAGTCCGCGTACATATCGTAGGTGCCCTTGCCGTCGTCTTTGATCAGCTTGACCTGCACTTCGCCGTGATTTTCGAACAGCGTGCGCAATTTTTTTCTGAGTTCGGCGTTATCCGAAACTATCTCCGCGATTACGTCCTTTGCGCCCCGAATCGCTTCCGCCGCCGTGTTCACGCCCTTTACGGGGTCTACGTATTTTTCCGCCTCCGCATAGGGGTCGCTCTCCTGCGCCAGAATAAATTCGGCGAGCGGCTGTAAACCCTTTTCCGCCGCGACGGAAGCACGGGTTTTTTTCTTCTGCTTATAGGGGCGGTATACGTCCTCTATTTCGGTCATAGTGGCGCAGGCGGCGATTGCGGCGGCTACCTCCCCAGTCATCTTGCCCTGTTCCTCTATCGCCGCAGCGACTTCCGCCTTGCGCTTTTCGAGGTTGGTCAGATATTCGTACCTGTCGGCAAACCGCCTCAGCAACTGGTCGTCGATACCGCCCGTCATCTCCTTTCTGTAACGCGCGATAAAGGGTATGGTGTTGCCCTCGTCTAAAAGCTTGACCACGTTTCCGGCGTGGTCGGGTTTGAGGTTGAATTCCTGCGTCAGCTGTTCGGTAATGTCCATATTTTTATCCTTGTTTTAAAGACTTTTTAAGCCCTTTAAGTTCTTCCTTTCGTCCGTCGGTCAGGCGGTAGCTTTCGCAAGCCTTCTGTATCGCCTTGTTGCGCGTCTTGACGCCGAGCGCGTCCTTTTTTAAAAACGCCAGCCCTTCGGCATAATTTTTTACAAGCACTTCGGCGAGTAGCCACGCCGCCGCCGTATGCACGTAGTAAAAGCCGTCGTCCGCGTTTAAAACGCTGTCGAATATCAGCCCGAGATAGGGGGGTTCGACGTAATAATTCAACAAAGTCACCAACGCGTAACGCTGGTAAAATTCGCGGTTGACCCCTAAATATGCCTTAATGAACGGGATAAATTCTTCCCTGTGCTTTTTTATGCAGTCCGCCTTGAAGCAGTCGCAACACGCCCAGTTGTCTATCAGGGCGACGAGCTTGTCGGCAATCTTTATAAATTCGCCGAAGCTAAGCCCGGAGGCGGCGGTAAGCTTTATAAAAGTGACCTCGTAATAATCGTCGGGCAAGGACATAAGCCCTTGTAAATCGTCCGCGTATTTCTTTGCGATTTTCCTTAAAACGGGGACGCGCACGCCTATGACGTTAATCGCGTCGTTTTTCAAAAGCCGTTTTTGGAACGCGGCGTATTCCGCGTCGGCGCCGGCGTTAAGTTCTTCCAAAAGCCTGTCGTAGAGCTGCATACCATTCTCCGTCGTTCCGCCGCACGTTCGCAGGGCTCGTGGACGGCAGTTTTAAGTACGGCACGGGCAAACCGCCGTACCGCTTTTCGAATATGGAGTACGCCCTGCCGCCGTTTATAAGTATAAGCTTTATCGGCGCGTTTTGCAACAAATATTCGACGTCCGCCGTTTTGAAATTTTTTATCGTTTCGTCGCGCGAAGCCACTATTTCGCACTCGGTCACTATATCCCACAGCGCGATTTTATTCCGCGTGAGAAAGTCCTTTTTCTCCTCCTCCGTCACGGGCTCCCTTTCGCCGAAAAAAGTCGAAAGTATGCGCCAGAAGGCGTTGCGCGGATTGCCGTAATAAAAATTCTGCAAACGCGATTTAACCGAGGGGAAGCTGCCTAAAACCAGCGCCCTGCTGTCGCCGTTATAGAACGGGGGAAAACCTTTTACGGTGTCCATAGTCCTGCTTCCGTCAGATTAACGGCTTGTCCACGTTGCCGACCACGGCGGTAGCCCTGTACGTCGGGTCGAAATTATATTCGATGGCTTCGCAGACGTCGTTTAAGGTCACCGCGTTGAGCTGCGCGACGCGCTTTTCAAAATCGTAGACCTTGCCCGAATAGATGAGCTCCTTGCCGTATAAGAGCATTTGAGAGCTCGTGCTCTCCTGCGCGAAAATCTGCGAAGAGAGCAGCTGTTCCTTGCCGCGTTTGAATTCGTCCTCGGACAAATCCTTCTTTTTAAGCCCGTCTATACATTTGAATATGGCTTCCGCAGACTGCTCGAAGTTTTTGGCGTTTACGCCCGCGTACACCGTCAGCGCGCCCGACTTTTCGTACGTGGTGACGTACGAATACACGGTATAGGCAAGCCCGAGCTTTTCGCGCACGGTCTGGAACAGCCTCGACGACATGCTTCCGCCGAGAACGGCGTTCATTATCTGGGTGGCGTCGCAAAGGCGCTCGTATCTCTTCATCGAGGGGTACGCCACGGCGATATGAATTTGTTCGATATCCTTTCTTCTGAACAGATTGCCGCTCTTTAACGTGACGTTAAGGGGACGGTCTTGGACGGTTCGCGCGGGGATATCCCCGAAATACTTGCATACCAGACGCTCGGCGAGCTCCACGGGGATATTGCCAGCCATCGATATTACGATATTGTCCGGCGTATAGCGCGCTTTGAGATAATTTCTTATATCCTCGCCCGTGAAGTCCGAAACGTTGGACTTACTGCCGAGGATATTTCTGCCGTAATTTTCCTTACCGAAAAACGCCTGTGAAAGCAAATCGAGGCACAAATCGTCGGGCGTGTCCTCGTTCATTGAAATTTCCTCTATGACGACGCCCTTTTCCCTTACCATTTCCTCTTCGGGGAAAACGCTGTTCAAAAACAGGTCGGACAGAATTTCAAACGCCTCCCCGGCGTGGTTCGAGGCGGACTTTACATAGTAACAGGTTATATCCTTTGCGGTAAACGCGTTGACCTGCGCGCCTATCGCGTCCATTCTGTCCGAAATCTGAAAGGCGTTGCGCGTCTTGGTGCCCTTGAACATCATATGTTCGATAAAGTGCGACAAGCCGTCCTCCTCGTCGCTTTCGTACGCCGCGCCCGTACCTACTATAATTCCCATAGTTACGGACATAAGCCCCGTCATCTGTTTGACAATCAGCCTGACCCCGTTGTCAAGTCGTTTGTAATGTACCATTTATTCCTCCTTACCGTATAATATATTTAGTCGGTTAAACCGAAAACGCCTTACGATATGTTTTCGGATACCGTTACCGCCGCCAGAGAATCGGCTTTCATATACTCCAAAATCTCCGGCAGGGAATTTACCGTTACGTCCTCGGGGTGCATAAGAATAAATTCGCCGCTTGCCAGGTTTTTTGTAGCCCTGTTTATTATCAGGCTTTGGTCGCTATCCCTCCAATCTATGGTATCGCGCGACCACATGACCGTCTTTAAGCCCAGCTCCTCCGCCGCAGTCACCGTCGCCGCGCAAAACGCGCCCGACGGCGGCGCAAACAGCGATATCTCGTACCCGAGCATCGCGTTTAAAAGCTTTACGCTCGGTCTTATCTCCGCAAGATTTTGCGCGTAGCTCATCTTAGAATGGTCCTTGTGGAAGTACCCGTGGGAGCCGACCTCGTGACCGCGGTTTGCGATTTCGCGCACGCAATCTATGTTGTCGTCCGCCCAACAGCCGCCGAGGAAGAAGGTGGCCTTGGCGGAATACCCGTCCAGCACGTCCAGAATTTTATACACGTTTTCGGTATTTTCATAGACGTTGAACATCAGCGAAACGCCCTTGGGTTCCTCCGCGCGGTAATACACGCTTTCGGTCCCCGTGGCGACCTGCTCCGCCTCGCCTCCCGTAAAGCCGACGGCGCATACCGACGCGACGATCGCGCACAACGCAAGATTGACTGCAACCGAAATAATTCTATTTTTCAACAGTTTGCCCCTAAAATTTAATACTATTACTATTTTATTTTAGGGACGGGCGAGATTATGATTTATTTTAACGTGACTATGGTCACCCCGATTTCGCCTTCGCCGTATGCGCCCGGGCGGTATTCCTTAACCCCCCTGTGCCGTCTTAAAAATTGCGATATCGCCTCGCGGAGCTTTCCCGTGCCCACGCCGTGAATGATTTTGACCTGTTCGAGATTGTCGGTTATAGCCTTGTCCAAAAAATTTTCGACCTCGGGCAACGCCTCGTCCACGGTCATACCGATGACGTTTATTTCGGACAGCGGCACAGTCGGCGCGAACTTTTTGACCACCCTGACCTTGCCGCCGCTCTTTTGGGGCTGTACGCGTTTTTCGGGACGGCGGCTTTGGACGGCGATTTTAAGCCCGTCGAGCCCGACCCGTAATTTTATAGAGCCGCAGACGACCTCCGCCTCGCCCTTTTTGGGGTTGAAAGAAAGCACCCTGCCGAACGCGCCCATGTTTTCGACGTACACCTCCGCGCCGTCCTTTACATCCTCCGCGGCGGCGGCGCGCATACCGATCGAAGGACTAAGTCCGCCCTCCTCGTACGCCTCGTCGCTTATTTTATTTTTAAGCGTGCGCGCGCGGATTAAATCGGCTTGGGTAACTTCCTGCTTTTTTACGACCTCTTCGAGCTCCGCCAACAGCTCCTCCGCCCGTGCGGTGCGCTCCCCGATTATCCGGCGGCTCTCCGCCTTAGCCCCCGCGGTAAGACTGTTTCTCTCCTTTTCCAGAGCGGCTGCGGTCTTTTTTGCCTCTTCGGTTTTTTGCGCCCACTCCGCCTCGGAGGCGAGCGCCCTTTCGAGCGCGGCGGAAGCTTCGGTACGGGCGGCTTCCGCCCTCTTTAAAATATTTTCGTACCGTCTGCCCTCGTCCGAAAGAAATTCCTCCGCGCGGCTTAAAATCCCGGGGTTCATACCCAGTCCGCGCGAAATGGCAAAGGCGTTGCTCGCGCCCGGCATACCTATCTTTAAGGTGTACAGCGGCTTCAAGGTCGCGCTGTCGAACTGCATAGAGGCGTTTTCTATGCCGCCGAGCGTATAGGCAAATTCTTTAAGCGCGGTGAAATGAGTGGTGATTATGCCCTTCGCGCCCGCTTTCAACAGATATTCGGTCACTGCGGAGGCGAGCGCCTGCCCCTCGTCGGGGTTGGTGCCGCCGCCGAGCTCGTCTATCAGCACGAGGCTGTCCGAGTCCGCGCCGTTGCAGATATTTATCACGCCCGTCATATGGCTTGAAAACGTGGAAAGACTGTCCTCTATGCTCTGGCTGTCGCCGACGTCGCAGAACACCTTGGAAAAGGCGCAGATTTCGCTGCCAGCCGCCGCCGGAATGAACAGACCGCATTCCGCCATCAGGCAGAACAGCCCCGTCATCTTCAGGGTTACCGTCTTTCCGCCCGTGTTTGCGCCGCTGAGAAGCAGGAAGGAATAATCCCTGCCGAGCTCCAACGAAACGGGCACTACGTCGTCCTTGTCAATCAAAGGATGCCGCCCTTTGATTATGTTTATATAGCCGCGTTTGTTGACCTGCGGACGCACGGCTTTTATGGAGTACGCGTATTCCGCACGGGCGTAGCACGCGTCGATTACGGCGAGCAGCTCCGCGTCGGCTTCTAACTTATCGCGCATGGCGCCGACGCGCGCGGAGAGCGACTTTAATATCCTCTCTACCTCTTCCCTCTCGTCGCAGGTAAGCGCAATGAGCTCGTTATTCAGATTCAGGACGTATTCGGGCTCTATGAAAAAGGTCGCGCCCGAAGCCGAGCGGTCGTGGACGAAGCCCTTGACCTTACCCCTGTTTTCCGCCTTGACGGGTATGACGTAGCGGTCGTTGCGGATTGTTACGAGGCTGTCCTGCAAGTATTGCGCGTCCTTGCCCGAAACGTATTCGGACAGGGTGGAACGGATACGCTCGTTAAGATTTTTTATCTTGGAACGTATTGCAAACAACTCGTCGCTGGCGTGGTCGGCGACCTTGTCCCCGGCAATTATCTTTTCGGCTATATCGGCTTCTAAATTTTCGTCGAAATATATCCCTGCCGCAATCTGCTTTAAAAGCACGATATCGTCCGCCGCGGAAGCAATCGGGCGGTAAGCCGTCCTCGCCGAGCGAAGCAGACCGTTGACCGCCAAAAGCTCGCCGCAGCTTAGCGTCGCCCCCTTAAAGGCGCGCCGAAGCATATCGGACACGTCGGGGAAGTATTCGACCTTGCCCACGCCGTAGCGGTACAAGAGCAGATCGCCCTCCGCCGTAAGCGCAAGGCGGCGGCGCACTTCCTCCAAATCGCCCGAAGGCTGTAAGGAGCAAACGGCGGCTTTGGCGCCGTCTAAAACGGCGTACTCCGCGCAGGACTGCAAAATTTTATTGAGTTCGAGTGCGTTTGAGTTTAAATCTGTCATAGCTTTTTAATTTTTTCCGCCCGTTTACAGCACCCCGTTCGCGGAGTGCCCCTGCGTGCGGTTTTTGTATTCGGTCGGCGGTACCGTCCTTTCGGTAAGCGTGCCCGTAAAGCAATTCTTTGCCGAAAGGCTTGCGCAGTTGTACAGTTCGAAGCGGCAAGCGCTTACCTCGTAGCGGCGCAGGGGGAACCGCCTGCCGTCGCAGTCGGTCAGCGTGTAAAGGCTGCGCCTGTCGCAGTCCCTGCACGTCTTTGAAAACGGGCAGTAGATTAAATCCATAACCTTTATATCGCCCGACGTAAGATAAAATGTGTTGCCCCCCGAAACGGGCTCGGCTTCGGCAAGCGTAAGCTCCTTCGAAATGGCTATATAGTCCGCCGTGCAGAGCGAAGCCGCCACGCTGTTGGAGATATTGAAGCCCGTGCCGGCGAACAGCTTTTTATTCAGCTCCCTCGCAAGCACAACCCCGTAATTGCCCTCGCAATATATGCCGTCGAACGGGGTTATAAGCCCTTTAAGCGCCTCTATCTCTTCGCCCGTAAGATAGGGCGGAAGATATAAGAATTTTTCGCCGCAGACGTCCTTTACCGCCGCATATAAATCGCCCGAATAGTTTTTAGGTTTTAGCGCGGCGACGTCGCACCGCACCCCTTTAAAGTCCTCCGCGATGACGCAGGTTAAGTTATTTTTAACTGCGTTTTTGCGCTCCTGCGGCGGATAAACGCGCTCTATCAACTTGTTGGGATTGCGCGTCGCCGCCCCGAAGTAACGCGCATAGACCTGCCGCCTGAATGCGTTGAGCAGGGAAACGGGTATAAACGACTTGCCGTCGGTATAAATTTCTCCGAGGTCCGCTTCGAACGGATAGCTGTCGGTCTTTAAAAAATTTTTGGCGATATCTTCAACCGTGATCGGTCTGCCGACGGCGCGGTCGGCGGTAAATTCCGCGGTATACCTTACCCCGTCTATAACGGCGTAGGGCGCGGCGTCCGCTTCGACGTTTACGCTAACGGTGATTTTCTTTTTGCGCACCTCTTTTAAAAGGCTTCGGTTAAGCGCCGCGTCGGTGGTCACGAAGGCTTTATCGCCGTTTTTCAAGCGGACGGAGCTCTTTAATTCTATTCCGCCCTTCACGTTCGCGGCAAACGCCGCGCCGCATAGCTCCTTACCCCCACGCATAATTTTAAAGCCGTCGCCGTCGCCGAAGCGCAACGGCGTGCGCACGGTAAATTTTCCGTTTTCTATAATCACCGTGCCGACAAACTCGCCTATATGCCCCTGCACCGCAGAGGAAATTAACGATTTATCCTGCCCGAATGCGAGCCCTTTGGTATAATTGCCCCTGTTATATGTGCGTTTTAACGCCGATAACAGCTCTTCCGTCCGACCGCCTGCAAGCAGTCGGCGGTAATACCCGACGGCGGCGGAAACATATTCCGCCCTACGCATTCTGCCCTCGATTTTAAACGACGAAACGCCTGCGTCGGCAAGCTTTTTTATGTCCTCGCCCACGGATAAATCGGAGAGGGATATTCTGTACGCATAGTCTTCAAAGCCCCCGCGGTCGATTTTATAGAGCTTTCTGCACGGCTGTTTGCACTTGCCGCGGTTGCCCGAATTGCCGCCCGCGAACGAGGACAGATAGCACTGCCCCGAAAAACAGGTGCACAGCGCGCCCTGCACGAACGCTTCGGTTTCGATTACCGACGAAATTTTTTCCACGTCCGCAAGCTTGGTCTCCCTGGCGAGTATCACGCGGGAAAAGCCGAGCTCCCGGGCGTATTCCGCCCCGTACGCATTGCAGATACCTGCCTGCGTGGAGAGGTGCAGAACCATCTGCGGATAGCGCTTTTTGAGGTACGCGCCGAGGTAAATATCCTGTATTATAATTGCGTCCGCGCCGATATTCCATACGCCGACCGCGGTCTGTTCGAAGCTTTCAAGCTCGTTTTCTTTGACGAGCGTGTTCATCGCGACGTATATCTTAACGCCGAAGAAACGGGCGTAAGAGATTAACTTTTCCAACGCGCCCAACTCAAAATTCTGCGCCGAGCTCCTTGCGGAAAACGCGGTCAGACCGAGATATATTGCGTCCGCGCCCGCGTTAATCGCCGCGTAAGCGCTCTTTTCGTCGCCTGCCGGCGCGAGAATTTCAATCATTTTTATACCCGAATTTTTCTATTACGACGGCTACCGCGTCCTCGTCGCAGGAGGGGGCGATATAATCGGCGACGGCTTTCAGCTCCTCATCGCCGTTGGACACAGCCACGCCGACGCCTGCGGTCTGCACCATAGATATGTCGTTGAGGTTGTCGCCCACCGCGACGGTCTTACCGAGGGGAATACCGTAACGCTCCGCGACGAAAGCAAGCGCGCCGCCCTTTGTTTCGCCGAGGGGAGAAATTTCCACCAGCACTTTCGCGCTGCAAGTCACGTCGAATTTAGCGTTGAAACGGGCATATACCCTATCGAACAGCTTCTGCCTGTCCTGCGGAGCGACAAGCACCGCCGCCTTGCAGAACACGCAACCGCCCCTAAGCGCAAGCCGCGACAGAGGCACGTCGGAATGGCTTGCCTTTAAGCCGACGACTTGCTCGTACAACGCGAGATGCTCCTCCCCCTCGGGCAGGGTTGAATAAAAGCCCGTATCCGAATAGAGCTGTATATTTACGCCCAGCTCTTCGAGATACGCGCATATTTCCGCCGCTTCACGTGCGGAAAAGCCCGTGCTTTTAATTATTTTGCCCGTGGCGATATCGGCAATCTGGCTGCCCTGACTTGCAATAACCAGACCGCTTAACCCCATATTGCGCACGCACGGCAGTATGCACGGCAGTATGCGCCCCGTACAGACGGCAAAGACGCCGCCGCTTTGCGTATAGCCGTTGACCGCGTCTATTACCCTTTCGGTTACTATGTTACGGGAGTTTGCCAGCGTTCCGTCGAAATCGGAAACGATGAGGCGGTAGTTCAATTCTTTCATACTATAAATTATTTTCGAGATAATTTTTTATCTTCTTGGCGAGATTGGGTCCTATTCCCTCCGTAGAGGCGATATCCTCCGCCGAAGCCTGCATTATGTTGCCTATGTTGGAAAATTTGGTCATAAGCGCGATTGACTTGCGTTTGCCCACGCCGTCTATTCCGTCTAAAACGCTCTTTAAGCTGTTTTTGGAATGGAGCGAACGGAAATACGTTACGGCAAAGCGGTGCGCCTCGTCCCGAATCCTCTGTACCATTCTGAGCGAATAGTCGCTTCTTGGTATCTTTATGCCGCTTTCGGAGCCGACGGCAAAGATTTCCTCTTCCCGCTTGGCTATCGATATCAAGTCGATTCCCTGTATATTCAGCCCGTCAAAGACCTCCTTGACAGCCGAAAGTTGACCCTTGCCGCCGTCTATTACGATAAGGTCGGGCTTGGGGAATTTATCCTCGTCGTCCGTGCCGAGCTTGGACAGCCTTCTTAACAGCGCTTCTTTCAATGAAGCAAAGTCGTCGGCGCCCTCCACCGTTTTGATTTTAAAACGGCGGTAAGAATTTTTATCGGCTTCGCCGTCGATAAACACGACCATAGAGGCGACCTTATCCACGCCAGACACGTCGGAGATATCGTAGCACTCCGTTCTGCGCGGATAGCGCGAAAGCGACAGCTGCTCCTGCAAGCGTTTGCAGGCGTTGATTGTCATATCGTCCTTATGCTTTATGCGGTCAACCGATTTTTCGAGGTAGTCGAGCACGTTAGCCTTTGCCATTCCGAGCAGCTTTGCCTTTACCCCCTGCTTCGCATAGGTCAGACTGACCGTCTTATTAAGCTTTTCCTTAAAGAAATTTTCGATTATCGCCCTTTCGCAATACTCCTCCACTATGAGCTCGGCGGGGGGCTCGTGGGCGGAATAGTATTGGGTTATGAACGAAGTCAGCGCCTCGCCATCGGACAGGTGCGCGTCGTCGAGCGCGAACGAAGCGCCGCCCTGCATTACGCCCTTACGCGTTACGAGCAGGCTTACCGCCGAATAAAGCCCGTTGGTCGCATAGGCTATGACGTCCGCGTCGATAGGTTTGTTTATAGAGGTTATCCTCTTCGCCTCTAATTTAGAGAGCATTGACAGCTTGGTCTTGTAGTCCAGCGCGAGCTCGAACGCCTCGTTTTCGGCGGCGGCGAGCATTTTTTCGGTTAAAATTTCCTGCGCTTTGTTGTAGTTGCCGTCCAGAAAGGACAGGGCGAGCTTAACCCTTTCGGCGTATTCTTCCACGGATATTTTATGGGCGCAGGGGGCGCAGCACTTGCCGATGTGATAGTTAAGGCACTCGCGTTTGGGCTTTTCCCCTATCGCGGTGCGGCAAAGGCGTACGCTGAACAGCAGTTGGCAGCATTCCAGAATATCCTTATAATTTATGCCGCCCATAAACGGCCCGAAATATCGGCAACCGTCCTTTTTTATCTTGCGCGTAACGTAAAAATTCGGGAAGTCCTCGCGCATGTCCACCTTGATATAGGGATAGGTCTTATCGTCCTTTAATAAGATGTTATACTTGGGCTTATATTTTTTTATAAGGTTGTTTTCCAACGCCAAAGCGTCTATTTCCGAAGCGGTGATTATATAATTGAAGTCGGCGATATTTTCCGCCATCTTCATAACCTTTTCGGGCTTCGGGGAGCTGTGGAAATATTGGCGCACGCGGTTTTTGAGTACGCGCGCCTTGCCGACGTAGATAACGTTTCCGTATTTATCCAGCATTATATAAACGCCCGGGTTTTCGGGCAGAAGTTTGAGTTTTTCCCTTACTACGTCCATATGTATACGGCGTTATTATAACATATCCGAACGCGGTTTGCAATTATAGCGCGCATAAAAAAACCCGTTTTGTGCAAAAGCAGAAAACGGTTTGGAAAATTTTACTTTTTAAGTTGCCGCGGCTTAAATTACAGCCGCCGCCACGGCGTTGAATACCGAGACGATTAGCGACCAGGCGAATATCCATACGAATATCACGCAAAGCGCTTCGCACCCGAGAATTACCGCCGAAACTATAATCCCGGCTTTGGAAAAATTACGGCTCTTGGGGCTGAAAACCGTCTTGGTTTCGTTATAGGCGATTATGCTGAGTATCAGTCCGACGACGGGAAAGATAAACGCGAATATAAAACCGAGAATGCTCATCACGGAATATTTGTCGCCGTCGGAATAAGGCGCGCCGTTATATGTATATTCCGCGTCCTGCCCCGCGGTAGTCTGCCCGAAAGCCCCCTCGTTCTGTACGTTGCAACCGCAGGACGGACAGAACAACGCGTCCTCCGGTATTTCGCAACCGCAACTTCTGCAATACTTCATTTTTTTTACTCCTTATAAATATATTCGCTAAATATATCCGCCGCCGTCCGTCAGTATGCTCTCGCAAAATAAACGGTGTGCTTTGCCTTTTTGCCGCATACGGCGCAGAGCTCGTCTTCGAGATTGTCGCACATAACCCTTGCCGTAGCGTTGGCGGCGGTCTTTACCGCGTCCTCGCATTCGCGGCAGCCGCACCAGCCCGCCTTTACGAAGTTGCCGCCCTCTACGCCCTGTAAAATTCCCGCAACGTCCGCGGCGCGCACAATCTTTCCGTCGCGCCTTTTTCTTGCGGCTTCAAGCATATCGGACTGTATAGTATCCAGCAGCTTTGCAACCCCGTCCGCAATATTATCGAGTCCGCACTCTCCCTTTTCGAGGGTGTCGCGGCGGAAGAGCGTTGCCTTGCCCGCCTCTATGTCGCGCGGACCTATTTCTATCCTTACGGGCACGCCCCTCATTTCCCATTCGTTGAACTTCCAGCCGGGCGAGTTGTCCGTATCGTCGAGCACGACCCTTACGCCCGATTTTTCGAGCAGGGCTTTGATTTCGGCGCACTTTTCAAGCACGCCGCCCTTTTTTGCGGCTATGGGCACTATGACCGCCTGATAGGGCGCAACCTTGGGGGGAAGCACCAGACCGCGTCTGTCGCCGTGAACCATAATTACCGCGCCTATCATACGCGTCGAGGTACCCCAGCTCGTCGTATAGGCATACTTCTGTACGCCGTCCTTATCCAAAAACTTTATGTCGAACGCCTTGGAAAAATTCTGCCCGAGGTAATGCGAAGTGCCCGACTGCAACGACTTGCCGTCCTTCATCATCGCCTCCATACCGTAAGTCGCCACCGCGCCCGCGAATTTTTCCTTTTCGGTCTTTCTTCCGCAGATGACGGGTATGGCAAGCACGTTTTCGGCAAATTCCTTGTATACGCCGAGCATTTTTATGGTCTCCTCCACCGCTTCTTCCTCGGTGGCGTGGCAGGTGTGACCTTCCTGCCATAAAAATTCGGAGGTACGCAAAAAAGGACGGGTAGTCTTTTCCCAGCGCATAACGTTAGCCCATTGGTTGATCAGAATGGGCAGGTCGCGGTAGGACTGCAACCACTTCGAATACATATTGCCTATTATGGTTTCCGACGTGGGGCGGATAGCCAACGGCTCGGCGAGCTCTTCGCCGCCCGCGCGGGTCACCACCGCGACCTCGGGGGCAAAGCCTTCGACGTGCTCCGCTTCCTTGGTGAAAAAGCTCATGGGAATGAGCATAGGAAAATAAGCGTTCTGTACGCCCGTCGCCTTGAAGCGGCCGTCCATTTCGCGTTGGATATTCTCCCAGATGGCGTAGCCGTAGGGGCGGATAACCATCGTGCCTTTAACCGGCCCGTAATCGACGAGCTGCGTCTTTTTGCAGACGTCGGTATACCACTGCGGAAAATCCTCCTCTATATCAGCAATATTTTCAACAAATGCGTCCTTTGCCATATATCCTCTTTTATAATATAAAATCCGTATTGAAAAATTATTTTAGTTATTATACCACACCGTATGCAAAAAATAAAGTGTTTACGACGGCTGTTAAGAAAATTTTGTCACGCTATTTTACGGTAAAATTGCGTTGCAAACAGTTGTAATACGGTTGAATTTATAGTATAATGTACGTATTATGGAAAGAAAATCTTATATGCATCTGAAAAGCGGCAGCGACGTGCGCGGCGTAGCCGTCGCGTACGACGGGGCGGAAATAACCTTAACGCGCGAAGCTCTGGGCGATATCACCCGTGCGTTTTTAAAATGGCTTTCCGTCAAAACGGGTAAAAAGACGCTGAAAATCGCCGTCGGCTACGATTGCAGAATTTCCAACGAGGTCATATTCGCAATCGTAAAGGAAACTATTTTAGCCTGCGGTTGCGACGTCATAGGCTGCGGACTCAGCTCCACCCCCGCGATGTATATGCTTTTAAAAACCGAGGATTGGAATTGCGACGCTTCGGTTATGATAACCGCTTCGCACCTGCCTTCCGAGATGAACGGACTGAAATTCTTCACCCCCGAAGGCGGACTGGGCGGCAACGAAATCAGCACCGTGCTTTACTATGCGGAGGAGGGTCTGACCTTACCGCAGGGCGAGGGCAAATTCGAAAGAAAATATTATATGAAGGACTACTGCAACCGTCTCGTCGAAACGGTCAGGGCAGCCACGGGCGAGGAAATGCCGCTGTACGGCAGAATTATCATCGTGGACGCCGGCAACGGCGTGGGCGGCTTTTTTGCGGGCAAGGTCTTACAGCCCCTCGGCGCAATTACGGCGGGCAGCATAAACCTCTGCCCCGACGGCAGATTCCCGTCGCACATACCCAACCCCGAAGCTCCGTCGGCTATGGAGGCGCTTAAAAAAGCCGTGCTCCTCTCCCACGCGCAGCTCGGCATATCCTTCGATACCGACGTGGACAGGGCGGCGATAGTAGACGGCGACGGACAGCCGATCAACAGGGATAAGCTTATCGCATTGGTCGCCGCTACCATTTTAAGCGAACGCTCCGCCACCATAGTCACCGACAGCGTCACAAGCGACGGACTGACCAAATTCATAAACAACCGCGGCGGCAGACATATCCGCTTTAAACGCGGCTATAAAAACGTCATAGACGAGGCGAAGCGCCGCAACGCCGAGGGCGAGTACTGCCCCCTCGCCATAGAGACGAGCGGACACGCCGCCTTTAAGGAAAATTACTTCTTGGACGACGGGGCGTACCTTATCTGCAAGATATTAGTCGCGTTCTGCTTACAGAGCCGCGAAAACCGCACTTTGGGGGATTTGATAGACAAGCTGGAATTGCCTGCCGAAGAGGCGGAAGTACGCTTAAAATTCAAGCCCGAATGCACGGATTTCAAGGAAGAGGGCGCAAGAATTATGAAGGAAATCGCCTTTTTCGCCGAAGAGGACAGCCGCGTGAGCCTCGTCCCGAACAGCTACGAGGGAGTACGCGTGAACTTCGGCAGGGGCGAGGGCGACGGCTGGATGCTTGTAAGAATGAGCGTGCACGACCCGGTGATACCCGTCAATTTCGCAAGCAATTCAAAGGGCGGTATCAGACAGATGGCGAAGTATCTATACTGTCTTGCCGTTAAATATCCCTACCTCGACGCGGGCGCGCTCAAAGACCTCGCAGATAAAAATTAACCGCCTGAAAAACAATTAATATCAAATCAAAAAAATAACAATACTGATTATAGGAGAAAATATATGTCCGTACAACAGAAAAGCGTTGACACAATAAGGGTACTTTCGGCGGAAGCCATCGAAAAAGCCAAGTCGGGTCACCCCGGAATATGCCTGGGCGCCGCGCCTATCGGCTACGAGCTGTTCGCCGACTTCCTTTCGTTCAGCTATAAAAACCCCCAATGGGATAACAGAGACAGATTTATTCTTTCCGCGGGGCACGGCTCTATGCTGCTCTACTCCCTGCTGCATCTGTTCGGCTACGACGTAAGCATGGAGGATATAATAAACTTCCGCCAGCTCGGCGCAAAGACCGCCGGGCACCCCGAATACGGTAAAATCGGCGGTATAGAAACCTCGACGGGACCGCTCGGACAGGGACTTGCCAACGCAGTCGGCTTCGCCGTCGCGGAAGAGCACCTCGCCGCAATATTCAACAGACCCGGCTATCCCGTAGTCAACCACTTCACCTACGTCCTCACGGGCGACGGTTGCCTCGAAGAGGGTATCGGCTATGAAGCCTGCTCGTTTGCGGGCACGCAGAAGCTGGGCAAGCTTATTCTTTTGTACGACAGCAACGACGTTACCATAGAGGGCGACATCTCCCCCACTTTCGGCGAGGACGTCGCCGCGAGATTTATGGCGCAGGGCTGGCAGGTTATCAGGGTCGGCGACGCCAACAACTTAAACCTTTTGAAATACGCGATAGAGCGCGCCAAGAGCGATTTGACCCGTCCTTCGGTCATAATCTGCAAGACGACAATCGGCTACGGCTCGCCGCTTGCGGGCAGCGCGGGCTGCCACGGCGCACCCCTCGGCGAAGAGAACGTGCGCCTGCTTAAAGAAAATCTCAACTGGACCGAGCCCCCTTTCACCGTTCCCGAAAAGGTAAAGGCTCACTGTATGGCTATCGCCGAAGAAAAACTGAACGCCGAGCGCGAATGGAACGAGCTCTTCGCAAGATACGACAGGGAATACCCTATGTTAGCCGCGCAGTACAGACAGTTTATGCACGGCACGGTAGATTTCGGCGCGGTGCAGGGCTTATACGACTTCAACAAGCCCGAAGCCACGAGAAGCTGCGGCGGTAAGGTTTTAAACGCAATCGCAAAGGTTGCGCCGAACATAATGAGCGGCTCCGCCGACCTCGCCCCCTCCACCAAGACCGAAATCAAGGGGAGCGAATACTTCTCGCCCGAGCACAGGGAGGGCTGCAATATCCACTTCGGTATCCGCGAGCACGCGATGAGCGCAATCTGCAACGGCATACAGCTACACGGCGGTCTTAGGGCGGTATGCTCGACCTTCTTCTCCTTCTCGGACTATATGAAGCCCGGCATCAGAATGTCCGCGCTTATGCACCTGCCCGTAATATACGTTATGACGCACGACTCTATCGGCGTCGGCGAGGACGGCCCCACGCACCAGCCTATGGAGCAGCTGGTAATGCTGCGCTCCATACCCGACGTCAACGTGTTCCGCCCCTGCGACGGCAAGGAAACTGCGGCGGCGTTTATGGCGGCATTCGGCAGCGACAGACCCACCGTTATCGTTGAAACAAGGCAAAATCTGCCCGTTTACGAACGCTCGGGCAGGAAAGCCCTTAAAGGCGGCTACGTCTTATCCGACTGCATCGGAACGCCCGACGTGCTTCTGATTGCGACGGGCTCGGAAGTAGAGCCCTGCGTAGAGGCGCAAAGCCTGCTTGCGCAGGAGCATATCAAGGCGAGAGTAATTTCGCTCCCCTGCATGGAAATTTTCGACAGGCAGGACGAAGATTATAAGGACAGCGTCATTCCCAAATCGGTCAAGGCGAGGGTTTGCGTGGAAGCCGCGAGCCATTTTGCCTGGTACAAATACTGCCGCGACTACGGCGAGCTTATCACGATGACGGGCTTCGGCGTTTCGGGTAAGGCGAACGAGCTGTTCAGGTATTTCGGATTTACCGCCGAAAACGTAGTCGAAAAGGCTAAGCTGTCGCTTGAAAACGTGGTTTTAAACAGATACAGCCACTGATTTTAACGGCTATTACAAATTAATATACGGTAAGAGCGCGGCGGTTTCAATCGCCGCGCTCTTAATTAATTTTCTATAAGCTTTTCAAGATAGACGTGATTTTTATGCGGTATAATCTCTCCTACCTTCATAGGCGCTTCCGCGGCTATCTCAAAGCCGCATTTTTTATACGGCGACAGCGCGGGAACGTTCTGCGCGCCCGTATCCGGCCTTAACGCGCGGCAACCTAAACCCCGTGCAAGCTCTTCGGCGTACTCTATCATCTTTTTCCCGTAGCCGCGCCCGACCCCGAAGGGCTTACGCACAGCAGGTGAACGGTAAGCTCACGGCCGCTTCCGCCCGTATATTTCCAACCGACCGCCCCGTATTCAAAGGGCTGTTCGCGGCTGACGACCATACAGGCTATAACCGAGCCGTCCTCCTCCGCCACATACAGACTGCCCCCGCAGAGCGATTTTTCGGCGGTCGTCCGCGTCGGATAGACGTCCTCCTGCCAGACGGTATACGCGCCGAATTTGCGTTCGTGCGCGAATATCTCTTTAAATAAATTGTCCGTTCCGTCTATATCTTCCCGTACCGCTTTTCTTATCATAGCGCCGTAATCTACCCGTTTAAATTCTCCCTCGCGGTGGCGAGCATAAGCTTTATGCGGTTTTCCTGGTTGACCTTTGTCG
>CAZUYN010000017.1:0-23389 GCA_964624495.1 uncultured Clostridia bacterium
TTTTAAATTTAAATTTTTAACCCGTCAGCCGCTTTTTATCGGCTTGCCGACTCGGGGGCTAACCAGTCGTGAATGGGCAGCGAGGCGAAAAGCGAGTTGAAAGGATTGTACCGATAGAAGCCGTCGGCGAACGCCGACTTCGCCTCGTAAGCGTTGAATTTTTCCATAAACGCCAAATCGTTGAGCGTATAAGCTATTCCGCCGACCGCGAGCAACGCGACGAGAAATACCGCCGTGCAGACCACCGCGCCGAATATTCCGTCAACGACGTAGAAAGCGTCGTTTTCCCTGAATTTGTCCAACAGCTTCGGCAGCAATATACCCGTGAGTATTACTATTATCAGCGAGAGCAGGAACAGCACTGCGGCAATTATTATCTTTGCGACGACCGCGGATATATCCGCGTTAACTTCGGTAAGCGAGCTAAGCATTCCGTTCTGCATGCCCGTTACCATACCGGCGCATGCGTCCGACGAGGCTATCGACCATGAGGCGAAGCCGAAGCCGACAAGCATACCGAGCACGGTTACGAGCGTAATGACCGAGAAGAAGCCCCTCTCGAAGCCCGATTTTATGACCG
Organism: uncultured Clostridia bacterium; assembly: GCA_964624495.1. GTDB lineage: Bacteria > Bacillota > Clostridia > Christensenellales > Borkfalkiaceae > Coproplasma. The sequence continues at coordinate 581 of CAZUYN010000017.1, forward strand.
ACACGAGGGCGCCGATAAGCATCATATCCAACGCGAATACGGAGCCAAACTTGACCCAGCCGTCGGAAGCCAACAATTCCTTTACGAATTCCGTCTCCTGCAACTGCGAAATGCCCGAAAATTCGATAAAGAGCAGCAGGGCGCAGATTACCGTGCCCGCGGCTACCAGCCAGTTTACGCCGTTTACCAAAAAGCCGAGAAGTCTGTCGAAAACGCCCCAGCCGCCTGCGGAGTCCTTTATCTTCCTGCCCTGCTTGCGCTTTTTTCTGTACGCCCTTTTATCCTTTTTATCGACGGCGTTCATTATGTAAGCTTCGTTTTCTTCGACTTTGTCTTTGTTTTTATAGTGCGAATATTCTTTTGCGTTGTCTATGCGCTTAGCGATAAATTTTTTGAGCCAGGCGAAAAACAACATCAAAATGACGACCGCGCCCACCGTTACGCCGAGGACGAGATACGGATAACCCTCAGAATCCTTCGCCAGCTTACCGATAAGCATTGCCACGAGTACGCCCAAGAGTACGGTCACGCCCCAGAAAGACGCCTTCGTAGCTTTTTTGAATAAGCCGATTAACGCGCCTATAGCGGCAAATACGCTTATCGCTATAATAAATATTACCGTTACAGTCATACTTCCTCCGTTATTTATTGTAATTGCTTTTCAGCGAAACTATCTGCGAGAGCACGGGCTTGCCGTCCTCCTCTCCGCAGACCTTATAATATCCCGTACGCATAAGCTGGAAAGCCGCGCCTTCGTTTTCGGAAAGATACGGCTCCGCCATTCCGAAATACGTTTTTAAACTGTTTTTATTAAGCCTTTCGGCATAGTCCTGACCGGGATACCGCTCGTCGCACAGAAGGGGCTCGTAGTCCTTAAACTCCGTCTTTTTGCCGTACTTTGCGTCTACCCACTGGATAACGCCCTTCGCCTTTACCGTGCTTACGCCCGCGCCGCCCGACCTCGTTTCGGGAAAATAAGTGCAAAGAATTTCTTCAACCTCGCCGCCGTCGTTCAGAACGACGTCGTCGCAACGGACGATATACGCCGATTTAAGGCGCACGGTGCCGCCCTTGAACAGCCTTTTGAATTTGGGGGGCGGTTCGAGCGCGAAGTCGCTTCTGTCTATATATACGCTCCCCGTGAATTTTATCTTACGGGTTTTGCCGTCGCCCGCCACGGGATTTATTTCGAAATCGAGCTCTTCTTCGCCCGAATAGTTGGTAACCGTAAGCTTTACGGGGTCGGCGACTGCCATCGCGCGCTCCGCCGTTACGTTCAGCTCGTCGCGGATACATTCGTCGAGCTGTGCAAGACTGACCACGCCGTAGTTCTTCGCCACGCCGACGTCGGCGCAGAATTTACGGAGCGCCGTAGGGGGCACGCCCCTCTTTTTAAGCCCCATAAGCGTGGGCATACGGGGGTCGTCCCAGCCCGATACGAAGCCCTCGTCCACCAGCTTTTTAAGGTAGCGCTTGGACATAAGCGTATTCGTTATGTTCAGACGGGCAAATTCTATCTGACGGGGTACGGGCTGTTCGAAGCCCGCCTTTTCGATAACCCAGTCGTAGAGCGGTCTGTGGTTTTCGAATTCGAGCGAGCAGAGCGAGTGCGTTACGCCCTCGATTGCGTCGGATACGGGATGCGCGAAGTCGTACATAGGATATATGCACCATTTATCGCCCTGTCTGTAATGGGGAACGTGCGCTATTCTGTAAATAACGGGGTCGCGCATATTCAGGTTGGGCGAGGACATATCTATCTTCGCCCTGAGCACCTTAGCCCCGTCGGGATACACGCCGTCCCTCATCTCGCGGAAGAGCTTCAAATTTTCCTCTGCGCTGCGGTTTCTGTACGGGCTGTCCTTGCCGGGCTCGGTAAGCGTGCCCCTGGTTGCGGTTATCTGCTCCGCCGACAGGTCGCAGACGTACGCGTTGCCGTCTTTGACGTACTTTTCGGCAATCTCGTACATACGGTCGTAATAGTCGGAAGCGAACACAAGCTCGTCGTATTCGAAGCCGAGCCATTTTACGGCTTCGACGATAGAATCGACGTAGCCGTAATCTTCTTTGGACGGGTTGGTGTCGTCCATACGCAGATTGAGCTTGCCGTGATAGCGTTCCTTTACGCCGAAATTTATGCACAGAGCCTTGACGTGCCCTATGTGCAGATAGCCGTTCGGTTCGGGTGGAAATCTGACGACGATCCGGTTTCCGCGGCTTTCGTATTTGCCGCTCGCCAAATCTTCGTTTATATACTGTTCGATAAAATTGGTTGCTTCGGGAAGTTCCATAATTTTCTTTAAGTTCTCGTTTCGTTTGCGTTAAGCGCGTTTCCGGGCGCGTACGGATACGTCAGGACAGCCCCGTCACCTTGCCGTCGGCGTCTATATCTATCTTTTCGGCGCAGGGAGTCTTGCCGAGCCCGGGCATAAGCATAACGTTGCCCGCGATTGCCACTATAAAGCCGGCGCCGCCCCTCAGTTCTACGTCCCTTACGAATATTTTAAAGCCCTTGGGCGCCGAAAGCAAGGACGGGTCATCCGAAAGCGAATACTGCGTTTTGGCGATTATCACGGGGAGATTGCCCATACCCTTCGCCTCGATATCCTCTATCTTCTTCAACGCTTCCGCAGAATATTCCGCCCCGTCGCCGCCGTAAACTTTGGTGACTATGCCGTGGATTTTCGTCTTTATATCCTCGTCCATGGCGTAAGCGTAGTGCAATTCGCTTCGGATATCGCAGGCTTTTATTACCGCCGCGGCAAGCTCCTTTCCGCCCTCGCCGCCCTTGACGAACACGTCCGTGAATACGGCTTCCGCGCCGATTTGACGGCACGCGTCCATTACCGTTTGAATTTCGGACGGGGTATCGGTTACGAAACGGTTCATCGCCACGACTACGGGCTTGTTGTAAACCGTACGCATATTTTCAACGTGCTTTAAAAGATTGGGCAAGCCGGCCTTTAAAGCTTCCGCGTTTTCCCCGGTAAGTCCGGATTTGTCCGCGCCGCCGTGGAGCTTTAACGCCTTGACGGTAGCCACGACCACTATGCAGTCGGGCTGAATGCCGGCTATTCTGCACTTGGCGTCGAGGAATTTTTCCGCGCCCAAATCTGCGCCGAAGCCCGCCTCGGTAACCGTATAATCGGCAAGCGTCATCGCCGCCAGCGTAGCCCTTACGGAGTTGCAGCCGTGGGCGATATTTGCGAAAGGTCCGCCGTGCACGAACGCGGGCGTGCCCTCCAACGTCTGTACGAGGTTGGGGTTTATCGCATCCTTTAAAAGCGTAGCCATCGCGCCGTCGGCTTTGAGGTCGCGCGCATAGACGTAGTCGCCGTTGAAGTTCTCACCGACTATTATATTGCCCAGACGGGTTTTTAAGTCCGCCAAATCCTTGGCAAGGCAAAGTATAGCCATAACCTCGCTTGCGGCGGTTATGCAAAAGCTCTCCTTACGGGAATAGCTTTCGCAGCCCTTCATATTGCCGGCGGCGCAGTCGAGAGTGATATCGCGCAGCGCCCTGTCGTTCATATCCATACAGCGGCGGAAGCGCACCTCGCGGATGCCGAGTTTATTGCCGCGGAAGATATGGTTGTCTATCATTGCGCACAGCAGGTTGTTGGCGGCGGTGATGGCGTGCAAATCGCCCGTAAAGTGCAAGTTTATGTCCGCCATAGGCACTACCTGCGCATAGCCGCCGCCTGCCGCGCCGCCCTTTATGCCGAACACGGGTCCGAGCGAAGGCTCCCTCAGCGCAAGGCAGACCTTTTTACCCAGCCTCGCCATTCCGTCGGCAAGCCCGATAGATACGGTAGTCTTGCCCTCTCCGCTCGCCGTGGGGTTTATCGCGGTGACGAGTACCAATTTGGACTTGGGCGAATATTGCTTTAAATTCACTTTCGCCTTGTATTTGCCGTACAGTTCAAGACTGTCTTCTCCGAGGTTGAGTTTCGCGGCGACTTCGCGGATGTCGAGAAGAGTCGCGCCCTCCGCTATTTCGATATCTGTCAGCATTTGCACTTCCTGCTTTTCCGTTTGGTTTTAATAATATCTATATTATTATAACATACCCGAGCCGCAAAGTATAGAAAATTTTGCGGTAAATTTTTATTTTTTTACAAAAATTTATCGGTCGCGGTTTAATTGCGGCGGCGGCAACGGGCGCGGCGCGATTATACGGCGTATGCCTTAAACGCTTGACAAAGGGCGGCGGCAAGATTAAAATTATGGTGATTTTCGTAGCTTGCCCTTGCGGCGGGCATAAAAAATACAAAGGGGCGCGTTATTGCCAAGCGCGCGCCGAAGGAGAGTTAAATATGGCTGATAAAAAGAGAGCGGTCACGCAGGATAAGCTGGTGGCGCTGTGCAAAAACAGGGGCTTTATCTTCCCCGGAAGCGAAATTTACGGGGGGCTTGCCAACACCTGGGATTACGGTCCGCTGGGCGTGGAACTGAAAAACAACGTAAAAAAAGCCTGGTGGAAAAAATTCGTGCAGGAGAGCGCTTTAAACACGGGGCTCGACTGCGCAATCTTAATGAACACGCGCACCTGGAAGGCGAGCGGACATCTGGGCGGCTTTTCAGACCCCCTTATGGATTGCAGAAGCTGCAAGACGCGCCACCGCGCGGACAACCTCGTCGAGGCGTACTGCGCCAAACACGGACTTGACGAAAAGGTAGAGGCGATGGACAACGACGCCCTCGAAAAATTCATAAAAGAGCACGACGTTAAGTGCCCCGTATGCGGCAACCGCGACTTTACGCCCATAAGGAAATTCAACCTTATGTTCAAGACCTATCAGGGCGTTACCGAGGACAGCGCAAACACCGTATATCTCCGCCCCGAAACGGCGCAGGGCATATTCGTCAATTTCAAAAACGTACAGCGTTCGACGCGTATGCGCGTACCCTTCGGCATAGGGCAGATAGGCAAATCGTTCAGGAACGAAATCACCCCCGGCAACTTTATATTCCGCGTGAGGGAATTCGAACAGATGGAGCTTGAATTTTTCTGCAAGCCCGGGACGGATTTGGAATGGTTCGGCTATTGGAAAAATTATTGCAAAGACTTCCTGCTGTCGCTGGGAATGAAAGAGGAAAACCTGCGTCTGCGCGACCATTCGCCCGAGGAGCTGTGCTTTTATTCCAAGGCGACCACCGACTTCGAATATAACTTCGCGTTCGGCTTGGGCGAGCTTTGGGGCATAGCCGACAGGACGGACTACGATTTGACGCGGCACCAGACCGAAAGCGGCGAGAGTATGGAATATACCGACCCCGTGACCAACGAAAAATACGTGCCCTACGTCATAGAACCGTCGCTCGGCGTCGAAAGAATGGTGCTTGCGTACCTTACCGACGCCTACGACGAGGAGGTATTGGACGAGGCTAAAAACGACGTGAGAACGGTTTTGCGCCTACACCCCTTCCTCGCGCCCTATAAGGCGGCGGTTCTGCCCTTGCAGAAAAACCTTTCCGAAAAGGCGGACGAAATTTACAGACGGCTCGCAAAGAATTTTTCGGTTACCTACGACGTGACGGGCTCTATCGGCAAGCGCTACCGCAGGCAGGACGAAATAGGCACGCCGCTGTGCATAACCGTCGATTTCCAAACCGTCGAGGACGGCACCGTTACCGTGCGCGACCGCGACAGCATGGAGCAGATAAGGCTCCCCGTCGGCGAGCTTGAAGCGCATATTATGAAAGTCATAGAATTTTAAATAAAAAATGTTATCTTAGCCGCCGCGGCGACGGCGGGCTTATATTAAAAAAAAGCGGTTGGGTACGGCATATGCCGTACCCAACCGCTTTTAAAGCTTACTCGTCGTCCTCTTCGCCGTCCTCCGCGGCGGCTTCCTCCTGCAAGTAAGAACGCCGCCTGAACAGAGAGGCAAATCTGCCCATAACGCCCTCGCCCTCGGCGCGCTGCGCCTTTTCGCGCAGTATGTCGCCTTCGAGCTCCAACCCGTCGCAGGGGTTTTCGGGGGCGTAGCCGCACGCCGACGCATAGTCGAAGATATCCTTCAATATCCACTCGGTAAGGTTTCTGTCGCCGACGGGCACGCCGTCGAGCACGCGCAATAATTTTTCCCCCTTAACCGTGTCTATGTAAGCCTTGCCGACCGCGGGCAGCAGATATCCGTCCAGACAAGCCGACACCTTTTCGCGGTGTTTGTTATACGATTTTTTAACGGCTTTGGGCTGTTCGCGCAAACCGTCGTCGAGCGCCTGCTGCCATTCCAGCGCGACGAACGAAAACGTGCGCCTTAGCTTTGCGGGCGATATCAGCCATTTGAAAAAGCCGACGGAGCCGCCGAATATAAGCGACAGCGAGGTGAACACTATCGAAACTATCGCAAGCACCATCAGTATTACGTCGATCGCGGTGCTCTCCGCCTTGCCCGAAACAGCTATCGCGGTAACGCTTAAAGCCAGCGACGCTATACGCACGACGAATAAAATTATTCCGCTCGCCTTACGCCACCTCTTCGAAGCCTGCGTGGTCGCGCTCTTCCCCGACGCCACGGTGATGATAAGCATAACGATTACCGCCGCGACGTAGACCCCTAAGCAGACGTACAGGGCGATATCCCACCCGAGCGACAGCCCCTTGGAAATTTTGGAAAACAGCAAAATCGGCACGTACAGCAGGAAGAATACGACCGAAATCGCCGTTACGAGCCCGTTCCAGCGGCGCCTTATCTGTACGCGGTTGTCCATTATGGGCTTTATCCAGGTTCCGTAAATTTCGTCCACGGACGACTTTATGCCCTTTGCCACGCCGACCGCGTCGCCGATCTGGTTGATAAGCCCCTTTTTCTTGGACTGTTGCTTCGGCTCGCGAACCTCCGCATAATCGTCGCGCGTCTTTTTTCCGGCGGACGCGTCCTCCTCCTGCACGGGCGCGACGGCTGCCGCCGTTTCCCCGTTTTTCTTTTTCTTTTTAAACATATCCATAGTCAAAACCTACCCTATAAGCTCGCCGTACCTTTCGTACAGCGTTTCTAATTTTTTCTGAATTGCTTTAAGCTCCTCCAATACGGGGGCGAGCTTTTCGTAGTCCGCCGCAAAGGCAGGGTCGGCAAGCCTGCCGTTAAGCTCGGCTTCAAGCCGTTCGTTGAGAGATATGTCCGCCTCAACCGCCTTAATTTCGGCTTTGAGCTTAGCCTCCTCCGCCCTGTCCTTTTTGGAGCGGTAGCTCTTCGCCTTCTCGTCCTCGTATGCCCTCCGCCTTTGCTCCTCGGCGCGCACCCTGTCGGCAGCCGCCGAATCGGCCTTGCGGCGTTTATAACCCTCGTAGCCGTCCGCGTAAAAGTTAAGCCTTTTATCCTCTAACTCGACCACGCTGTCGGCGACCGCCGCGATGAAGTAGCGGTCGTGGGAGACGAATATAACCGTACCCGTAAAAGCCTTCAACGCCTCTTCGAGGCTCTCCCTCGCAGGCAAATCGAGGTGGTTCGTCGGCTCGTCCAAGATCAGCACGTTTCCGTGCACGTTTTCGAACACGCACAGGGCGAGCTTCGCCCTTTCGCCGCCCGACAGTTCGGAAACCTTTTTATCCATATCTTCGGGATAGAGTCCGCAACGCGCCAGCGCGGCGCGCGCCTCGGTCTGCGAATAGGCGACGTGCCGCCCCCACAGCTCCTGCAAGACCGTGTTTTCGGGGTTGAGGTCAGCCATTTCCTGGTCGTAGTACGCAACCGTTACGAACCTGCCGAAGGTTACCGACGGGTCGCCCTTTAAAACCGTCCTTAAAAAAGTCGTTTTACCGACCCCGTTTTCGCCGAGAATAGCGACCTTCATACCGCGCTTAACAGACAGTTGACCGCCGCATATAAGCCGTTTTCCGCCGATTTCCAGATTGAGATTTTCTACCTTTAAAACCTCCTCCGCGGGGTCGCGGCTATAAGTAAAATCGAAGCGCGGCGGACGGGGCGGAGTAAACGGCTTTTCGGGAATTCCCATTCTTTCGAGCTGTTTGACCCTGCTCTGCGCGCTCCTCGCGGTCGTCGCCCTGACGATGTTTTTATCGACGTAGGTCTGCAACCGCTTGCGCTCTTCGGACAGTCTTTCGTATTCCTTTAATTCGAGGGCGTACTTTTCCGCCTTTAACGCCTTGTATTTAGAATAGTTGCCGCGGAACGCGGTGAGTTTTTTATTTTCTATTTCCAGCGTGGTCTTTATAAGTCTGTCGAGGAAATACCTGTCGTGCGAGACCGCGAACACCGCGCCCTTAAACGAGGAGAGATAGTCCTCCAACCAATAGAGCGTGGTTATGTCGAGGTGGTTCGTTGGCTCGTCCAGAATGAGCAAATCGGGGCTTTCGAGCAACAGACGGGCGAGTTTGAGCCGCGTTTTTTCGCCGCCCGACATACTGTCTATTCGGCGTTCGTAAAAATCGGAAAAGCCCATACCGTTGAGCACCGATTTGATTTTTACGTCTATGTTGAAGCAGTCGCGCGAAGAGAGGTATTTATTCAGCGCCTCTATCTTAGCCGAAAGCGCCGCGTACTCCCTGCCGCCGTATTCATAGGAGGCAAGCCGTGCGGAGAGCTCGGTCAGCTTTTCCACCGCGGCGAATTCCTCTTTGAATACCTCCCGCATTTCGCCGTAGACGGTGTTGCCGCTGTCGTAGCCGCCGTTCTGCGCGAGGTAGCCTACGCGCATTCCGTTCTTTTTTATTATTTCGCCGCCGTCGGCGGACAGCTCGCCGAGCATAAGCCTGATAAGCGTGGTCTTACCCGCCCCGTTTTCGCCGACAAGCCCCACGCGCTCCCCTTCGTTTACCGAAAAGCTGACGTCGGATAATATTAAATTGTCGCCGTAGCCGAAGCTTACCGAAGAAAACGTAAAAAGCATAGTCAACAATAATCGCGGCAAAATTTTTTACCGTCGTTTAATATCCGAAAGACGGGCGGACAACTACCAATCCCATTGGGGGATATAGGCGGCTTCCGCGCTGTTCCTGTCCTGCAAAAAGACGTTGGTCAGACCTGCGGCGCGCACCGCCGACAGCACCGTCTTATATTCCCTGTCGGTTATTCTGCGCGCAAGCTCGGGATAGACTCCGTTTCCGTCCGCCGCGTCGCCGAACGGGGTGTATTGACTCATAAGGCTGAAATACACCGTCTCGGGCAGCGTCGAAATAAATTTAACTATTTCCACGCTGTCGTATGCGGCGAGGGGCAAAATCAGATGTCTGACTATACAGCCCGACAGCATTTTGCCGTCAGCCGAAAATTTTAGCGGCTTTTGCGCCATATGCCTTATCGCGGGCAGGGCGTACCGCGCATAATCCTCCCTGCCCGTGTACCGCTTTGAAAGAAAGGGGTCTATGAACTTCAAGTCGGGCAGATATACGTCCGTGAAGGCGTCGGCAATCTTTAAGGTCTCCGTCTTTTCGTAGCCGTGAGTGTTGTATATTACGGGAATTCCGGGGCGGTAAATCGCAAACGCCTCGGCGATTTTATCTACGTAATGGGTCGGCGTGACGAGGTTTATATTGTCGGCGCCGCGCTCTTCAAGACTTTTGAATATATCCGCGAGCCCGTGAACCGATATCTCCCTGCCGCGCATCGAACGGGACAGCTCCCAATTCTGGCAGAAAACGCACCTGAGCGAACAGCCGCAGAAAAATATACAGCCGCTTCCGTTTTTGAAGGATATCACGGGTTCTTCGTACGGATGAAGATAATATTTCGCTATTTTTATGCCCCCGACGCCGCACGCGCCCGCGCCTTTTCCGCGGTCGGCTTGGCAGCTTACCGGACACAGCTCACATTTCATAACACTATTTTAGCACAAAAAATATAGATTGTAAACATATTGAAATTAATTGACAATATACTTATACCGATATATAATTTTATCCGTAAAACAGCTATGCGCTTTATCCATAGAGAGTGTGCGAGAGACCGGCTCGACGACCACACAGCAACCTGCCACGCAAGGTGCTAATACCGTTCCGATGGGTTAATTAAAATAACGAATTTTGCCCGTCGGATAAACCCGACGGTTTTATTTTCCGCACAATTACCTATTATAATTTTAAAAGCACATACCAAGGAGGATAGTTTTGAAGAAGTTGTTTACAAGCGAAAGCGTTACCGAAGGGCACCCCGACAAGCTTTGCGACGGCATTTCCGACGCCATTTTAGACGCGATTATCGCGCAGGACCCTTATGCGCGCTGCGCAATCGAGTGTTGCGCGGCTTACGACCATCTTCTGATTATGGGCGAGGTCACCGCCGACGCCACCGTCGATTACGAACAAATCGCCCGCGAAACCATACGGAAAATAGGCTATACGTTCGGGACCTTTGCCTACGACAAATGCAAAATAACCGTATCCGTCCACGGTCAGAGTCCAGACATCGCAATGGGCGTAAACCGCTCGCTCGAAAATAAAGAGGGCGCTTCCGACCGCGAGGACGAGCTCGGCGCCGGCGACCAGGGAATGATGTTCGGCTATGCCTGCACTGAAACCGACGAGCTTATGCCCTTGCCGCTCACCCTTTCGCACAGGCTTGCAAGGGCGCTGACCGACGCGCGCAAGAGCGGAGCTTTAAGCTATTTAAGACCGGACGGCAAGACGCAGGTGACCGTGGAGTACGACCGCGACGCCCCCAAGCGCGTAGAAACAGTCGTCGTTTCCACCCAGCACGACCAGAGCGTGACGGGTGCGAAGCTTAAAGAGGACGTAATCGAAAAAATAATCAAAAAGACGATCCCCTCAAACCTTATCGACGAAAACACCAAGTTCTTCGTCAACCCGACGGGCAGGTTTTTAATAGGAGGCCCCGAGGGCGACAGCGGACTGACGGGCAGGAAGATTATCGTGGACAGCTACGGCGGCGCGTGCGCGCACGGCGGCGGCGCGTTCTCGGGCAAGGACCCCACCAAGGTGGACCGCTCGGCGACCTATATGGCGAGGTACGTCTGCAAAAATCTTGTCGCGGCGGGGCTGTGCGACAAGGCGGAACTCCAAGTGGCTTACGCGATAGGCGTTTCCAGACCCGTTTCGATATTTGTAGACACGTTCGGCACGGGCGTTTTACCCGACGGAGAGATTGCCGACATAGTAGCCAAGGAGTTCGATTTAAGACCTTATGCGATAATAAGGACGCTCGGGCTAAGACAGCCCATTTATTCGCAGACCTCGGCGTACGGGCATTTCGGAAAGCCCGAATTGCCCTGGGAGCAGTGCGACCGCGCCGACGATTTGAAGAAATACGTCGTGCGCTGACGGCGGATATAAAGAAACCGCGCCGCGAAGGCTTTTGCCCTTCGCGGCGCGGCTGTATTTTATGAGGACTTTTAATTAATATCCTTTATCATGGCTTTGAATTCACGCTCGTCTATAATCTTTATCCCCGCCTTCTGCGCCTTTGCAAGCTTAGAGCCCGCCGCTTCGCCCGCGATAACCAGCGTGGTCTTGCCCGTCACCGCGCTCTGGCACACGCCCCCGTTATCTTCGATTATCTTTTGCGCCTGACTGCGCGTGAACGAGCCGAGCGTACCCGTCAATACCACCGATTGCCCCGTGAATATGCCCGATTTAACGCCCTCCTCGCGGTTTTGTATACGCACCTCTTTAAGCAGGGCGTCCAGCTCGGCGGCGTTTATCCCGTCGGCGAACCAGCCGACTATTGCGTTGGCGGTGATTTCGCCCACGTCGTCGAGCGAGGTCAACTCCTCAACCGTAGCATTCCTCAACGCCTCCACGCTCTTAAACTTTGCGGCAAGCGATTTGGAAGCGACCTTACCCACGCCGTCTATGCCCAAAGCGAAGATGAAATTATCTAAATTAACTTCCCTGCTCTTCTCTACCGAAGCGAGGAGATTGTTTATCTTTTTATCCCTGAACCCCTCTAATTTTGCGATATCCGCCGCCGTGAGCGAATATAACTGCGAGGGCGTCTGCAAGCCGAGAACGTCTATCATACGGGCGGCGGTCATCTCCGAAAAGCCGTCTATATTCATCGCGCCCTTGCTTGCGAAATGGGCGAAAGTGGCGACCACGCGCGGCGGACAGCGCCTGTTGGTGCAGTAGAGGTTTGCCCCGATCTCCTCTATCTCGCTGTGGCAGAAAGGACAATATGTCGGTTTTTTAACGTCGAAGCTGCCATCGGTGTGTTCGATACAGCCGAGTATTTCGGGGATAACCTCGTTAGAACGCCTTATAAGCACGCGGCTGTTTATCTTTACGCCCTTTCTGGCTATGTCGCCGAGGTTGTTCAAGGTCGCCTTGCGCACGGTTACGCCGCCCAAATCGACGGGCTCTACCTCGGCAAGCGGCGTCAGCTTGCCCGTCCTGCCGACCTGCCAGCGCACGTCCTTTACCACCGTTTCGGCTTCCTCCGCCTCGAATTTGAAAGCCATAGCCCAACGGGGGAATTTGTCCGTATAGCCTATATCCTCCCTTGCGGAACAGTCGTCAAGCTTAATTACCGCCCCGTCCGTCAGGACGTCTATCTTCTTGCGCTCCACCTCGATTTCCTCTACGGCGGCGATGACCTCCTCTTCGGAAGAGCAGACGCGGAGGAAAGGGTACACCTTAAACCCGTTTTCCTTTAAAAATTCAAAGTGGGCGCGCTGGGTATTCAACCCGCCGTCGGACATATAGTTTACGTTATAAAACAAAATTTCGGGCTTGCGCTCCGCCGTCGCCTTAGGGTCTAAATTCCTTATCGCGCCCGCGGCGGCGTTACGGGCGTTTTTGAGCGGCTCCTTAGCCGTCCTGTTGTATTCTTCGAGCACGGACAGCCTTATAACCGCCTCGCCCTGCACTTCGAGCGTGCCCGTGTAATTTATGTTCATGGGGAAGCTTTTTATGGTGAGGCATTGCGCGGTTACGTCCTCGCCCTCGACCCCGTTGCCGCGAGTTGCGGCGCGCACGAATTTACCGCCCTCGTAGGTGAGGCACACGGTAAGCCCGTCGAATTTGTATTCGACCGTGAATATAGGCGAGGGAACCGACTTTTTAATCCTTGTAATGAACGCCGAAAGCTGTTCGTAGGCAACGGATTTGTCAAGACTGTACAGTCTGCGTATATGGGCGTGTTTTTCAAACCCCTTGACGGGGTCGCCGCCTACCCTTTTGGTGGGGCTGTCGAATTCGACCTCGCCCGTCTCCTCCTCGATGCGTTTAAGCTCGTCGTACAGCCTGTCGTACTCCCTGTCGGGCACGGACGGGTCGTCAAGAACGTAGTATTCGTAAGCCCATTCGTTAAGCGTGTCGATAAGCTCTCTTACCCTTTTACTGCTCATAGTAACTCCAACGGGGCGATTGACGCGGACAGCTCCTTAACGCCCTGATTTTCAAACGCGATATTTACCACGGCGCCCCCGTTTTTAACCGAGACGACCGTGCCTATGCCGAATTTGGGGTGACGCACCTTGCACCCGACGTAGTATTTATTGCCCGACGCGGCAGGCTTTTTTATGCCGCTTCCGAACGTGGAAGCCGCGGAAAAGCGTTTACGGGGGGCTTCCCGCGGAGCGGAGGCTTGGCGGCTTTGAAAGGGCTCGTCGGGAAAATAGCCGTCGTCCGACGCGTAAACGCCGCGCACGGGCTTTCCGTCCGTCCAAAAATCGCCCTCGTAGCCGTCATGACCGTACGACGCGCGGACGGCTCCGCCGTAGCCGTTTCCGTAAAGCGGACGGGCGCCGCAGGCGGTATTGCGCTGTCTGTAAGAGGGCTCCGCGCCGACGTACGTTACCGCGTCGCCCATCTCCTTGATAAACCTCGACGGACGGGTCGGCTCGCGGTTGCCGTACAGATAGCGGCTCCTCGAACGGGTTACCCACAGCCGCTTTTTCGCCCTCGTTATGGCGACGTAGACAAGCCTTCGCTCCTCCTCCACGCCCGAGGGGTCGTCGTAAGAACGGGAGGCGGGTATGATTCCGTCCTCCATACCGCAGATGAACACGTTGTCGAATTCCAGCCCCTTGACGGAGTGAATGGTAGCCAAGGTGACGTAGTTGCCGTCGTTCATATCGTCCACGTCGGAAGCGAGGCTGATTTGGTTGAGATATTCGTCTAACGCCGCCTGCGGATTAAGGCGGACGTAGTCGTCGGCGGCGGCGATAAATTCGTCCAGGTTGGCGAGCTTTGCGTCGCCCTCGTCGGTGCCGTCGTCGTAAGCCGATTTAAGATTGGCGAGCTCTATTATATTCCTTACGAGCTGCCCTATGCCGTCGCACTGCGAGCTTAACACGAGCTTCTTTAAAAGTCCGGCAAATTCCTTTACCTTTATCTTTGCGGACTGCGAGAGCGGCAAGCCGTCGGCGTCTATGCACGCGTCGAAGAGGGAGAGAGCGTTCGAATGCGCGTATTCCTCCATTATCTCCAACGTTTTGGCGCCTATGCCGCGGCGCGGAACGTTTATAATTCTCGTAAACGCCTCGTCGTCGAACGGGTTGGATACAAGCCGCATATAGGCGAGTATGTCCTTAATTTCCCTTCTTTCGAAGAATTTGAAGCCGCCGAACACCTTGTACGGAATGCCGTACTTGGAAAATTCGGCTTCGTACGAACGGGTGAGCGCGTTTATACGCATAAGCACGGCATAATCGGAATAATTGCCCCCCGAATATACCCCCGCGTTTATGGTTTTCGCGGCGAAAAGCGCCTCGTCCTTTTCCTCCTCTGCCTGAACGTATTCGGGTTTTACGCCGTCCTCCGCCTCCGTCCACAGCGTCTTTTTACGGCGGTTGCCGTTTTTGGCGATTACCGTGTTGGCGAGATTTAATATAGTCTTGGTAGAGCGGTAGTTGCGTTGGAGCTTAAATACCTTCGCTTCGGGATAGTCCTTGTCGAATTTTAAAATATTGTCTATCACCGCGCCGCGCCAGCCGTATATGGACTGGTCGTCGTCGCCCACCGCGAACAGATTGCCATGGCGTTCCGCGAGCAATTTTATGATGTTATACTGGACGGCGTTCGTATCCTGAAATTCGTCCACGAGAACGTATCTGAATTTGTCGGAAAGATAGTCCCTCGTCTCCTTATCGGCGCGCAAAAGCCGCAGGGCTTCGACCAGCAAGTCGTCGAAATCGAGCGCGTTACAGCTCTTTAAGTATTGGTTGTACCTTTCGTAGACCTCCATTGCGAGCTTTATGTTGGCTTCGTCCTTAAAGCGCACCGCGTACCGGTCGGGGTCGAGCCCCAGCATCTTCGCGTTGGCGACGTGGTATTTGACGGACTTCAACTGCTTTTCGTCGGCGTCGGACTCTTTAAGCGCTTTTTTTATTACGTTAGTGCGCTCGCTTTCGGTATAAATCGAAAAATTGGGCTGCACGCCTATCGCCGCGCCGTAACGGCGCAGAATACGCACGCACATAGAGTGTATCGTGCATATCCACATATCGCCGACGTCGCCGAGCATTCCCTCTACCCTCTCCTTCATTTCGTTAGCGGCTTTGTTGGTAAAAGTTATGGCGAGAATGCCGGAGGGACTGCTTAATCCCTTGTCCAATATGTACGCAATGCGCGAGGTAAGCACCCTCGTCTTTCCGCTGCCGGCGCCCGCGAGCACCAGAACCTGCCCTTCGGTTTCGGTGACGGGTTTTATCTGCTCTTCGTTAAGTTTTTCCAATAAATCAGTCATTTTCTTATCTTCCGCAACAATTTAAACGGTTATGCTTTTATCCGTATTATTATACAATAAACTGTGCGCCAAGGCAAGAAATTACGCTCCGATTTTCATACGGCGGCTTCTTTTTCGCGGCGGTATTTTTCAAGCGCTTCGAGATATTTGGCGGAGAGCTCCATAGTATAACGCTGGCGCTCCTCGTAGGAAAGGGTTTCGAAATACTCCCTGTCGGTCAGCCTGCCGATTGCGTCGGAAACCTCTCCGTTCTCGTCCAGCAGCTTTTTTACCTTAAGATAAAACTCGTCGTCCGTCTGTCCGCGTATCGCCTTTTTGACCTTGCCGTAAAGGTGCGATTTTACCCTTACCGCGTTTTTGCCGTTTCTTTCCGCCTCCCTCGCGGTCAAATCCACGTCCTCCTTGCACTGCTTCCAGAAATCGGTCGCAAGCCTGCGCTTCGCCTGTTTTGCCATTGCCTTCAAATCGTCCATATAACCACCACCCCGTATCAGTACGGAAACATTGTTTTTTTGTATATATTATGCCGCCGAATTTGCGCGGCGCTGTGCGTTGACCGGGACGCCAATCCGACATAAACCGACATTTTCGGCAGAGAAAAAGTCCTACCAAAGCTCATCTTCGGTAGGACTTAAATTTTATTCAGTTCTTGCTTCTTTTCCTTGCGGCTTCGCTCTTTTTACGCCTTTTTACGGAAGGGGATTCGTAAAACTCTTTCTTGCGAAGGTCGCCGATTATCCCGTCGCGCGAGCACTTTCTTTTAAATCTTCTGAGCGCGCTTTCGACAGACTCGTTTTCACCAACCTTTATAGTGGACACTTTATTCACCTCCCCTTTTCAAAGAATGCTTACAAATTATAGCAAACGCCCGAGGCGTTGTCAAACGATTTTATATACATTGCCGCGACAATTTTACAGGCTTGTTTAAAGCCCCAGCGCTATCTGTAAAACGTTTATCAGAATACCCGAGAGCACGGCTATCGCGTAGGATGCGCTTATAAGCAACAGGTTGCGTTTAAGCTTTTTGCCGTTTTTTAACAGTACGACCATGCCGAGCCCCGCGTTGGTGCACAGCCCCGCCACGCAGCTGCCGAACGTTATTCCGCCGTTTACGAAGGTTTCGGTAATCACCGTAGATGACGCGCAGTTGGGTATAAGCCCCACCGCGGCGGTGATAAACGGCTGGAAATAGGCGCCGCCGACAAGCCCGGCGCTTATATTCTCCTCCCCGACGGCGGCTATTATTACGCCGAACACGAGGTTTACGATTAATATATACGCCGTGATTTTAAGCGCGTGCAGCAACGGGTGCACGAAATACAGCTCCGCCGCGGAATGTCCCTCGTGGTCGTGTCCGCAGCTGTATGAACGGGCTTCGCCGTCCTGCGAATACAGCGGCAGGGTTTCGTTAAGCTTATCGCGCACGATTGCGTTGACCGCGTAACCGACTATGGTCGCTATTACGAGCTTTACCGCGATAAGCGGCAATATCGCCTGCGCCGAAACGGCGCTCTGCGCGCTGTTGGCGAGCAGGATGATAAGCGCTTCGTCGCTCGTGGCGATGAACACCGCCATAATCGTGCCCGTGCGGATCAGTCCGGCGTCGTACAGCTTTGCCGCCATTACGGAAAAGCCGCACTGCGGAACTATGCCCGTCGCGCTGCCGAAAAGCGGCGCCAGCCGCCCCTGCAAAAGCTTCCTCGTCTTTGCCGCGGTAGTGCCGTTTTCCAGAAACTCTATTAATATATAGATAAGCAGTATGAAAGGAAATACCAGCGCGGTATCCTTCAACGCGTCCAGAACTACGTCCAAATAAAAACTCCGTTAAAACGCGTACCCGTAAGCGTAAAACGCGCAATTACTTCTTTTTCTTTTTATCGGCAGGTTTAAGCTTTAATTTATTCTTTATCTCCTCTTCCTCGCCGTACGACAGCGGAACGACGTCCGCGTCGGGGTAAGCGGTCTTTTTATAACCGTCGTCGCGCTCCAACAGGGTAAGGCGGGTTTCTGCGTCGAATATAAACATACGCGAAAAGTCTGCGCACAATTCGACCTCGTCGTCCTTGACCGCCTCCGCCTTGACCACGAAGGAGAGCTTTTCCCCCTCGCAATCGGCGTAAGCAGAGCCGCAGATTGTCTGCGCGGCGGTGACCCGCGCCTTCATAAAGCCGCCCTCGCCCAACGTCATATCCTCGGGGCGGATACCCAAGATGACCTTTTTGCCGCTTCCGGCATATTCGTCAACCGAGGGGAAGCGTTTAACCAGCCCGCCGCCCACGGGGAAGCGTACGCCCCCGGCTTCGGCAAAATAGTCCTCCCCTTCCTTTTTTATAACCGCGTTGTTGACGAAGTTGACCGTGGGGGAACCTATCGTGAACGCGACGAAGGCGTTTGCGGGATAATCGTACAGGTTAGCCGGGGAATCTATCTGCTGGATAAACCCGTCCCTTAAAACCATAATGCGCGTTGCCATTGTCAACGCTTCGTTTACGTTCTTCGTGGCGTAGATGAACGTGCCCTTCATACGCATTTGCAGGTTGATGAGCGCCGAACGCAGGTTTACGCGAGTTTCGGGCGAAAGCCCCGAAATGGGGTCGTCGAGAAGATAGAGGGCGGGCTCCCTGACAATCGCCCTGCCGAACGCCACCATCTGCTTTTGTTCCGCAGAGAGCATTTTGGGCTTGCGGTACAGAATATCCGTCAGCCCCAATATCTCCGCCGCCGCCTTGACCCTTTGGTCGATAACCGCCTGCGGAGTTTTTCTGAGCCTGAGCCCGTAAGCCATATTTTCGAACACGTTCAGGGAAGGATACAGCGTATTGCCCTGAAATATCATAGCGACGTCGCGATCGCGCGCGTCCGCCCCGGTAACGTCCTTGCCGCCGACGACGATCTGACCGTCCGTCGCCTCTTCAAGCCCCGCGATTACCCTTAAAAGCGTCGATTTGCCGCTCTTTTCACCGCCGACGACGGCGATAAATTCGCTGTCGGCAAGTTGCAGGTTTGCCTTATAGAGCGCGAGCGCGCCCGACGGATATATTTTACTTACCGAATTAAGTTGCAGATTTGCCATTATTAACCCCTTGCGTTGATACTGATTTTTTTATGCTTTATTATTGTAACACGAAACACGGGCGTTTAACAACCGCAATTGAAAGGAATTTGAATTTTTTTTTAAATTTATGCCGCCGCCGTAAGCTTCTACCGCGAGCCCTCCGCCCTCCGCGGCGCCGCGTTAGAAAAATTACGGGCGGCGATTGTCTTGATTTTAACGCAGGGGTTTGCTATAATACCAGTATGAACAAGGTCAACTACGACAAACGCGCGCAGGATATCGTCGCGGCGTTCGGCGGCGACAAGCCCGAGCTTTTACTGCACGCCTGCTGCGCCCCCTGCTCCTCGGCGTGTCTGGAACGGCTTAAAGAGCACTTTGAAATCACGGCGTTTTTTTACAACCCGAATATAGAGGACGCCGAATATCTGAGACGCAAAGCCGAGCTTATCCGTTTTATAGGCGAGACGGGCTGGGCGGATTATATCGACTGCGAACACGACGCCTCGGTATTCTACGGCGCGGTCAGGGGCTTGGAGGACTGCGAAGAGGGCGGCGAACGGTGCAGAAAGTGCTTTTATCTGCGATTGGAGCGTACCGCCGCCGAAGCGAAAAAACGCGGCTTCGACTATTTTGCCACCACCCTGACGCTGAGCCCGTTAAAGGACGAGCAGGTTATAAACGGCATCGGTTATTCGCTGGAAGAGGAGTACGGCGTTAAATGGCTGCCCTCCGACTTCAAAAAGCGGAACGGCTATCTGCGGAGCACGGAGCTTTCGCGCGAGCACGGGCTATACCGCCAAAACTACTGCGGTTGCATATATTCTATGCCAAAAGCTTGATTTAAAGCGGCGGACATGATAAAATAATTAAAAGCCGCCAAGCTTTAAGGCGACGCGGCGCCGCAGGCGCCCTTTCAGGAGTATTATGGATATTAACAGATACACCCCAAATTATTCGATTAACAAAAAACATATGACCAAGCTCGCCGACTATTCCACCGAGGAATTGTTCGAGCTTTTATACGCCACGCGCCAGATGAAGGCTAAATTCGCCGCGCACGAAAACACCGCCCTATTGCAGGGCGTGACCGTCGCGCTGTTATTCGGCGACAGCTCCATAAGGACGCGGTCGGCTTTGGACATAGGCATTAAACAGCTCGGCGGCGATACCATAGATTTGCCCTATAACGCCAACGATTTGCGCGTGGGCGAAAACATAGGCGACATCGTAAACGTCTTAAACCGTTACGGAATAGGCGCGCTGATTACGAGGGGAATAGCGCAACGCGATTTGGAGAGATTTGAAAAGCTCTCGCCCATAACCATAATCAACTCCTCCAACGACGATTTCGTCCCCATGCAGACGGTAAGCGATATGTTTACAATCTGGGAAAAGAAGAAGAAGCTGGAGGGGCTTAAACTCGCGTATATCGGAAAGGGTTCCAACGTGGAGGCTTCGCTGATTATGGGCGCGGTAAAATGCGGCATGCAGGTTGCGATAGCCTCCCCCGCGATGTTCCCGTTAAAGTCCGAGCACCTTATCAGGGCGGAGCAGTACGGCACGATTGAGGTTACCGACGACCCCGCGTACGCCGCGAAGAACGCCGACGTCGTATACACGGACAGCTACCACTACCACTCCGAAATCGACCCCGAGGAGGCGGAGACGATGGCGCCCTATAAAATCAATAACCGCATTATGGCGCAGGCGAGCGGCACGGCGTTGTTTATGCACCCCCTGCCGGCGCGGCGCGGCACGGAGGTCTCCCCCGACGTTATAGACGGCAAGCAGAGCATAGTTTACGACCAGGCGGAAAACAAGCTCCACGCCATAAAGGCGATATTGGCTTTACTCATTAAATAATAACCGGAGTATAATTAAGTCCGCGCACGGCTATGTGCGCGGACTGTTTTTTTATTTTTACGGAATTAATTTTATTTGCCCGCCGTATGAACCATATCCGCGACGACTATTTCGGGGCGGTTAAAAAGGCGTTGGGGACATTCGGAATTGCCCAGCCCCCTGTTGATTATCTGCCGCATATTGCCGCAGGTATGCATACCCGAGGCGTATTTGGGGAACAGCCCCTGCCCGGGGGAAAATATTCCTATCCCCGTAAAAGGTATGCGCCACTGTCCGCCGTGCGCGTGTCCGCACAGAACGCCGTCGAAGCCCGCCGCCGCATAGCGGTCTATATATTGCGGAAAATGGGCGAGAAGCAGGTTAAAGCCGCTCTCTTTCCCCGTCAAAAAGCCGAAATATCTGCCGTTTTTTATGCTTGCGCAGTTGACGCCGTATATGTTTAAACCGCACATATGCGCCACGCAATCGTCTAAAACCACCGCCCCGGCGGCGGTAAGACGGGCGCGTAACGCCCTGTAAGCGGTACTGCGCATTTCGTGGTTGCCGCTGACAAATATTACGGGGGCGATTTCGCAAAGCGAGCTTATCGCGCGCTCCGCAACGGCGATATCCTTCGGGCGGTATTTATGAATCATATCGCCTGTGACGGCAATAATATCGGGCGAGAGCGCGGCTACCTTTTCGATAAGCCGCTTATTGCCCTTGCCGAAAGCTTTCCCGTGCAGGTCGGACAGGTGGACTATTCTTACGCCCTCCTCCCTTATTTTTTCGCTCTCCACGGTGTAGCGCGTCACTTGTATTAAATTGTTGGAAAGGTACAAAAACAACGCTGTCAGCCCTGCGGCAACCGCCGCGCCGACGCAAATGAGCGCCACGTATATCGCTTCCATTCAATTTCTCGCTATTATTCTGTAAATTTTTTTACCCTCTACGGCAAATTTGCTTTCGTATTCGGTGACGATATTTTCGGGGTCGTTCAGGGCGTGCAAATCTTCGCAACTTTCGAGTATTTCATAGCCGCATTTTTCGTAGCTTTCGAGCGAAAACAGGTAAAAGCCGTAATCGTCGGTCTTTTGCACGACCGTTCCTCCGCTCTTTAAAAGACGGGAATATTCCTCCAAAAATTTGGGGTGGGTCAGCCGTTGCTTGGCATAGCCGAGCTTGGGCAGCGGGGTTGAAAAATTGAGATAGAGCTTTTCCACCGAGCCGTCCCGTATATATTTGGGCAAAACCTCGGCGGCGCAATTAAGGAAGTACACGTTGCGCAGCCCCTCCTTCTTCGCCCGTTCCGCGGCGGAGACCACCACGTTGGAGACCTTTTCGACGGCGATGAAATTGACGTCGGGGCGGCGTTTGGCGGATTCGCAGACGAACGCGCCGAAGCCGCAGCCTATTTCAAGCTCGACGGGGTTGCCGTTGCCAAATACGGCGGCGAAATCTATGTATTCCTTTATAAGCGCCGCCCTCTTCATATTCTTGTCCGTCACCTCGGGGACGAACAGGATATCCGAGCAGTCGCCGAGCCTTCTGTCCAAATGTCGTTTTCTGCGCATTCTCATAGGGAAATTTTAACATATTACCCTTTACGTTGCAAGTGAAAAAGTCACGCTTTAATTTTATTTTTATTTTTGCAAAGGGCGTTTTATTCCCTTTCCGTTATTTTATATATAACCGTCGGGTGAAAATAATTTGAAAGGAGAATTAAATGAGCATATTTCAGATTATAGACGCCTTTGCCTTTTACGGTCTCGACGTGATTTTGCTTTCCGCGCTGACCGCGCTTACGGTACAGCTGTTAAAGAAAACCGTCCTGAAAAACTGCAACAAAAAGGCGTATACCTTCCTGCCGTTCACGTTCGGCGCGATATACTACGCGGCGTACGCGGCAATCAGGCAGATGAGTTTGGCATACCTTATCGAAAATTACGTCGCCGTGCTCGAACACGGCTTTTCGGTAGGGACGCTCGCAACTCTGCTATACGTCTGTTACGAACAGTTTTTACGGAATAAAAAGACGGCGGACGCGACCGAGAGCGTTATCGCCACGCTTATAGCCGGATACGTTCCCTGCGACGGCGCGGAAGAGGTTGCAAAGGCTATCGCCGAAGCCATAGAAAAAGACGTGACGGGCGACGGGGCGAAAAAGACGGCGGAAATTCTTGCGGCGAACCAAGCCGAGGGAATTACCGAAAACGACGTTAAACTGCTTGCCAAGCTAATCATAGAAACGCTTGCGCATATAAACGTATGACCGTATAAGCAACCGCGGCTTGCCGTAAA
>CAZUYN010000018.1:0-12993 GCA_964624495.1 uncultured Clostridia bacterium
TACTCGGCGTAAAATGCTGGATATACAAGGGCGAAGTGCTTACCGGTTCCAAAAAGCTTATAATCTCAGACGGAGGCGAAGAGTAATATGTTAATTCCCAAGAGAGTTAAAAGGAGAATGCAGCACCGCGGCAAAATCCGCGGCAGAGCCCACAAGGGCAACAAGGTTGCATACGGCGAATACGGACTGGTTGCCGAAGAGGGCGGAAGAATTACTTCCAACCAGATAGAGGCGGCGCGTGTCGCTATGACGAGATTTATCAAGCGTGGCGGACAGGTCTGGATAGACATATTCCCCCACAAGCCTATAACCAAGCACCCCGCCGAATCCCGTATGGGTTCAGGCAAAGGCTCGGTTGAATACTGGGTAGCGATAGTTAAGCCCGACAGAGTGCTGTTCGAAATGGCGGGCGTTCCCGAGGACGTTGCGAAAGAGGCTATGCGTCTTGCGGGCAACAAGCTCCCCGTAAAGTGCAAGTTTGTAAGAAAAGAAGATTTAGAAGGCGGTGAAGCGAATGAAAGCTAAGGAAATTAAAAATTTAACCGATGAAGAGCTTAGCGCAAAGCTGTCCGAACTCAAAACGGAGCTCTTCAATTTGCGTTTCCGTCATGCAAGCGGTCAGCTTGAAAACCCCATGCAGATAAACCTCGTAAAAAAGGACATCGCAAGGGTAAACACCGTAATCCGCGAAAGGCAGCTTAAAGGTTAAGGAGAAAGGCAATGGAAGTAAGGACGACTTTAAGAAAGGAAAGAGTAGGTATAGTTGTTTCCGACAAGATGGACAAGACGGTTGTCGTAGCCATCACGGAAAAGAGCAAGCACCCCCTCTATAAAAAGACCATAACCAAGACCACTAAGTTCAAGGCGCACGACGAGAACAACGAGTGCGGCGTCGGCGATAAGGTGAGAATAGTAGAAACCCGTAAGCTTTCCAAGGACAAGAATTGGAGAGTTGCGGAAATAGTAGAAAAGGCGAAGTAATAGCTTCCGTCCGTCAAACGGCGCAAAAGTACGGCGGACTTACGGTTTGCCGCGGCGGCTTACGACGGCGTAAGCGCCGAAGGGTATACGCGCTGCTTTCCGTACGGGCTGCCCGTTCAAGGCGTAAATTATCGTTTGAATGCGTTAAGCAGGTTGAGCGGTAAGGCAGATAAACTTCGCGGCGGTTTAACCGCGACACGGTACGGTGGGGTAACCTTACGGTTGGGGCTTAAAGATAAGCCGCCTCACCCTCTGGACGTTTAACTGTATTGAGTTGTAAGTTAAGCATAAATTAAAATTAAAAAATATCAAGGAAAGGTAATTTATATGATACAACCTCAGAGCAGGCTCAAAGCCGCGGACAACAGCGGCGCAAAGGAGCTTATGTGTATAAAGGTGCTCGGCGGTTCGTTCCGCAAGACGGGCAACATCGGCGACGTTATCATATGCTCGGTCAAGACTGCGACCCCCGGAGGCGCGGTTAAGAAGGGCGAAGTGGTAAAAGCCGTTATAGCAAGGACAAAGCAGGGTATAAGACGCGACGACGGTACTTATATCCGTTTCGACGACAATGCGGCAGTGCTTATCGGGCAGAACCAGGAACCCCGCGGCACCCGTATTTTCGGACCGATAGCAAGAGAATTGAGAGAGAAAAACTATATGAAAATAATCTCTCTCGCACCCGAAGTTCTTTGATTTAAGGAGAGATTGCAATGAACGTAAAATTGAATGATAACGTCGTAGTTATCACCGGTAAGGATGCGGGCAAGCAGGGCAAGGTTATTGCCACTTCTCCCAAGAACGGAACGGTGACGGTAGAGGGCGTAAACGTCCACAAAAAGGCGCAGAAAGCGAGAAAGGCGAACGAAACTTCGCAGCTCGTCGATAAGGAACAGCCCGTAGACGTATCCAACGTAATGGTAGTCTGCGATAAGTGCGGCAGGGGCGTAAGAATCAGACACTCCGTCATCGACGGCAAAAAGGTAAGGGTTTGCGCAAAGTGCGGACTGCCTTTGGATAAGGCTTACGCGGGTAAGGCAGGCAAAGCCGCGCAGCAGACCAAGGAAGCGCCCAAAAAGCGCGTCAGAAAGCGCAGTGCAAAGCAGGCTGAGGACGCGACTGTCGCAGCCGAAGAGAATAAAGGCGAATAAGGAGGCGCGATATGGCTAAGAAAGAAGCAGAAAAAAAAGTATACGCTAACAGAATAGCTCGGCAATACGCCGAAGAAGCAGTGCCCGCGCTTATTCAGAAATTCGGCTATAAAAACCCTATGGAAGTACCCAAGCTCGTAAAGATAGTAATCAGTTCGGGCTTAGGGGATATAAAGGACAACGCAAAGTCCATACAGGCGGCTGAAAACGAAATCAAGCTGATTACCGGCCAGCAGCCCATACTTACCAAAGCCAAGAAGTCGGTAGCGAACTTCAAGGTAAGGGAAGGCATGAACGTGGGCATAAAGGTTACGCTCCGCGGAAACAGAATGTACGATTTTTATGATAAATTAATATCGATCGCGCTTCCCCGCGTACGCGACTTCCGCGGCGTTCCCAACGAAAGCTTCGACGGCAAGGGCAACTACTGCATGGGCTTGAAGGAACAGCTTATCTTCCCCGAGATCCAGTACGACCAGGTTGAAAAAATCAGGGGTATGGACGTCTGCATAGTTACAACGGCAAAGACCGACGAAGAAGCGAGAGAGCTTTTAAGGGCGCTCGGTATGCCCTTCAAGAAGTAAGGAGAAAGAAATATGGCAAAGAAGTCAATGATAAACAAGCAGCAAAAGCCTGCTAAATATTCAACGAGAGCATACACAAGGTGCTCTATTTGCGGCAGACCCCACGCGGTTCTCCGCAAATACGGCGTGTGCCGTATCTGTTTCCGTGAGCTTGCTTACAAGGGTGAAATCCCCGGCGTTAAGAAGTCGAGCTGGTAATATAAAGGAGGAACGAGAAAATGACAGATCCTATCGCAGATATGCTCACGCGAATCAGAAACGCGTTGGCAGTAAACAAAGAAACGGTTGAAATTCCTTCCTCCAACATGAAAAAGGCAATCGCCGACATCATGTTAAAAGAAGGTTATGTAGAGGGCGTAAAGCTCGTAGATGACGGATATTCCGGCAAGCTCGTGGTTACGCTTAAATACGCAGGCAAAAATAAGTCGGTTATAAACGCGCTTCAAAGGGTTTCCAGACCCGGTCTCAGGGTTTATGCCGACGTTGAGAATATGCCCAAGGTTATGGACGGACTGGGTATCGCCATCATCTCGACCAACAAGGGCGTCATGACGGATAAGCAGGCAAAGGCCGCCAACGTGGGCGGCGAAGTGCTCTGCTACATCTGGTAAGGAGGTACTTTCAAATGTCAAGAATCGGAAAAGAACCCGTAGTTATCCCCGCAGGCGTAACGGTGTCGTTCGAAAACGGCGTAGTTACGGTTAAGGGCTCCAAGGGCACGCTGACCCGGAAGATTGAGGGAGATTTGCTCGTAAAGGTCGAAGGCGGTCACGCGTACGTCGAAAAGGGCAAGGACGAAGCTTCGTTAGACGCAAAGCACGGACTTTACCGCGCGCTTCTCCAAAATATGGTAGTAGGCGTTTCGGAAGGCTTTACAAAGACGTTAAAGGTCAACGGCGTAGGCTGGAAGGTCGCAAAGCAGGGTAAGAAGCTGGTCATGAACGTAGGCTTCTCCCACCCCGTAGAATTCGACGAGCCGTCGGGCGTCAGCATCACCTGCCCCAACCCCAACGAAATAGTCGTTGCCGGTATCGACAAGGCTCTGGTCGGACAGACGGCCGCCAACATCAGAATTATAAGAGTACCCGAGCCTTACCACGGATACGGAATCGCTTACAGCGACGAAGTTATCGAGCGTAAGGAAGGCAAAACGGGAGGTAAGGGCAAGAAGTAATTTCGGATATAAGGCGGCTTAAAGCTTATCCGCATCAATCCGTGCGGAAAGCCGTCCGCAAAGGCGGCGTTGCGCGACAAGCGCGCTTTAAGCTTAACCGTTTCCGAAGGGTTGTCCAAAAGGAGATATCATGATTAAAAAAATTGACAAGAACGAAGAAAGGCTTCGCCGCCATACGAGGGTGAGGAAGAAGATTTCAGGCACGGCGGAAATGCCCAGACTCAACGTATACCGCAGTCTTAACCACATTTACGCGCAGGTAATCGACGACGTCAAGGGCGTGACCATTTGCTCCGCTTCTACCATGGAAAAGGCAGTCAAGGACGAAATTAAGGATTTGACCAAGACTGACGCGGCGAAGGCGGTCGGCAAAAAGGTTGCCGAGCGCGCGGCTGAAAAGGGCGTAACGGCTGTCGTATTCGACAGGGGCGGTTATCTCTACACCGGCAGGGTGCAAGCCCTTGCCGAAGGCGCAAGAGAGGGAGGACTTAAATTCTAAGGAGTAAGACCATGGAAGAAAAGAAAGAAAGAACCGCCAGAAGAGGCGACAGACCCCGTAAAAGGGAAGAAGACGACGGCTTCGTAAAAAAGCTTATACAGGTAAACAGAGTCACCAAGACGGTTAAGGGCGGCAGGAATATGCGTTTCGCCGCGCTTGTAGTCGTCGGCGACGGAAACGGCTCGGTAGGCTACGGCATGGGTAAATCCAAGGAAGTCCCCGAGGCAATCGAAAAGGCTACGGCACAGGCTAAAAAGAACCTGAACAAGATAAGCCTTAAAGGTACGTCCATACCCCACGGCGTGCTCGGCGTATACGGAAGGGGTTCCGTGCTTATGATGCCCGCCGCAGAAGGTACCGGCGTTATCGCGGGCGGTCCCGTCCGCGCCGTTATGGAAGCGGCGGGGATAAAGGATATCCGTACGAAATCTCACGGAACAAACAACCCCATCAACGTAGTTAAAGCGGCTATCGCGGGTCTGACGGAGCTTAAATCCGCAGAGCAGATTGCCGAAGTCCGCGGCAAGTCCGTTGAGGAAATTTTAGGCTGAGCGGAGGTAAACAATGGTTAAAATCACGTTAATTAAAAGCGTATGCAACGAAAACGCGGGCGTTAAGGCGACCGTTGCCGCGCTCGGTTTAAAGAAAATCCGTCAGAGCAAGACCCTGGAAAGCACCCCCGCCAACCTCGGTCAGATTGAAAAAGTAAAGCACCTTCTCAGGGTAGAGGAAGTTTAAGGAGAAGTATTTATGTCTATGAAAATTCATGAATTACAGCCCGCAGAGGGCGCAAACACCTCCGCCAAGAGATTGGGAAGAGGTATAGGCTCCGGCAAGGGCAAGACGTCCGGCAAGGGGCACAAAGGTCAGTGGGCGCGTTCGGGCGGCGGCGTACGTCCCGGTTTCGAAGGCGGTCAGATGCCC
Source organism: uncultured Clostridia bacterium (assembly GCA_964624495.1). GTDB lineage: Bacteria > Bacillota > Clostridia > Christensenellales > Borkfalkiaceae > Coproplasma. The sequence continues at coordinate 5,314 of CAZUYN010000018.1, forward strand.
CTTCACAGAAGAATCCCCAAGAGGGGCTTCCACAACAAGTGGGCGACCAATTACCTTATCGTCAATCTCTCCCAGCTTGCAAACGTACCCGCCGGAACGGTAGTCGATTACGATTATGTGGTCGGTAACAGCCTTACAAAGGTCGTCAAGAACAACGGAGGGCTTAAAGTTCTCGGCACAGGCGAAATTACGGTTGCCATAACCGTCAAAGCAGCAAGGTTCTCCGAAAGCGCTAAATCCGCTATCGAAAAAGCCGGCGGCAAGGCGGAATTAATCGGCGCCGACGCGGAATAATACCGCGCGGCGTATGCGGAAGGTATAAAAGCCTTTCCGCAGGAGAGAGGTTATAATGTTTGAAACAATAAAAAATTGTTTTAAGAACAAGGAAATACGGAAAAAGATTTGGCTGACGCTGCTTTTGCTCGTTATATTCCGTCTCGGCTGTTACATTCCCGTTCCGGGTATTTCTCCCGAAACGTTTACCGAGGCAATAAAGGACGTTTCGTTCCTTAACATAATGTCTGCCATTTCCGGCGGTTCGCTTACCAATGCAACGCTCTTTGCCTTAGGTATAAGCCCTTACATCAACGCCTCGATTATAGTCCAGCTTTTAAGCGTGGGCATACCCGCTCTCGAACGTCTTTCCAAGGAAGGCGAAAGCGGCAGACGCAAGATTGCCCAGATTACGAGGTTCGTCACCATAGCGCTTGCCGTTTTGCAGTCGGTCGGCATCATAATCAGCTTCGGTTTAAGAGATACGAACGGCGATATGGCTATCCAACTTTCAAACTTTGGATACCTTACCAACGGCTCGGGTATTTCCGAAACGGGCGCAAAATGGGTCGCGGGCATATTCCTTACGGTCATCTATACCGCGGGCGCGATGCTCGTTATGTGGCTGGGCGAAAGAATTACCGAATACGGTATATCCAACGGTATTTCGATAATAATCTTTATCGGTATACTTTCCACCGCGGGACAGCTTATACTGACCAAGTTCATCGACGCGTTCAGCGGCAATCCCTCGGTATTGTGGGAGGTATTGGGCTTCGTCATTCTGACGGTATTCGAATTTGCGGCAATATGTACCGTAGATTTGTCGGAAAGGCGTATACCCGTACAGTATGCAAAGCAGGTAAAGGGCAGAAGAATGTACGGCGGTCAGTCGTCGGTTATCCCTATGCGTATATCGGGTTCGGGCGTTATGCCTCTGATATTCGCGTTCTCGATAATATCCGTGCCCGCAATGCTCGCAAGCTTGTTCTGGCCCGGCTCCAATTTCGAAACGGGCGTAGCCGAATGGTTCTCCGGCAACGGAGCCTGGTACGGACAGCTCATCTATATGGTAGTGCTCTGCGTGTTGATTTTCCTGTTCTCGTTCTTCTACGCTTCGATGCAGTTCAACCCCGAGGACGTCTCTAAGACCATTCAGCAGAACGGCGGCTTTATACAGGGTATAAGACCCGGCAAGCCCACGGCAGACTACTTAAAGAAAATCAATAACAGAATAACGCTTTTCGGAGCTATTTATCTTACGATAGTGGCTTTGATACCTTCGATTCTGGCGGTCATACTGAGCGCTTGCGGACTTTCGGTAGATTTGATAAGCGTATTCTCGACCACGGGCATTCTGATCGTCGTATCGGTAGCGCTTGAAATCGACAAGCAGTTGCAGTCGCAGCTGATGATGAAGAACTACAAAAAGGGCTTCTTAAAATAAATCCCGTCCGATAGACGGCGCAATACCGCGTTTTTCTCGGGTCGTTTACGGTTAGTAAACTCCACGACGGAAAGCTTCGCTTCCCTCGTCTTGAACGAGTGAGGAGCTTGGATATACCCGAATAAGGTAATATATAATGAATATAGTTTTGTTAGGTGCGCCGGGCGCAGGCAAGGGCACGCAGGCAAGCTTAATTGAAAACGGGTTCGGTCTCGTCCACGTTTCGACGGGCGACATTTTCAGGGCGAACATAAAGGGCGGCACGCCCATAGGCAAGCTCGCGAAGAGTTATATCGACGCCGGCAAGCTCGTTCCCGACGAGGTCACCTGCGAAATAGTCAAAAACAGACTTGCGGAGGAGGACGTAAAGGTCGGCTTTATGCTCGACGGTTTTCCCCGTAATCTGTTTCAGGCGGGCGAGCTCGATAAGTTCGCCGCCGTGGACTTGTGCGTGAATATCGACGCGGATATTTCACTTCTCACCGAAAGGATATGCGGCAGACGCGTATGCAGCTGCGGCGAGAGCTACCACGTTTCCTCGCTCAACGGCGCGACGACCTGTAAAAAATGCGGCAAACCCTTATACCGCCGCGACGACGACAATCCCGAAACCGTGCAGAAGAGGCTGGAAACCTATTTCAGCGAAACCGCGCCTTTGGCGGACTACTACGAAAAGCAGGGCAAGCTGTTCACGGTAAAAAGCGGAAGGCTTTCCCCCGACGAAGTGTTCGCGGTAATCTCCGCGGAGCTTAAAAAGCATACAGGCAAATAAATGGTTACCGTAAAGACCCCGGAAGAAATAGAACTGATGCGCGAACCGTGCAGGATAGTCAAGGAGACCCTCGAATACGTCGGCAAGCATATCTGCGCGGGAATGACCACCGGAGAGGTGGACGGGCTCGTGTATAAATACATCACGCTCAACGGCGCCGTGCCTTCCGAACTCGGCTATTGCGGATATCCCGCAAGCTCCTGCGTGTCGGTGAACGAGGTGGTCGTACACGGCATACCCGGCGACAGAATTATCGGGGACGGCGACATCGTCAGCGTCGATATAACCGCCGCCAAGAACGGATTTCAGGGCGACGCGTGCAGGACGTTTTTAATCGGAAACGTTTCCGAGGAAAAGCGCAGGCTGGTCAAGGTCACCGAGGAGTGCTTCTTCAAGGCAATCGAAAATCTGAAAGCCGGCACGCCTCTCTACGATATCGGGTACGCGGTGCAGACGCACGCCGAAAGCCACGGCTACGGCGTAGTGAGGGCATTGACGGGGCACGGCATCGGAAGGGAAATGCACGAGGACCCCTCCGTCCCCAACTACGGCAGAAAGGGAACGGGTATGCGCCTGAAAGCCGGAATGACTATCTGTATCGAGCCTATGATTAATATGGGCACGTACAAGGTTTTGTTCGACAAATCGGACGGCTGGACGGTAAGGACGGCGGACGGCAAACCCGCGGCTCACTACGAAAATACGGTTCTTATCAAAGAGGACGGGGTCGAAATCCTGACCCTTTGACGGGGGTGTATATGAAAGTCAAGACGCCGGTTGTCGGAGGAATAGCGGTCAGTACGCAGGGGCGCGACAAAGGGAAACTGTATATAATCGTAAACGTGAACGGCGGTCGGGCGTACGTTTCCGACGGCGAAAGCAAGGGAATAAATTCACCCAAGCGCAAGAACGTAAAGCATCTTCGCCTGCTTCCCGTCAAGTCGGCTTTGACCGACAGAATTTGCGACGGGACGGGCGGCAACGTCCATAACTACGAAATAAAGACGGAATTGAAGCGCATAGCCTCTTCCGTCAAAGCATCGGCGGCGGCAAGCGACGCCGACCAAAACAAATCGGAGGATTAAGATTTTGTCTAAGGACGACGTTATCGAAGCGGAAGGCAAGGTAATAGAATGCCTGCCCAACGCAACATTCAAGGTTCAGCTTACCAACGGTTATGTAATCACCGCATATATATCGGGCAAATTGCGCCTTAATTATATACGCATAATCGAGGGCGACAACGTTAAGCTGGAGATGAGCCCGTACGATTTGACGAAAGGGCGCATAACCTGGCGCAGCAAGTCTTAAAGCTCCGCAAACCCGTCCGCCTGACGGGCGGCGCGGAGGACGGCGGAGATAGCGCTTGCCGTTATGCTTAAAATTTATAAAACACTATCCAAATGATAATCTGAAATTAAAAGGAGAATCGAAATGAAAGTAAGACCTTCAGTTAAGCCTATGTGCGATAAATGTAAAATAATCAAGAGAAACGGAAAGGTTATGGTAATTTGTTCCAAGAACAAGAGCCATAAACAGCGTCAGGGTTAATATCGGTACGGGCGGAACGCGGAAAGCGTCTCACCCGTATTTATACTGATTTTTATAAAAAATTTTGTAATTTTCGGCTGAAAATTTCTTGCAATACGGAAATTTTGTGTGATATAATGTATTTTGCAGTTTTTCGGATAAATGTGTCAGACGCACGGAAAATAAGGGCGTTTGACATACTTTTCCGCGTTTTGGCTTTTTAATGCGGACGACTTTTAAAAACCGTTTCCGCGGATAAAAGTTTAATACGCTTATATCTGCCCGAAGCCGCAAATATCGGGACTTTTAACGGGTTAAAAAACAATTCCTGCTGCCGGATAAAACAACATTCCGAAAACAGTTTTATCGGGGAGTACGGCTCTATATAAATATAAAAAAATTAAAATTTTCAAGTAAAAAACGGAGGAAATAAATCGTATGGCACGTATTGCCGGTGTAGATTTACCCAGAGAAAAGAGGATTGAAATCGGTTTGACCTATATATACGGCATAGGTCTTGCCACGTCCAAAAAAATTCTTGCCGCCACGGGCGTAAACCCCGATACACGCGTTAAGGATTTGGACGAAACTACCGTATCCAAGCTCAGGGAATATATAGACCATAATATAAGAGTTGAAGGCGAGCTTCGCAGCGAAGTATCGTTAAACATCAAAAGGCTTATGGAAATAGGCTGTTACAGGGGTATCCGTCACAGAAAGGGTCTGCCTGTAAGAGGACAGTCTTCGAAGAGAAACGCGAGAACCAGAAAGGGTCCTCGCCGCACGGTAGCCAAAAAGAAGGGAGCAAAGTAAGGTAGGAGGACAAGTTTAAGTTATGGCAGCAGCAAAAAAGACTACGACCGTATCCAGAAAGCGTAAAGAGCTTAAAAAGGTCGATAAAGGTCAGGTTCACATTCAGTCATCTTTCAACAATACTTTGGTGACTGTAACCGATATGCAGGGCAACGCGATATCCCAGTCGAGCGCGGGCGCACTCGGATTTAAAGGTTCGAGAAAGGGCACCCCGTTCGCGGCGCAGATGGCTTGCGAAACGGCGGCTAAGGCAGCAAAAGAACACGGACTCCGCAGCGTAGAAGTCTACGTTAAGGGACCCGGAGCAGGCAGAGAATCGGCAATCCGCGCCCTCGCTAATTGCGAGCTGGAAATCACCCTGATTTCGGACGTGTCGCCCATTCCCCACAACGGTTGCAGACCGCCTAAGCGTCGTAGAGTATAAAGGAGGACAATTTAGAATATGGCAACTTACAGAGAAGCAAAATGCCGTCTTTGCAGAAGAGAGGGCGGAAAGCTCTTTTTAAAGGGCGACAAATGTTATAACGGAAAATGCCCTTTCGAAAAGCGTCCCGTAGCCCCCGGCGCACACGGCGTGGGCAGGAAAAAAGTTTCCGAATACGGACAGCAGCTCCGCGAAAAGCAGAAGGTTAAGCGTATTTACGGCGTTCAGGAAGGTCAGTTCAGGGCTTACTACGAACGTGCCGACAGAATGAAGGGCATCACCGGTGAAAATATGCTCTCCCTTTTGGAACGCAGGCTTGACAACGTAATTTACAGAATGGGTATAGGCGTATCCCGTGCGCAGGCAAGGCAGCTCGTCAACCACGGGCACTTTACCGTAAACGGCAAAAAAGTAAATATCCCTTCGTTTATTGTTAAGGTCGGCGACGTTATCGCCGTCAAGGAGAACAAGACCTCCAATAAATATTTCGAGACAATCAAATCGGCAAAGGTTGCAAATCTTCCCAAGTGGCTGGAATTCAGCCCCGAAAAGCTCGAGGGCAAAGTAATCGCTCTGCCCGTAAGGGACGATATCGACAGCCAGATTGCGGAACACAGGATTGTCGAATTGTACTCCAAGTAATCATAACAATAAGGAGGTAGTATATGATTGAGATAGATATACCCAAGCTCGAAGTGGTAGAAAGCGAGGATCAGTCGTACGCAAAGGTCGTGGTAGAACCGCTTGAAAGGGGCTTCGGTCTTACGATAGGCAACTGCCTTAGAAGAATTTTACTCTCGGCGCTTCCCGGCGCGGCGGCACAGGGAATAAGGTTTTTGGACGGCTCTGTAAAGCACGAGTTTTCCGCGGTTTCCGGGGTGAAGGAAGACGTAACCGAGATAATACTGAATTTAAAATCGCTTGCTATCAAGACCAAGGTAACCGACAAGGATTACGTAAAGATAGTACACCTCTATAAAGAAGGACCTTGCGAAGTCAAGGCGAGCGATATAGAGCAGGACGCAGAGATAGAAATAATCAACGGCGACCAACATATCTGCACGGTAGACGAAGGCGGCAAGATAGATATGGAAATAACCATAGGCCGCGGCAGGGGCTATAAGGGCGCCGACCATACGAGGACGGAGCTTATAGACTATATCCCCATCGACTCTATCTATACACCCGTAAAAAAGGTCAACTACAACGTAGAGAATACGAGGGTCGGGCAGAATACCGATTTCGACAAGCTCACGCTCGAAGTATGGACCAACGGCGCGTTCTCCGCAAAGGAAATAATTTCGCTTGCCGCCAAAATAATGCAGGACCATATCAGCCTGTTCGTCGATTTATCCGATACGATTAAGGATATGGACATTCTCGTCAAGAACGAGGACGACCGCCAGCAGAAGATTTTGGCAATGGCGATCGAGGATATGGATTTATCGGTGCGCTCCTACAACTGCTTAAAGCGCGCAAATATACACACGGTCGAAGATTTGACAAAAAAGACCGAAGACGAAATGCTCAAGGTGAGGAACCTTGGCAGAAAGTCGTTGGACGAAGTTATCTTAAAGCTTCAATCCTACGGACTTTCGTTAGCAAACAAGGAGGATTAATGTTATGCCCGCAAAATTGGGAAGAACATCGGAACAAAGAAATGCAATGCTGAGGAACCAGGCTTCGGAGCTTTTGTGGTACGGCAAGATTGAAACGACCGCCGCAAAGGCAAAGTCGCTTCAATCCTACGTTGAAAAAATCATAACCAAGGCGATGAGCGTTTACGACCTTAACGAGGAAACAACCGTTACCGTCAAGGACGGCAAGGGCAAGGACGTGACCAAAAAGGTCATAAAGGATTCGCCCAAAAAGCTTGCCGTCCGCAGGCGTCTTATGGGTAAGCTCCGCGACTTGCAGGAAGTTAAGGGCTTCTCCGAAAAGAAGTCCGAATACAAGGCGAGGACGAAGGATATCAGGCATCCCTTGATGGAAAAGCTTTTCAACGAGATTGCGCCTAAGTACGCGCAGCGCAAGGAAGAGCTCGGTCAGGGCGGCGGTTATACCCGTATCTACCTGCTCGGCGAACGCCGCGGCGACGCCGCCGAAATGGCTATAATCGAATTGGTTTAATTTCGGTCGGGCTGCGGCGCACGGTTTGAAAGAACCGTACGGCGGAAAATCTGAAAGAAAGACGAAGAGCGGAAGACGGCTTTACCGTTTCCGCTTTTTTCGTGTAAACCGAGGCTTTTGGGCTTGCGTGGCGGCTTTACGGAGCGATTAAGGACGTCTGCGGCGGAGGTTTTTCGTTAAAATTTCGACTGAAATATGTAAAATATGTAAAAATTTATTATTTTGGAAAAAATATCCTAATACGTCGTTTGACATATATAATTAATGTGATATAATATAGACACAAATAAA
>CAZUYN010000018.1:13093-22114 GCA_964624495.1 uncultured Clostridia bacterium
CTAATACGTCGTTTGACATATATAATTAATGTGATATAATATAGACACAAATAAACTAAAAGGAGTTAAAAAATGGACGCTTGGTTTCATAAGCAAAACAAACTGATTCAGGTACTGTTACTCTTAATTCCCTTTGTAAACTACATTGTGGAAATTTTGGTGAGATGGTCGGCTTTCTTAAAGAAGGGCGGATTGTTAAGATTGATTGTATGTATCATAGTTACAATTCCTACCGGTATTATTATAGGTTGGCTTGACGCTATTTGGACGTTGCTATTCAATAAGCTGTTATTCGAATAATTTCAACAGAAAATACTCTTCAATTTCGGATAGTGTTTTCTATTTTTAGCCGGCAATCATCATAAACTTATTTTTGCCGCATAGAATAAAAGCGGTAGAAAATTAAAGGAGATAAAATTATGACGTTTGATAAATGGTTTAACAGTCAGAATACGCTCCTTAAAGTAATTCTTCTTATTATTCCTATCGTGGGTTGGATAGTGGAATTGCTTGTAAGGCTCAGCGTGATGCTCAGAAAGCAGGACGCAGTCAGTATCGTGGTATTCTTAGTGTTCCTCATCATAGGCTGGGGCTGGTTCCTCTGCGTGATCGATCTCATCTATCTTGCAGTTAAAGGTCATCTTATTCTGGCATAAAGACAAAATAATCATAAAAGCCGAAAGCCGCGCGGATATTATCCGCGCGGCTTTTATATGCGTTAAATAAAATGTGTGAACGCCTTGCCGAAGTTTATCGCCGCCCGTTACAGCGTCTTAAATTCGAATTTACCGTCGTCGTAGAGGATATAGCCGTGCGCGCTGTTCTCTTTGGGCAGCGAAACCGACCCGGGGTTCAGGTGCAGATAGCCCTCTTTCTCTATGACGTTCAAGGGGACGTGCGTGTGCCCCGTAATATAAACGTCGCCCTCCTTCAAAGGGGGAACGGCTCTGTGCCCGTGCGAAAGCGTTATCTGCGTCGTGCCGTCGCATACGGTCGCGTAGTCGCCCGAAACGTTGAAGTCGAGCACCATCTGGTCCACCTCGGCGTCGCAGTTGCCGCGCACGGCGATAATTTTATCCGCAAGCGGATTGAGCATAGCTATAACCTCCTTGGGGTCATAGCCGTCGGGCAGCGGATTGCGCGGTCCGTGATACAGGACGTCGCCCAAGATTATAAGTTTATCCGCGCCCTCCCGCATAAAGCGTTCCACAGCCTTTTTGCACCAGAAAGCCGAGCCGTGTATGTCCGAGCAAATAAATAATTTCATAAAACACCTCGCGTTGATTTTAAAGCCCCGTCAGTTCTTTTATCTTTGTTATAACGCCGTATTCCGCGTTAGAGGGAATTACCTCGCCTATGCGCTCTTTAAGCGGGGGGAATGCGTTTGCGGTGACGTACGGCTTGCCGCTTTCAAGCAGCATTTCGTAATCGTTCATATGGTCGCCGAACGCGGCGCAGTCGCGTTTTTCGATACCCAGCGTCCCCATAAGCGCCTTTAACGCCTTGCCCTTGTTGGAGTCGGCGACGCTCACGTCCAGCCAGTCGCGCCCCGAAATCATCGTGCGCAGCCCCTCAATCTTGGGCGGCAATACCTTTCCTCCGTGCTCCGCCGCAGGCAGAGCGTCCCATACGGAAATTTTCAGCGCCGTCACCTGTCCTACCACGTCGTCAAGGTTTCCGACCCTTTTATGGGAAGAGTAGGAGGCTTTGAGCGTGTTTACGAATTTGTCGTCGCCGTCCTCGTAATAAGCGCAGTCGGCGCAGGATACTACGGGGTATAAGCCCTTTTCGCGCCTGATTATTTTTAGTGCGCGCGCGATATCGTCCGACGGCGTTGGGTCGGAAAAGATGATCTCTCCCTTATACCATACAAGTCCGCCGTTTTCGGCGATGACGGCTATATAGTCCCTGACGGGGGCGAACAGTCCCAAAAGATTGGGCAGCTGTCTGCCGCTTGCGGGCGCGAAAACGCCGCCGCTCTCGTAAAATCTTTTTATCAGTCCGAAGGTCTCTTCGGGCATAATCTTTGTGGGAGGGAGTAGCGTCCCGTCCAAATCGCTTGCAATAAGTCTGACCATAGCCGTTATCGTTATTTTAGCACGTTGCAGGGCGGTTGGCAACTGATTTTAAGTTTATATAAGCGGCGCGAAGAGGCAGAGCAGCGAATTATACAGCCTCCGCAACGCGCCTGCCTTACGCGCCGCCTTAGGGCGGCTGAGCGCAAGGCAGGCGATAAAGTCGTTTTCAAGCTCGTCGCAAATTCCGCCCGTGCAGAAAACGCCGCTTTCGAAGTTCAGACGGGTGGAGCGGAAATCGAGGTTATAGCTCCCGATGTACGCGGTATCGTCGAACACCGCGCCCTTAAAGTGCATAAAGCCGGGCGTATATTCATAGACGGCTACGCCCTTGCGTATAAGCTTTTCGGCGTACGTCCGCGTAACGGCAAAGGGCAGTTTTTTATCGGGTACGGCGGGTATGAGTACCGAAACGTCCGCGCCGCGTCGAGCCGCGTATGCGAGCGCGTCGCACAGCTTTTCGCCGGCGCACAGATAGGGCGTGAAGATATGCACCCGTCTTTTCGCGCCGTAGACGGCGGCGGTCACCGCGTCTTCGAATATAGCGCCGTTGTAATCGGGCGTATCCGCGACGGGTAATACGGTAAAATTTTCCCGTATAACACAAGCTTTTTGCGCGTTGCCCCCGTCATATTCCCTGTTTAACGCGGCGGAGGAGGGGTAGGGCAGGGGCGGCAAAGAGCTCTCCCGGGGGCTTATAAAGCCGTCGTCCCCGTCGCCGAACTGCCGTAAAAACAGGCGGTTAAAGCAGGCGGCGGTCTGCCCGTAGAAGAGTGCGCCGCCGTCTTTCCAGAATGCGTGGGGCGAAACCAGATGCGCGTATTCGTCGGCTATGTTTACCCCTCCTATAAACACGGCTTGCCCGTCTATGACGGCGATTTTGCGGTGGTCGCGCACGTTTATGCGCGATACGGGCAAGGGCGACAGCTTGTTGAAAACCTTTATCTGCGCCCCTGCGGCGGTCAGCGCTTTTAAGTCCTTTTTAGGCGCGCGTACGGCGCTACCCCAGGAATCGTATATGATTTTTACCTCCGCTCCGCGCGCAAGCGCAAGTTGAAGCCGCTTGAAGATATCCCCCCATATATGCCCCTTCGAAATGATGTAAAATTCCAGATATACGCTCTTCTGCGCAAGGCTTATAAGCTCGGCAAGCCTTTTTAAAAGCTTTTCCCCGTCGTCGAAAAATTCGCACAGGGAACACTCCGCGGCAGGCAGAATTTCCGCGCCGCCGCCCTTATACGGGCACAGGCGGGATAAAAGGCAGAGCACGGCTCCGCCTATCGGGAAGGCGATAATCAGCGCCAGCCAGACGAATTTGAAGGCAATCGCGCCGTCGTTTGCAAGCAGGTAAAGCGCCGCCGACGCCGAAAGCAGATAGGAAAGGCAGATTGCCGCGGCGGCGGGCAGCAGGGAATGGATATAGAAGCATAAAAAAATTATTGCGGCGATTAACGCCGCAATCAGTATCAGACAAAAACACAGTCTTGAAAATAAAAATCTTAAAAAGCGCATCGGCGTTCCTTTCAGGCAAACGGTCAAAGCTTAAACGGGCGTTGCCTATGTACCGCCTTGCAACGCGTACTTATAAAATAAATTTAAGTACGGTCATCTTAGCGCTGCGCGAAGCGTTCGTCGCCACCTCGGTGAGGAGCGCGTCGAGGTCGAATTCCTTTAAAACGTCTTTTTCGAAGTTGGTCAAATCTATCGCCCCGTGCACAATCATATTAATCGCCGTTTCGGTATAGCCGAAGCCGTCCGAAACCGAATAAATTCTCAAATTCTTTTCAAACAGCGGACCGAAATCGAGCGAGAAGTTGACGGGGCTGACGCCGCCGAGCACCAAATCCTTGTTTCTCGCAAGCACCCTCGCGGGGACGGCGGCAGGCAGCTTGCAGTCGGAGGTGTAAATCGCCGCGTCGCACAGACTGCCGCTCGTCGCCTTGTTTACGTTTTCCAAAAGCTTCTCGTCGGCGGCAAAGGCGAAGAATACGCCGCTGCGCTGCATTCTCTCTATATTTTTGGGGTAGTTATCGATAACTATCGGCACGAGCTTGTGATAGAGCGCGACCTGCGCCAGAATAGAGCCGAAGAAGCTCAGCCCTATAATCGCGACGCGGCTGCCCGTGGTTAAGTTCAGCCTGTCGTATATATTTTCCGCCAAAGCGACCCATTCTATGCACAGGGCGTGCATATCGTCCACGTCGTCGGGCAGGGGAGTTACGTCGGTGTATTCGCACACGATGAAATCGCGCATAAACCCGTCGAAGTCCTGCGCAACGACGAGGGGCGAGGCGCATTCCGAACGGTTGCCGCTCTTGCAGGAGTAGCATGTACCGCAGGGGCGCACGGCGTTCAGATACACACGCGAGCCCTTTTTAAGTCCGTAGCAATTCGTGCCGAGGTCGGTAACTATGCCGATAGCCACCCTGCCTATGGTACGGGGGTAGCTAAGTTTTTTGTCGCCCGTATAGCAAAGCGCGTCGTAGTTGGACAGCAAAACGTGCGTTATACGCACCTTGACCTGCGTCAAGCCTACTTCGAATTCGCCCTGGTCGCGTCTTTCGAGCTTTCTTTGCCCGACTAATACCCAATTATCCATACGCCTTAATTATACGGCAAATAAGTAATTAAATCAACTCTTTGATAAAGATTGGGTTAAATTTTTGGCGGGAAGTTAAATTTATCGCGAATAAACCCAAAATCGTTTGACTTATTCGTTTGCTTTATTTATAATAATAAAGCTATTTGCCCGGACGGGTACGCCGTTAATTGCTTGGCGGCGGCGCCGAAGTCTGCGCTCTGACAGTAAAAATAATCAGCGAGGTAATGAAATGAAGCCCGATATACATCCTAATTATCACGAAGTAACGGTTGTATGCGCTTGCGGCGCAACCTTCAAGACCGGCACGACCAAAGACGTAGAAACGCTTAAAGTGGATATCTGCAACAAATGCCATCCCTTCTTCACAGGCAAGCAGAAGCTTGTCGATACGGGCGGCCGCGTCGATAAATTCAAGAAAAGATACAGCGTCTGAAAGAGAAGCGGGCTTCAAGTATAACGGTAAATTATATTTGAAGCCTTTTCTCTTATCGTTGCCGTGCTGTTGCGGCAGGACTTACTCCGGACGCCCGTAAAACGGGCGGTTAAAATAATGGAAGAAATAAAAAAAGAAAAAAAACAGAAGCCGATATGCTCGACGGTGGGCGGACAGGCGGTGCTCGAAGGCGTTATGATGATGGGCAAGACCGCGTACTGCACGGCAGTGCGCGACCCCGACGGTCAGATTCAGATAGAGCGTACCCGTATCAAGCGTTCCGACGCGGCTAAGACCGCCGCGAAAATTCCCTTCGTGCGCGGCTGCGTGAATATGGTATCCTCGCTCGCGCGGGGCATGCACGCGTTAAACCGCTCTTCCGAAGTGTACAGCTCGGACGAAACCGAGCCCGGGCGCGTCGAAAAATGGTTTGCGGAAAAGCTTAAAATCAGCCTGTCCTCCTTAATTTCGTTTATAGGGGTAATACTCGGAATAGCGCTCGCGTTCGCCCTGTTCATATGGCTGCCGATTGCGTTTACCGAGGATATCGTTATGAAATACTGGTGGCGGGATTTGACCCAGTCCTCGGTATGGTATTACGTCATTCGCGGCGCTCTGAAGCTGATCATATTCCTCGCGTATCTCGGTCTTATTATGATACTCAAAGACATACGCAGACTGTACAGATATCACGGGGCGGAGCACAAGACCATAAACTGCTACGAACGCGGAATGGAGCTTACGCCCGAAAACGTTATGAAATGCTCGCGCATACACGACAGGTGCGGCACTTCGTTTATGTTTATAGTGCTCGTAATCAACATCGCGGTCATAGGCGTAATAACCTGGGCTCTCGGCATAAATTCCGTAACCGTACCCAGCGGCGCGTTGAGGACGCTTGCCAATATCGGCGTGGAAATAGTGCTTTTGCCGCTGATAACGGGCATATCGTACGAATTCCTTAAACTTTTCGCGCGCATACGCGGACCGGTCGGCGTTATATTCAAATGGCCGGGAATGCTTATGCAGAAGGTATTTACCACGCGCGAGCCCGACGCGGAAATGGTCGAGGTGGCTATTGCGGCGTTCAACGCGGCTATGGAGATGGACGCGGACCCCGAAATGGCGGAAACCTCCTTCGTAACGGGCGGACTGTTGCCTAAGATGCTCGCAGAGACCAAGAAAAAATTCGTCGAAAAGAACATCGACGAAAGCGACGCGGAATGGATATATTCCATAGTGCTCGACATGAACAGAAGCGAGCTCGGCACGCAAAGGCTGGTAAAGCCCGGCGAAACGCGCAGAATTTACGAAATCGCCGACAAGCGTATGACGGGCAGACCGCTTTGGTATATCATAGGCGACGTGGACTTTTACGACTGCAAAATAAGGGTGGACGAAAGGGCGCTTATACCCAGACCCGAAACCGAAATACTCGCCCAACAGGCGGTCAACGCGTTGGAGGACGGGGACAAGGTGCTCGACCTGTGCACGGGCAGCGGCTGTATAGCAATCGCAATCGCGCGGCACGCAAAGGGCAAAAAGGTGCAGATAACCGCCGCCGACGTTTCGGACGCGGCGATAATGCTCGCCAAGGAGAACGCCAACTACAATTCGGTCGATATAACCTTCGTGCAGAGCGATTTATTCTCCCGCGTGCACGGCAGGTTTAACCTGATCGTCTGCAATCCGCCGTATATAAAGAGCGGCGAAATACCCTATCTTCAAAGCGAGGTCAAGGACTACGAGCCGCGAATCGCCCTCGACGGCGGCGACGACGGGCTGGAATTTTACAGACGGCTCTCCAAGGAAATAACCCGTTATATCGTACGCGGCGGCATGCTTATGCTCGAAGTGGGCGAAGGTCAGGCGGAGGAGGTCTTAAAGCTCTTCCCCAAGCGCGATTACGCGATGATCGTCAAAGATTTTTCGGGCGTGGAACGCTTCCTTAAAATAGCGTTTTAACCGCGTTAAACGGGGCGTTTTGACGGCGACGTTTTATTTAAAGTTTTATTTTAATTATTATGACTTCTAAAATATCGGATATATACAATAAATATAAAACGCTGACCGAAAAGCTTTCCGACCCTTCGGTGGCGGTCGGCGGCGAGGAGTGGACTAAGATTGCCAAGGAGCAGTCAGAGCTTTCCGAACCTGCCGCCAAGTACGAGGAATACCTCGGCGAAATGCGTAAAATAGAGCAGGCGGAGGAAGCGGTCAAGTCCGAAAGCGACCCCGAAATGCGCGGGCTGTTAAACGAGGAGATATTCGCCTGCAAGCGGCGCGTGGAGCAAATCGAGGGCGAATTGAAGCTTTTGCTGTTGCCTAAGGATAAAAACGACGACCGCAACTGTATAATGGAGATACGCGGCGGCGCGGGCGGAGAGGAAGCGGCGCTGTTCGCCGCCGAGCTCTATCAGATGTACCTGCATTACTGCGAACGCCACCGCTTAAAGGTCGAGGTGGTGGACGAAAACGCCACCGAGCTCGGCGGACTTAAAGAAATCGTGCTTAACGTAAGCGGCAAAGGCGCGTATAAACAGCTTAAATTCGAAAGCGGCGTCCACCGCGTCCAGCGCGTGCCCGAAACCGAATCGCAGGGCAGGGTACACACCTCGACGGCGACCGTCGCGGTCATGCCCGAAGCCGAGGACGTAGAGGTGGAAATAAAGGACGAGGACGTGCGCATAGACGTCTACCGCTCTTCGGGCGCGGGCGGTCAGAAGGTAAACAAAACCGAAACCGCAATACGCCTTACGCACTTCCCCACGGGCATAGTCGTCACCTGCCAGGACGAACGCAGCCAGCTTAAAAACAAGGACAAGGCGTTTAAGGTTCTGCGCTCCCGTCTGTACGATTATTACAACGGGCTTAACCGCTCGGAGCAGGATGCGCGGCGCAAATCGCTCGTCGGCAGGGGCGACAGGTCTGAACGTATCCGCACGTACAACTTTCCGCAGGGGCGCGTAACCGACCACCGCATAGGGCTGTCGCTCTATTCGATAGACAGCTTTATGCTCGGCGACCTCGACGAAATGATAGAGGCGCTTACCGTTGCCGAACGCGAGCGCCTTCTCGCGGGGGAGGACGGCGAATAAGCGAGATACGGCGTAAAACGCCGATTACGCGGAACAGATAAAATTCCCGTAAATATAAATAATCGAAAAATTTTGCATAGCGAGGCGGCGCACCCGGTAAAACGGGCGCGCCGCCTTAATTTACGCAAAAAAATTGTTGTAAGACGGCCGTCAGTTTTCTGTTTTGGGCTGTTGCTTGTTGGCGTTAATCAGCTTTAACAGGTCGTAAATCTGGCGTATAGCCATAACGTCCATTTTGTTCAGCTCTTTTACGATTTCCCCGTACTCCACGGGAAACCGCCACTCGTCGTTAAAGAATTCCCCCGCGGATATGCCGAAGTAATTGCAAAAATTAAGCAGTCCCTCGACCGAGGGCATACACTTTCCGTTTTCAATCTGGTTGATATATTCCGTGCTCTGCCCCAGCTCCGTGCTCAGCTTCCGCGCCGATATGTTGTGCGCCTGCCTGATTGCCGAATACCTTTCCCTGATAATTGTCTTATCCATACTGCCATTTTATAATATGCGTAAAATTAGACCACATATTTTTGCTCTGTATTACTTGACATACATAGTGTGAATATGTATAATTTAAAATACAATATAGCCCAAGGAGGATTGGTATGAAAAAGAGCAAATTAATTACGGCGGTCGTTATGTCGCTGTGTCTGGTCGGCGGCGGTATAAGTCTCGCCGCGTGCGGTTCGGATAACTCTTCCGACAAAGACCCCGACATATACGCCGTCTATCAGACCTACGTCGCATATGCGGAGAGCAAAGGCGATACGGTGCAGACTTACGAAGAGTGGCTCGAAAGCATTAAGGGCGCAAAAG
>CAZUYN010000019.1:0-11685 GCA_964624495.1 uncultured Clostridia bacterium
AATTCTTTAACTTTTCTTACTTCCTTCGCTTGACTTCTCAATAGTTAGCTCCTTTGGGATTGACCCGTTTTATTTTTTATTTTTACCGCCGCGACGGGCGGTTGTTTTTATGGCAAAAGTATAAAAAAACCGGCAACGTAAAATTTACGCTGCCAAGGGCGGATAGGCATATCCGCGGTGCCACCTTGTTTCGGAAAAAATTTTTCCGCGCTCTGTGTAGGAACGGTTAATTCCCACAGGTTACTTACGCTAACCCTGCTCGTCGTCCGATACTCGGCAATGCCTTTGTCGGGCGCCCTCCGCGACCCATCTGGCGTTCTGCGTGCAGTCCTCTCACCAAACCGACTTCTCTGTATGCGCACGATTCGCCATAACTTTTCGCTTCGACGGTTTTTTAAATTACGGTCAGTATAATACAATTTTATGCGTATGTCAACTGTTTTTTATAAATTTATTAAAAAATTTTCGGCGTTTATGCAAAAATAGGCGTGATTTATTCACGTTTATTCATTCCTTATTAATAATAAATAAAAAATACGGCGCGGAATATTGCAAAGTCAAAAATATAGTGGTAAAATTTTAACAGAGCAATCCTGCTTTTTTTTGAAGGAGATTGTAAGATGCGGACTGACGACGGAATAAAACAACTCGATATAGAGGAAAAGGCAAAGCTTTTGACGGGCGTGGGGTTTTGGCATACGGCGGAATGCAACGCCGTTTCCATACCTTCCGTAAAGCTTTCGGACGGACCTCACGGCTTGCGCTCGCAGGATAAAAACCCCGGCGCGGGCGGCATCGGCAAGTCGCACCCTGCGACGTGTTATCCCACGGCTTCGGCGGTCGCCTGCTCTTTCGATGTATCGCTGTGTAAAAGTCTGGGCGAGCATATCGGCGCGGAGGCGGCGCATCAGGGCGTTTCGATGCTGCTCGGTCCCGGCGTCAACGTCAAGCGAAGTCCGCTGTGCGGCAGGAATTTCGAATACTATTCCGAGGACGCGTATCTTTCGGGGAAAATAGCCGCGGCGTTTATACAGGGCGTGCAGAGTACGGGCGTTACGGCGTGCGTAAAGCATTTCGCCGCAAACAGCAGGGAGCTCGCCAGAAATTATTACGACAGCCGTATGGACGGGCAGACCCTGCGCGAAACCTATCTTACCGCCTTCGAAATAGCGGTTAAAGAGGGCGGCGCGGGCGGCGTTATGACCGCTTATAACTCGCTGAACGGTATCCCCTGCAACCAACATAACGGGCTTATCAACGGCATATTACGGGGCGAATGGGGCTTTAACGGGCTTGTCGTGTCCGATTGGGGCGGCAGCCGCGACCGCGTGCTTGCCTTGAAGGCGGGCGCCGATTTGGAAATGCCCGAATGCGCTTTTTCCGCAGACGAGGTGGTTGCCGCGGTCAGGTGCGGACGGCTTAAAGAAAGCGTGGTGGACGCCTCGGTTCGCCGCATACGCGATTTCGCGGTCAAATCACAGAAAATAGAGCGCGGCGAGGTAGATTATAAAGCCCATGCCGATTTCGCCCGTGAGGCGGCGGAGCAGAGCATAGTCCTGCTGAAAAACGAGGGCGGAGCCCTGCCGCTTAAAAGCGGCGAAAGAGTAGCCGTCGTCGGCGAATTTGCCAAAACACCCCGTTACCAGGGCGAGGGCTCGTCTAAGGTCAATCCCACTTCGTTAGATAATATATTGGGGGCAATTTCCCGGACCGACCTCGGTTTTGTTGGCTATGCAAGGGGCTATAAACGGCGGGGCGGCACAAACGGGGGCTTAATAGCAAGGGCGGTTAAGCTCGCCGGACGCGCCGATACGGTCATAGTCTGCCTCGGGCTAAACGGCTATGAAGAGGCGGAAGGGGCGGACAGAAAGACGCTGTCCATAGACGACGGGCAGAAAAAGCTGTTGTCCGCGCTTACAAAGTTAAATAAAAAAATCATAGCCGTGCTGTGTTGCGGAAGCAGCGTTCTGACCGACTGGGACGAGGGGGTTGACGCGCTCGTGCTCGCCCATCTCGGCGGACAGTGCGGCGCGACGGCGACGGTAAACGTGCTTACGGGCAAGGTTAATCCGTCCGGCAGGCTTGCCGAAAGCTATCCGCTGAGCGAGGGGAGCGAACCCTGCGCCGCCGTCTATTCGTCGCACGATTTAAAGATGGACTACGCAGAGGGTATTTACGTCGGATATAAATATTATTCGTCGTTCGGCGTGCCCGTTAAATATCCGTTCGGCTACGGGCTTTCGTATACCTCTTTCGGCTATTCGGACTTTGCGGCGGAAAAGGACGGGGTGCGTTTTACGGTAACAAATACGGGCGCGGTCGCCGGGGCGGCGGTGCCGCAGGTCTATGTGAAAGCGCCGCGCAACCTCGCGGTATCCCCGTACGAGCTCAAACTCTTCACAAAAATCTACCTCGCCCCGGGGGAGAGCAGGCAGGTGTTTATGCCGTACGACGGCTACACCTTCCGCGTATGGGACGATATTAATTCGCGCTTTGTCGCGGGCGGCGAATATTCGGTATGCCTGCAAAGCGACAGCCTTAACAGGCTGTTTGCCGCCACCGTGACGATAGACGAAAAAAATCTTCCCCAAGGCTGCGTTTATGCCCTGCCGTCGGATGATAAAATAAGCTATAAAGACTATTATTCAAGCCATATTACGGGGGATATTCGACCGCAGCCGCCTTTTAAGGGTATGGAGGCGACTTGGGATATGCAGGCGGCTTACTTGGGCTATTGCAGGGGCTTGCTCCCGAAAATTTTCGGGCTTATCATAAAGCACGGCAAAAAATCGAAGGACGTATTCAAGGCTACGGCGTTCGACTATATGCCGCTGCGTTCTCTGTTGCAATACATGGGTTTCGATAAGACGCAGGCGGAAGGCTTTCTGCTCGCCTGCAACGGCAGCTTTTTCAAGGGCGTAAGGAAAATGCTGTCGGGCGGGACGGGCGGTAAAAAGCCGTAAAAAAATAGCTTCCGTATATAAATAGGCGTTGCGTTTGCCGAAACTAAGTGATATAATGATAGCGCGGCAAAAGCAATTATAATGCGTTTTTAGCATTTTTTCTGATATGGAGATCAATATGCAGGAAATTTATTATCCGTCGGCAGACGGCAAAAACAACGTCCACGCGTGTATATGGAACGCGGAGGGCGAATGCAGGGCGGTTCTGCAGATTATTCACGGTATGGCGGAATATGCAGAGCGCTACGCTCCGTTTGCCGAAAAGCTGGCAAAACAGGGTATAACCGTCTGCGCCGAGGATCACCTCGGTCACGGAAAGTCGGTGGCGACGGAGGAAGATTCGGGCTATATGGCAAGCCAGAAGGGTTACGCCCCCGTCCTTTCGGAAATCGCCTCTTTTTACGAAATTATGAAAGCGAAAAACCCGTCCGTGCCCTACTTCGTTATGGGACATTCCATGGGCTCGTTCTTCTGCCGTAAGTTTATATCGATCTACGGCAAGGAGCTCGCGGGCGCGGTCATAATGGGCACGGGCTTTAAAAGCTCCTTTGTTACGGGCGCGGCAAAATTCGCGACGCGCACGGACGCCCTCTTTAAAGGGTGGAGGCACAGGAGCAAGACCATAAACAATCTCGCGTTCGGCTCTTATAACAAGAGGTTCGGGCACAGAACAGAATACGATTGGCTTAGCGCCGACAGCGCCAACGTGGACGCGTACATCGCAGATCCCTTGTGCGGCGTGCCCTTTACCTGCAACGCATTCTACGGCTTGTTTTCGATAATTGCCGAAGCGTGCAAGGCAAAGACGATGAAGCAGGTTCCCGACGAATTGCCCATACTGATCGTCTCCGGCAAGGACGATCCCGTCGGCGACTACGGTAAAGGCGTTATTAAATTCTATGACAAGATGAGCGCTTACGGCAAAAACGTGGAGATGATTTTATACGAGGGTTGCCGCCACGAAATATTGAACGACTTCTGCGCCGTGCAGGTCGGGGACGATATCGCCGAGTTTATCGGATCGAAATTATAGACCCCGTAATATGCGCCGATTAACGCATTTTATAGATTTTTATGATTATCCGCGATAGAGTAAAAATTCCGTCCCTTACGGGCGAAAAGGAAAGAAATTCCTATATCTATCTTCCCGTCGGCTACGACGGGGAGGACAGGCGCTATCCCGTGCTGTATATGTTCGACGGGCACAATCTCTTTTCCGACGAGGAGGCGACCTTCGGCAAAAGCTGGGGCTTGGGCGAGTACCTCGACCAAACGGGCGCCCCGTTGATTGTCGCCGCCGTCGAGTGCAACCACGAAGGCGATATGCGCCTTTCCGAATACTCCCCCGTAAACTGTCAATTCCGCGGCAAAAAGATTACGGGCAGGGGCAAAAAGTATATGGACTGGCTCGTCTCCGATTTTAAAAGTCAGGTAGACGGCGCGTTCCGCACTCTCCCCGACAGGGCGAACACCTTTATAGGCGGCAGCTCTATGGGCGGACTTATGTCGCTGTACGCCCTCTGTAAGTACCAAAAGTATTTTTCGCGCGCGGCGGCGCTTTCCCCCAGCCTTTGGGTTCAGGAGGGCGAAGTGCCCGACTTTATAGCAAACTCAACCTTTAAACGGGACGTGCGTCTTTTTACCGATTACGGTTCTAACGAATTTAAAAACCATTCTCCCCAACGCCGCCTGTTCGGAGAGGTGTTCAAGCTTCTGTGCGACAAGGGGGTGAACGTAACCGCCCGTATCGTAAGCGGCGGAACCCATTCCGAAGCGTCCTGGCAAAGGGAAATACCGTATTTCATACCGCTGCTGCTCGAAGAGTGAGCGGCGGCGCGGCGAAAATATACAGAGCAAATTCAAGGAAAAAAATTATGAAAAATTTTATATTCATTTCCCCCAACTTCCCCGAAAATTATTGGCGTTTCTGCCGCGAGCTCAAAAACAACGGCTTTAACGTCCTCGGTATCGGCGACAGCGATTATTTCAACCTGTCAAACCATTTGAAGTCGGGGCTTACCGAATACTATAAGGTTTCCTCGCTGGAAAACTACGACGAGGTATACAGGGCGGTCGCTTTCTTCACGTTCCGCTACGGCAGAATAGACTGGCTGGAGAGCAACAACGAATATTGGTTGGAGCGCGACGCCATGCTGAGAACAGATTTCAACATCTGCTCGGGCTTTAAAAACGAGGATATGCGTAAAGTAAAGTATAAGTCCGCGATGAAGGAGTTTTACGAAAAGGCGGGCGTAAAGGTGGCGAAGTATTGCATAGCCACCGACGTCGCGACCTGCAAGAAGTTTATCAAAACGGTCGGCTATCCCGTCGTAGTCAAGCCCGATAACGGCGTCGGCGCAAACGACACGCATAAAATTTCAAACGACGCGGAGCTGGAAAATTTCTTCGGCTATAAGCTTTCCACCGATTATATAATGGAAGAATTTATCGACGCCGAGGTCAATTCCTACGACGCGGTCGTCAACAGCAAGGGCGAACCTATTTTCGAAACGGGCAACGTAACGCCGCTGTCGCTTATGGACGTGGTCAACACGGGCGGCACTTCCGTATTCTATATTTTGGATAAGCCCTTCGACGACGTGCGCGACGCGGGCAGGCGCGTGCTGAAAGCGTTCGGGGTGAAGTCGCGCTTCGTCCATTTCGAATTTTTCAGACTGCTCAGCGACCAGCGCATAGGCAAAAAGGGCGAGGTCGTCGCCCTCGAAGTCAACATGCGCCCCTCGGGCGGAATTTCCCCCGATATGATGAACTATGCCAATTCCACCGACGTGTACAAGATCTGGGCGGATATGATTGCGTACGATTCAACTCTCATCGCCACGGGCGAGCGCTTCTATTGCGCTTTCTGCGGCAGGCGCGACGGCATAAACTATAAATATATGGAGCAGGACATAAGGGACAAGTATTGGGCTAACCTGAAATCCATCGCCCGTGTTCCGCGCGCCCTGGCGGGCGCGATGGGCGACACCCAGTATATCGCCAACTTCAAGACCAAGGAAGAGCTTGACGAATTCTATAAGGAGCTTTTAGCCGTAAAAGATTATTGACCCCGACCCAAAGCATATTATAATTATGTGAAATAAGTAAAGTCTCCGAGCGTTACTTTTTAAATTATTCGTGGAGCGATAAACAATAATTTATCAAAGGAATACAAGTGGAGAATAGTAGATGAAAATTCAGAATTTATCGAATGAACAATTAATCAAAAAACAAGCAATTTATGATAAAATTAAATTAATATCAAAAATTGTCGGAGACACAGCTGTTATTGCTTGTTTGGTTTTTACAATCATATCGGAAGTAACCACTATACCCGACAATGTATCTATTGCAATTGCATTCACGCTTTTCGGTATTTGGTTTCTTAATTTAATTCCATTAATTGCATGTCGCGTAGTATTGGCAAAAATCAGAACGTTACTTGATAAAGACGAAACGTTACTTGATAAAGACGAAGAAAATGCGGAGCGTCATTATGAATTTTTGTGAAAGTTGTAATATCGCTTGTAACGACGAAAGATGCCCTAAATGCGGACGAAAGAAGTGCGAGCTGTAAACGATGACGATTTTTGCTCGGCTGCAAAAGCGGATAGATTTTTCGGTGATAACTTACAAGCCGATTTAGCAAATGAAAATATAGAGTGCGTACTTATGCCGTTCGGCACAGGCGTTATTTCTAAATTTGCTGTGCCGTTGGAAAGTTATCTGCTTTATGTTCGCTATAAAAATTTAGATTATGTGCGCCAAATATTAAAAGATGAAACTCTTTGATTTGGGAGGATTATAACTATGAAAGAGATTAAAATCGAAAAATGCCCTTATTGCGGCGGCTCGGAATTTATCGAAGGCAGAGCGGGGGCTTACGGCGGCGTTCAGATTGAAAAAGGAATACACTGCTCTGCCGTTCACGCTTTGGTTTGTCGCGATTGCGGAAGTATTGTTCGTATGTTCTGTAAAACGCCTGAAAAGTTGTTACCTAAAAAAGAACGCAGAACGAACGATTAAACTACAATTTATCGTACTTAATTATGTGTATTAAAAAGCTCTCGGGTATAGCCTCCGAGAGTTTTTTAATATCGTTTGAAGTTACAACCCTTATATACTTTACCTTCATTCCCTATGGAAAGTGCGCGTTTGCCCGTGAGGGGCATTTTTATGCGCAAATATAAAAATACGGTCATAAATACCGCCGCCGCGCAATAAGATATTAAACGTAACCGAAACTGACGGAGGCAAGGCAATGTTGGACAGCAGTATTTATAACGATATTTCGGACAGGTGCGGAGGCGCGCTGTATATCGGCGTGGTGGGTCCGGTGCGCACGGGCAAATCGACGCTCATCAAAAGGTTTATGACCGAACTCGTGCTGCCTTACGCGGAGGGAGGCGCGAGGTCTGAAATGGCAGACGAGCTTCCCCAGTCCGCGGCGGGGCGTACGGTTATGACTACCGAACCCAAATTCATACCGGCAAAGGCTGTAAAGGTAAACGTCGGCGGCGCGGAGGCGGAGGTAAGGCTTATAGATTGCGTAGGCTTTGCCGTCGACGGCGCCGAGGGGTTTGAAGAGGACGGCGCGCCCCGACTTGTAAACACTATGTGGTCGGATACGCCCCTGCCCTTTGCCGAAGCCGCGGCGATAGGCACGCAAAAGGTCATCCGCGACCATTCGACAATCGGCGTTATGGTCACCTGCGACGGCTCGGTTACGGGTATCGAAAGGGAGAATTACGTATCTGCGGAGGAGCGCACGGTAGAGGAATTAAAGCGCATAGGCAAACCCTTCGTCATCGTGCTCAACTGCGCCGACCCCGACAGGCGCGAGTCGCTCGAACTCAAAGCCCGTCTGCAACAGAAGTACTCTTCGCCCGTTATCGCGCTCAACTGCAAGGAGGCGGGCGCGGAGGAGCTGTCCGCCGTGCTCAGGGAAGCGCTTTTCGAATTCCCCGTAACGGGGATAGATTTCAAAATTCCCGATTGGATCAGGGTTATGCCTGCCGACAGCTCGGCAATTTCCGAGCTGCTGACCGTCGTCCGCGGCACGTGCGAAAAAATCAACGTCATGCGCGACTGCTCGCTCTTCGACCGTGCGTTCGGCGACAGTAAGTATTGGAAGGGAGAGGTAACGCTCTCGCTGGCGCTATCCACGGGCAACGCCACGGTGGAGGTAAACCTTAAAGACGGCGTGCTGTTCGAAATGCTTTCGGAGATTTCGGGCGAGGATATATGCGGAGAAACGGCGTTAATGCAGTACGTCGCCGCGGCTTCCGAAGCCAAGCGCAGCTTCGACAAGGTCAAGGACGCGTTAGAGAGCGCGAAGCTGACGGGCTACGGCATAGTGTGCCCGTCGGACGACGACCTGACTCTGGAAAAGCCCAAAATGGTAAAGCAGGGCGGCAATCTCGGCATAAAGCTGAGGGCGACCGCGCCGAGCTACCACGTCGTGCGCGTCGACGTAAACGGCGAGGTAAGTCCGATGATAGGCAACGCGTCGCAGAGCGAGGAAATGGTAAAGGGCATAATGAACGGGTTTGAAAACGACCCGCGGTCAACCTGGAATACCGCCCTCTTCGGCAAGTCGCTGCGCAGCATGGTCAAGGAGGGGCTGGACGGCAAGGTTTCGGCAATGCAGGACGACACCCGTGCCAAAATGCGCCGCGCGATAACCCGTATCGTCAACGAGGGCAGGGGCGGAGTAATCTGCATACTGCTCTGACATGAAAGGATAACGATAGCGCCGCCGCCCGAAACGGGCGGCGGCGCCTTAAATTACCGTCGCAAAAATTTATTCTTTCCGCCCCTCGCGCATATCGCCCCCGTTTCCGACGGGGCTTTCGTATTTTTCAATCGGGTCGTCGCGGCGCGCCTTCCCGATAGCCGTTATTTTGACCTTTTCCGTTTGTCCTCCGTCTTACGCCGCGCCGTTATTATAGCCCCGTAAAATAAAAAGACGAGTTAAAGACGGCCGCCGTTTTAATCCCCTAATTTTTTGTCCTCTTTGGGGAGGTCTGTTTCTTCGGGCGCGAATATTTCGCCGTCGGCGTTGTAAAGCGCGGCGTCGCCGCTCAAAGTCGCAATATATAGGTTGTACTGTTCGTCGCTCAATTTTTTTATTTTCTTTTTATTCATACAAATAGCAAACCTCCGCTTCGTTTATATTATGGGCGGAGGCTCGTATAATTATTCGTTTAGTTAAGTATCCGCGAAACGCCGGCGGATTGTCGGAAATTATTTGATAACCCTTACTTTGATAACCCCGTCGATGTCCTTAATAGCCTTGGCGAGTTCGCGGGGGACTTCTCCGTCCACGTCGATTATGCAATACGCGTAATCGCCCTTGGACTTGTCGCCCATGCTGTCTATATTTATTCCCGCCGCCGCAACCAGGGTGGTAAATCTTGCGATCATATTGGCGACGTTTTTATGCAGAATGCATATTCTCGCCGCGCCCGTCTTGGGGCCGCCCACCGAGGGATAGTTTACGCTGTTGGTTATGTTTCCGTTCTCGATGTAGTCCATAAGCTGGTTTGCCGCCATAACGGCGCAGTTGTCCTCCGCCTCGGGCGTGCTTGCGCCGAGGTGGGGTACGCATATGGCGTTCTTAACCCCGATGAGGTCGGGCGTGGGGAAGTCGGTTATATATCTGCCGAGCTTTCCGCTTTCCAGCGCGGCGATCACCGCCTTTTCGTCCGCGAGCTCTCCGCGCGAATTGTTTATTAAAACCGCCCCGTCTTTAAACTTGGCGATTGTCTGCGCGTCGAACATACCGTTAGTGTCGGGCGTGAGGGGGGTGTGCACCGTGATAAAATCGGCTGCGGCGTACAGTTCGTCGCGCGCGGACGCGACCTTTACCGCAGGGTTGAGTTTCAGGGCGTTTGCGGTCGAAAGGTAGGGGTCGCAGCCGACGACGTTCATTCCCAAAGCATATGCCGCGTTTGCGACGGCTATGCCTATCGCTCCGAGACCTATAACGCCCAAAGTCTTGTTCATTATTTCGCCGCCGACGAAATTCTTTTTGCCCTTTTCCACGGCTTTCGAAAGATTTGCGCCCTCGCCCTTTATGCTCTTTACCCAGTCTATGGCGTCGGTTATCTTACGTCCGCCTAAAAACAGCTCGCATATAACCAGCTCCTTGACCGCGTTGGCGTTTGCGCCGGGGGTGTTGAATACCACTATGCCCTTTTCCGAATAGTCGGCTACGGGTATATTGTTTGTGCCCGCCCCCGCGCGCGCGACCGCCAGAAGTCTGTCGCCCACTGCGTAGTCCGCCATAGCCGCCGAACGCACCATAATGCCTTCGGGGTCGGCGACGTCGTCGCCGTAGTTGCAGCCCTTGAATATGTCGTCCGCAAGGGGAGAGATTGCGTTTAATTTAAGTATATCCGCCATTTATTTGTTCTCCGTTTCAAATTTTTTCATAAATTCTATCAACGCCTGCACGCCTTCGACGGGCATTGCGTTGTATATCGAAGCCCTCATGCCGCCTACCAGTCTGTGCCCTTTAAGGGATACGAGCCCCGCTTTTTTCGCCTCCGAAACGAATTTGGCGTCCAGCTCCTCGCTGCCCGTGACGAAGGGCACGTTCATTATAGAGCGGAAGCGGCGCTCCACGTTGTTTTTGTAGAGGGAGGAGCCGTCGATATAATCGTATAAAAGCTTGGCTTTGTATTCGTTTACCTCGTTTATGGCTTTTACGCCGCCCTTGCTTTTAAGGTTGCGCAGAACGAGGCACGCCATATATATGGAGAACGAGGGGGGCGTGTTGTACAGCGAGCCGTTTTCGTCCTGAACCTTCCATTTAAGCATCGTGGGGCAGATTTTCAAAGGCTCCTGTATAAGGCTGCGTTTTGCGATGACTATTGTAACGCCGGCCGGGGCAAGGTTTTTCTGCGCCCCTGCATATATAACGCCGAATTTGCCGACGTCTATCTCCCTCGAAAAAATTTCGGAGGACATGTCTGCAACCAAAGGGGCTTTACATACGGGGAATTTGTCGTACCTCGTACCGAAAATGGTGTTGTTGGAGGTTATGTGGACGTAGTCCGCCCCGTCCGTGTAAGAGAGCGCGTCTACGTCGGGTATATAGGTATATACCTTATCCGAGCTGTCGCCTATCTTGTTAGCCGTACCGTAGATCTGACCCTCCTGCCATGCCTTTTTGGCGAAATTGCCGGTGACTATATAGTCGGCAACGCCCGAGTGCATAAGGTTAAGGGGTACGGCGGCAAACTGCGTGCTTGCGCCGCCCTGTACGAAAATTACGGCGTAATCTTCGGGTACCTTCAAAAGCTCCCTTACCAGCGCTTCCGCCTCTTCGACTATCGCCATATAAGTTTTATCGCGGTGGGAAATTTCCGTTACCGACATACCGGTGCCGCCGAAGTCTAAAAATTCCTCCTGCGCCTTTTTCAAAACTTCCAAAGGCAGGGTGGAAGGACCTGCGGCAAAATTATAAACTCTCATTTAAAAACCTCGCTTAGAAAAATTATAAAATTTGTATCATTATACACCGTTATGCAGAATTATGCAACTGTTATTCAATAAAAAAACCTGAAATTTGCATAAAAATTTAATTATATTCCGAAAGCGTGAATTTTTGACCTTTATCGTCTTTTCCGCGGCGGCGCATACGGCAATCCGCGGCGGCGCATACGGCAAACTGAAAAAAATTTTCAAATTTTCTTTTAAATTCGTTAAAAAATTT
>CAZUYN010000019.1:11785-21708 GCA_964624495.1 uncultured Clostridia bacterium
ATACGGCAAACTGAAAAAAATTTTCAAATTTTCTTTTAAATTCGTTAAAAAATTTAGTCAATTATATTTACAATTCAATAAATTTGGTGTAAACTATTATATGAACTGTAAACTTCGGGGTCGGGTTTACTTTGCGCATATGCCGCAGTGAACGGCAATTAAAGTGCGCGGCATTCATAAATAGACAACGTGAGGTGTATTAATGGCTGATAATATTAACGGCGGCAGCCGTACTAAGGCGGACGTGATTGTAGAAAAAATCTCCCGGTTCGACGTGCAGATGAACGACGTCGAGGATAAAATCAGCAATTTGTCCGGCGCGCTGGACGAGAGCAAGCTGCTCACCCGATCCGCCGCCAAGACGAATATGAGCGAGCACGAACAAATCAAAACGGAGATTAAATACGTTTCCGCGCAGTTGGAGAGCGTCTGCGTTATGCTCAATATGTCGCTCAACAAAATCGCCGGGGAGCTCGCCGAGCTGAAAAAGAAGCAGACGCCCGATTTGGACGAACTCGCTTCGCGCGTGGCTGCAAAGATTATCGTTCCCGAGCGGCAGGTCGAAAAGGCGACGCAGGAGCTCGATTACGACGCGCTGGGCTACGCCGTGGCTAAGAGCATTTACGTTCCCCGTGCGGTCGCCGAGGAAATTGATTACGACGACCTCGCGTCTAAGATTGCCGAAAGGATGCCTGTCCCCGAATACGTCGCGCCCGTCGCGCAGACGGAGGTCGATTACGACCTTATCGCCGCAAAGGTATCCGAGGTTGTCAACAGCGAGCCCGTATCCTGCGACTATATTGCCGCGCGCGTGGCGGAGCAGATCGTTCTGCCTGCCTCCGGGGCGGTAGAGACAGCCCCCGAAATAGATCTGGATGAGCTCTCCTCCAAAATTGCCGAAAAGATTAACCTTCCCGTTGCGGAGGCCGCACCTGCCGCCGCGGAAGAAAATTCTTCTTACCGGGTAGCGGAGGTTGACGGGGAACAGGTTGCCGGGGAGGTCGTCACCCGTCTTTCCTCGACTATCGCCGACACGCTCGATACCGACGAGATTGCCGACCGTATTGCCAAGCGCGTGGGTTCGATATCTCCCGAAGAGTTTGAAATTACCGTTGACGACGACGGCTGCGATTCGCTTGCCAAAGCGATTGAAGATAAGCTCGACTACGACGCGCTTGCCGCAAAGGTGGCGGAGCGCATCGCCCCCGCCTATGCGCTTGACGCGGCGGAAAACATCGATTCGGAGGAGCTCGCGACGGCTATTTCCGATAAACTGACCGTCAGCGCGGCGGTAAACGAGGACGCGCTTGCCGAAAAGGCGGCGGCAATACTCTCCAATTATATGCCCGAGGTCGATAATGCCGACATCGCCGATAAGGTCATAGCGGGAATAATTCCGGCTATTCCCGCGTCTGCGGTAATAGATAACGACCGTATAGCCGAAACAATTTCGGCTAAGGTTTCGGAGGATTTGGACTACGAACTGATTGCCGAGGGCGTTGCTTCGAGGGTTACCGTTGCCGTGGACGGCGACGCGATTGCCGACAGCGTGTCCGCGAAGATTTTGGAAAACCAGACCGACAGCGACTACGACATAGTCATCGACGACGAGGGCGTCGCCGTAATAACCGACCATATCAACGAAGGCGTACGGGAAGAGATTGCAAAGCTCGGCGAAGAGAAGTATGAAAAGGTAGAAGGCGAAATAGCCGCCGTAAAGGAAGAGTACTCCGCCCGTTTCGACAAGATTGACGGGGAAATCGAAAAGCTTAAAGAATTACTGCTTGCCGGCGCAGTGGTGGTCGCGGCGGCAAACGACGAAACCGCGGCGGCGTCTGCACTTGCGGAAGAGACCGAAGAGGAAGAGTCCGAAGAACAGCTCGTCACCGTCAGCGACGTCGTCGGCGGTGAAATCGAAGAGAACGGAGAAGCCGAAGAACAGCCTGCCGACGAAGTAATAGAGGAAATCGTAACCGATATTGACGAAGCCCCCTCCGACGGCGAGATAATGCCCGACGGTATGGAAGAGGAAAGCGAAGGCGGCGTAGACTTCGCCAATATGATGAAGTACAACCGTTCGTTCATAGCGAGGATAATTCAGGGCACGGACGAACAGAAGAACTATTACGGACAGGTAAAGACCGCCCTGCTCTCCTATAAAAAGGTCAACTCCAACATAGCCTGGGGCGCAGAGCGCTTCAACAAGGGCAGGGAGACGATTGCAAGGTTCAAAATCAGGGGCAAGACGCTCTGCCTGTACCTCGCGCTCGACCCCAAGGAGTTTGAATATTCCGTATATCACCAGGTCGACGTTTCGGACAACAAATCCATGCACGGCACTCCTATGATGGTAAAGATTAAAAGCCCTCGCGGCGTAAAGAAAGCCGTCAGACTTATAGACGCGATGCTCGCCAAACGCGACGGCGTCAAGAGGACGGTTGCGGAGCGCGACTACGCGGCAATGTATCCTTACGAAACCATTGACGAGCTTATCGAAGACGGACTCGTGAAAGACGTAAGCAAAAAATAAAAGATATTATACGGCTTGCCGTATATTGCTTGTCGGTACCAAAGACAGATTAAAGGGGCGGGAGAGTACGGGTCACCGCCCCCTTTTACTTTGATTTGCGGCAAGCGCGGCGGGATATCTGCGGCGGACGGTACGGGTCTGCAAAAAAAACATTAAAAAATAAACGGGAAAAGAACAGAAAGAATTATGGAAACAGAGAACAAAAACGGGGGAAAGACCAAAAAGCCCCGTACAAAAAAACGGAAAGACGATAAAAGCGAAGTAAAGGCGCAAGCCCCGTCCCCCGGGAAGGGCGGGAGGCGGAAATCTTCCGCGGCAAACGGCAAAGCTGCGGAGCGCGCCTCCGGGGCGGCAAAGTCCGCCCCGTCTTTGGGGAGGAAGAACGGCAAAACGGCAAATTCCGCAAACGCGGACGCGGCAAAGCCCGATAAAAAAACTCCCAAAAACGCGGTGAAGATAATATTCCTCGGCGGCGTCGGCGAAATCGGTAAAAATATGACCGCCATAGAATGCGGCAACGATATAATCGTAATCGACGCGGGCATAACCTTTCCTACCGAGGAAAACCCCGGGATAGACTTAATCGCGCCCGACATCACCTATCTTATAGAGAACAAGAAGAAGGTCAGGGCGTTGTTTCTTACGCACGGACACGAGGACCATATCGGGGGCGTGCCCTACCTGTTAAAGGCGGTGGACGTGCCCGTTGTCGGCACTAAGCTCACGCTTGCGCTCGTGGATAACAAGCTGAGGGAGCACCGCTTAAATTCGGTCAAGGAGACCGTCGTCGCCCCGGGGCAGACCTATCAGGCGGGCTGCTTCAAGGTTGAATTTATCAACGTAAACCACTCTATCGCGGGCGCGGTCGCGCTTTGCATAACCACGCCGCAGGGCGTAATTTTCCACAGCGGCGACTTCAAAATCGACTTGACGCCCGTCGCGGGCAGCCGTATAGACCTGAAAAGAATAGCCGACATAGGCAGTAAGGGCGTGCTTTTGTATATGGGCGAAAGCACAAATATAGAGCGTCCGGGATACACGATGAGCGAAACCGTGGTGGGCGAAACGTTGGACAGGTTGTTTGCGGAAAACGCAAAGCGCAGGCTGATTATCGCAACCTTCGCCTCCAACGTACACCGCCTGCAACAGATTATCGATTTGGCGGTCAAGTACAGGCGCAAGGTCGCGCTGAACGGCAGAAGTATGCTGAACGTAGTAGACGCCGCCGAAAAAATAGGGGAAATGCATATCCCCGACGGCGTAATAGTGGACGTGCTGAAAACCAAAAACTACCGCGACGACGAGGTCGTTATCGTGTGCACGGGCAGTCAGGGCGAACCGATGAGCGCGCTTACCAGAATGGCTAACGGCGAAAATCCCGCGATAACCGTGGGCGAAAACGACACTATAATAATTTCGGCTTCGACCATACCGGGCAACGAGCGCGGCATATACGGGGTGATAAACAAGCTCTGTCATCTCGGCGCGGACGTAGTCTACGAAAGTCTTGAAAAGGTGCACGTTTCCGGTCACGCCTGCCAGGAAGAGCATAAAATCATGCACAGCCTGTTAAAGCCCCGTTACTTCGTGCCCGTCCACGGCGAATACCGCCACCTTAAACAGCACGCGCGGCTTGCCGAAAGCCTCGGTATGCCCGAAAACAATATTTTCCTCGCCGATATCGGCAACTGTCTCGAAGTGACCAATAAGGGTATGCGTAAATTAGCCGACGTTCCGTCCGGCTCGCTGCTAATCGACGGCGAGGGCATAGAGGATGAAAAGGCTTCGGTGGTAATGCAGGACAGGCGCCAGCTTGCCGCGGAGGGACTGTTTATAGTTTCCGTGGCGGTAAACGGCGGCGAGGTCGTCGGCGAGCCCGCGATAAATTCGCGCGGCTTCGTGTTCGATTTCCACCGCGACTACAACAAGGAAATGCGCGAGGTCATCACGCACGCGATAGAGGGGTACGACCTCTCGCACGGAGATACCGACGAGCTTAAACGCGTAATCAAAAAAGCGCTTAAAAATTATCTTCTCAAAAAGACCAGACAATCGCCTATGGTCGTCCCCGTCGTGGTAGAGCTGTAAACGCGGCGTAGGCAAACGCCGCGTATGCCGCATATCGCGCGGCGGAAATATGCGTTTACGGGCATATATTCCGTATTAACCCAAAAACATATGATTAAAAACCCGACATATGAATATGCGCACAACGATACCTCTTCCCCCGAAAGGGAGAGCAGGACGTATGCGCTTAACCGCATAGAATTTCCCGAACGATTGCAGGCTATCCGCAAGGGCGCGTTTTCGCGCGGAATACCCGTTTCTTCGGACGAAACGCTTGCGTTTTTAAGCATATGCGCCGCGATGGCAAAGCCGCGTAAAATTCTTGAAATAGGCACGGCAATCGGCGTTTCGGGCATATGTATGTTGGATGCCTGCCCCGAGGCTCATCTGACCACGCTTGAAATTAACGCGGATTTCGCCGCGGAAGCCGAAAAAAATTTTGACGCAATGCATATGCGCGAAAGGGCGGACGTCATAGTCGGCGACGCCGCCGATATACTCCCCGCTCTCGGGGGCGGCTACGATTTTATCTTTTTGGACGGACCTAAGGTGCAGTACGTTAAATATTTACCTCAGCTCATACGGCTTCTGATCGCGGGCGGAACGCTCTTTTCGGACGACGTGCTTATGTACGGCTGGGTAAACGGCGAACGCCCCGTTCCCCCCAAAAGGCGTATGCTCGTCGCCCATATACGCGAATATCTGACGGCAATCACTCAAAGCGGTCTGCTGACGACGCAGATAATAGACGTCGGCAACGGGGTGGCTCTGTCGATCAAAAAGTAACGCCGCTTTGCACTGCGTTGCGGTCAGCCGCCTATTTTAATAAGGATAATTATGCAGGTAGAACTTTTAGCCCCGGCAGGCAATTTCAATAAACTGAAAACGGCGTTTTATTTCGGCGCGGACGCGGCTTACATAGGCGGCAAGGCGTTTTCGTTGCGCTCGTTTGCCGATAACTTCGACGGAGAAGAGCTTAAAAAAGCCGTGACTTTCGCCCATTCGTCGGGCAAAAAGGTGTACGTTACCGCCAACGTCTTTGCGCGCAACGCCGATTTCGGCGCGCTGGAAGATTATTTTAAATATCTGTACGGGATAGGCGCCGACGCGGTAATAGTATCCGACAGCGGCGTCTTTTACGCGGCAAAAAAAGCCGCGCCGAAGCTTGCCGTCCATATTTCGACGCAGGCGAACCTGACCAATAAGTACGCCGTCAAATTCTGGAAGGAGCTCGGCGCGACTCGCGCCATACTCGCGCGCGAACTGTCTTTGGAAGAAATAGCCGAAATTCACTCCTTCGTGCCCGATATAGAGCTCGAAGCTTTCGTGCACGGCGCAATGTGTATTTCCTATTCGGGGCGCTGCCTTCTCTCCGATTACCTCGCCGGCAGACCCTCCAACAGGGGCGAATGCGTGCAGGCGTGCAGGTGGAATTACTCTGTCAAAAAGCGCGATACGGGCGCGGAAAGCGGTCTTTTAGACCTCGAAGAGGACGACCGCGGAACCTATATTTTCAACAGCAAGGATTTGAATATGTCCGCGTACCTCGACCGTATGTCCGAGGCGGGCGTGTGTTCGTTTAAAATAGAGGGCAGAATGAAGAGCGAATACTACCTCGCTACGGTGGTAAACGCATACCGCAGGTGTATAGACGGCGGCTATAATACGACCGTCGAAAGGGAGCTTGCCACCGCCGCCCACCGCGACTATACCACCGCCTATGCCCTGGGCGAAAACCGCGCCACGGTCAACTATACCGACAGCCAGGCAAAGGGCGACTGCGATTATATAGCAAACGTGGTCGGCTCGGGCGAGGGCTATATAAAGGTTGAAATGAGGGGGCGTTTTAAGGTGGGCGACGCGCTCGAAGTGTTATCCCCGTCCGCCGACTTTGCCAAGACCTTCGTCGTCGAAAGGGCTACGCTCGCTTCGGGCGAAGAAGTTACCGACTGTAAGCTCGTACAGGCGGTCTATAACATAAATTGCCCGTATAAATTACGGGAAGGCGACATATTGAGGCGCAGAAAGTTATGACCCGTTCGATGCAATTAATCCTGCGCCCTTTGAAAAAATAAAGAGCGGCGCAAAGACGATTGAGTTAAGGCTCAACGACGAAAAACGCCGCAGGATAAAGACGGGCGATAAAATAGAGTTTGTAAATAACGCTACGGGCGAAACGCTGACGGCGGAGGTCGTCGCTCTGCACCGCTTTGACAGCTTTGCCGAATTATACGGGGCATTGCCTCCCGAAAAATTCGGCTATGCAAAAGGCGAGGCGGCTTCTCTCGGGGATATGAATTTATACTACGCCCCCGAAAGACAGGCAAAGTACGGGGTTTTGGGGATAGAAATAAGAGTGGAAAATGGATTATAAAGTCGAAAACATATACGGGAAAATCAAAAATCTCAAAGCCGACGTAGCCGTGCCCGGGTCGAAGAGCATAACGGCAAGGGCTATGCTCATCGCCGCGCTTGCGCGCGGGCAGAGCATTCTGTACGGCGCACAGCTTTCGGACGACTGCGCAACCTTTCTTAATGCGGTCAAGGCGCTCGGAATACGGGCGGACGCAGACGGCAATACCATAAAAATCGAGGGCTGCGGCGGAAATATCCCCGTAAAGAAGGGGGAGGTCTACGTCGGTAGCGCAGGCACGGCGGCAAGATTTTTGACGGCTATGCTCGCGTTCTGCGACGGCGAATATTTTCTGACATCTTCGCCGCAGATGCAAAAGCGTCCGCAAAAGGATCTGATTTGCGCGTTGAAGGATTTAGGCGCGGACTTTGAGTTTTCGGGCGAGGAATACTGTTTTCCCTTTACCGTGCGCGGCACGAAAAGCCCGTCCGATAAAGTAGTCGTGGATATCTCCAAATCGAGCCAGTTCCTCTCCGCCCTTTTAATGGCGGGCGTCCTCGCCGGCAAGCCCCTCGCCGTCTCCTACGTCGGCAATCACGGAACGGACTACGTCAAGATGACGGTCGATATGATGTGGTCGTTCGGGGCGGACGCGGAGGAAGAGAACGGCGTTTTTACGGTTAAGGGCTCTTATACGGGTAAGAGGTACGAAATCGAGCCCGACGTGTCGGCGGCTTGTTACTTTTACGCCGCCAACCGCATATTGGGGACGGATATCCGCGTGCGCGGCGTAATGCCCCATACTATGCAGGGCGATTATAAATTCATAGACCTGATAAAAGACTTCGACGGCGGCGAAGCCGATATGTCGGCGTTTTCCGACCAGGCGCTGACGCTCGCGGCGGTCGCGCCCTATTTTTCAAAGCCGACCCATATATGCAATATCGGGCATATACGCAGACAGGAATGCGACAGAATTTCCGCAATGGCTGAAAATCTCAAAAGGCTGGGGGTACGGTGTACGGAGGAGGAGAACGGCATTATAATCTACCCGTCCGCGCCGCACGGAGCCGAAATAGAAACCTACGGCGACCACAGGGTGGCAATGGCGTTTTCGCTGACGGGGTTAAGAACCGACGGCGTGACAATCAAAAACGCCGAGGTGTGTTCCAAGACCTTTAAGGAATACTTCGAAAGTCTGGACGGGCTTATACGGCGGCTGACGGGACGCTGAACAAAAAAATTCGGATAAAAAGACGGCGGCGAAGGCTTTTTGCCTTCGCCGCCGTAAAAATTTATACTGTTTAAGGTTACATGGCGGGCGCGGTGGTCGAAGCGGTATAAACCCTTGCCAGCAGCTCCTGGTTGAGCGAATAAAGTCCCTTTGCGTCGTGACCGTACAGCTCGAACTTCCTCAATAAATCCTCGGCGTTCTTCTCCTCCTCGCCCTGTTCTTTGATAAACCAATCCAAGAACTGCATTGTTTTAAAGTCCTTGATTGCAAACGCCTCGGCATAGATATTGTTGATTAACGAGGTGACGTACTGTTCGTGCTCGTAGCCTGCCTTTAAGGGGTCGTCGTGCGCGGCGAACTGCTTGTCGGGCTGTGATATCGCGTCGAAAGTTACGCGTATGCCGTTGTCGATTAAATATCTGCGCATCATCATCGCGTGGTCGCGCTCCTCCTGCGCCTGAATCTGATACCAGTGCGCGAAGCCGTCCAGCCCTTCGGCTTCGTAATAATTTGCGAAATCGAGGTAGAGGTAGCCCGAATAGAGCTCCTTATTCACCTGTTCGTTAATAAGCTTGGCAATTTTTTTATCGATCATAATTACACCTCGTTTGATTACGGCGAAAAAAATTCCGCCGTTGATTTTCATATATTATATAACCTTCCGCGATAAATTTCAATCGATTAAACGTTAAATAAAAAATAAAGTTTTACGGATTGCGGCTACGGGTTGACGGGCTTTCGGTTGCACTGCGTTTTATAATCGGCTATAACTTTTACTTATGTTTTTTATTAAGAGTTGTGAAAAGCGCAACGGGCGCTTATCGGTTGACATTTTCCGACGGTTAAACTATAATTTTACTATACTAAATTTTTCAGGAGCAGAGAAAATATGAGCATTCCCGAAACGTTCGGCGAAAACGTGTTTAACGACCAGGTTCAGAAGGAAACCTTACCCAGCGAAGTATACAAGCTTTTACGCGCTACTATCGAATCGGGCAAGCAGTTGGACGTCTCCATTGCGGGCACGGTAGCTTCCGCAATGAAAAAATGGGCGGTGTCCAAGGGCGCGACCCACTACACGCACTGGTTCCAGCCCCTTACGGGACTTACCGCCGAAAAACACGACAGCTTTATCGAGCCCGAGGGCGACAAGGCGATTATGCGCCTTACCGGCAAGAGTCTTATAGTCGGCGAGCCCGACGCTTCGAGCTTCCCCTCCGGCGGTTCGCGCGCGACGTATATGGCGAGGGGCTATACCGCATGGGATCCTACGTCCCCCGCGTTCGTAAAGGAGGGAACGCTGTACATACCCACGGTTTTCGTATCCTATACGGGCGAAACGCTGGATAAGAAGTCGCCGCTGCTGCGCTCTATGACGGCGATAGACAAACAGGCGAAGAGGGTTTTAAAGCTCTTCGGCAGGGAGTGCAAAAAGGTATCCACGACCGTCGGACCCGAGCAGGAATATTTCCTTATCGACGAGGACGAATATATGAAGAGAAAGGACTTGCGCCTGTGCGGCAGAACGCTTTTCGGCGCAAGGGTTTCGCGCGGACAGGAGCTCGAAGACCATTACTTCGGCGTATTGAAGCCCCGTATAGTCGAATATATGCACGATTTGGACAACGAGCTTTGGAGCTACGGCATATTCAGCAAGACCAAGCACAACGAGGTCGCGCCGGCGCAGCACGAAATGGCGCCCGTATTCGGCACCACCAACGTCGCGGTGGACAACAATA